>JAISJK010000002.1 GCA_031261565.1 Candidatus Adiutrix sp. | reverse complement strand
TGGGCGGGGTCTTTGGCGGCATAGTGCTGGAAAGGGCCGGTCTGGAGGGCGATGAAAAGATAGGAGATATCCTGGCCAAGGTGGTCTCAAAGGCAGCGGTAAAAATCCTCGCCGGGCCGCTCTTCGAACTCCCAGCAGAGATACTGGCCAAGTCGCTGGAGGCCACCATCGGCCACTTCGTCTCTATACCGATAGACGTGGGCCAGGGCCTCAACTCTGTTATTTATCAAAATGTCGTGAATATAGACAATTCGGCCGGCGGCCGGCTCGCTCTCTACGGGCCGATTTCCGGCGGGGTGGTGATCGACAGCAGCGGCGCTCAGCTCTTTGGCGACAATGTCAACCTCTACGACAACACCCTGAACCTCACCTCCGCTGATGTGAGCAACAGCGTGATCGGCAGCGGTGCATTCCGGCTGGACGGCAACTCCACCCTGGAACTTAACGTCCTTAGCGGCGAGTCTCTCACGGTGCCGGCATATAACAACGGTCAGGCTACTATCACCACCCTGGCCAATGCGCAGAGCGGCTTGGCCAATGGCTGGAACGGGATAATCGGCGGCAGCGGCGCTCTGGTCATCGGCAACACCGGCAACGCCAACACCGTCACCTTGGGCGGCGTCAATACCTATGCCGGGGCCACCACCATCGACTATGGCACCCTGGCCCTGGCCGGGGCCGGCGCCATTGCCGCTTCTTCGGCGCTTATCATTAAGGATGACGCGGTTTTTGACATTTCGCAAACCAGTGCCGGGGCCACGGTCAGCCTTCTGCAATCGCAAAGCGGGGCGGTCAGCGGCGGCCAGGTCGAACTGGGCGGACGCAACCTGACCGTGAACAACAATCTCAACGGTAGCGAGTTTTCCGGCGTTATTTCCGGCACGGGCGGGGTCATTAAACAAGGCGCGGACACGCTTATCCTCAGCGGCGCTAACACCTATACCGGCGCTACCACCGTGAGAGCGGGAACGCTACAAATCGGCAATGGCGGCACTACGGGAAGCATTACGGGCAACATTCTCAACAACGCGAACGTGACCTTCAACCGTAGCGATGCCATGACCTACAGCGGCGTTATTTCCGGCCCGGGCAACCTGACCAAAAACGGCAGCGGTGCCCTGAGCCTCAGCGGCACCAACACCTATACCGGCACTACCGCCGTGGAGGCGGGAACCCTGGCCCTGACCGGCAACGGCGATATCAGCGCCTCAAAATCCGTGGCCGTGACCGGCGTGCTGGACATCAGCGCCATCACTTCCGGCTCCGCCACGGTCAACGACCTCAGCGGCCCGGGCAGCGTGAGGCTGGGCTCTAAGGACATCATTGTCAACAGCGTCTCCGGCAGCGAGTTTTCCGGCCTTATTGACGGAGCGGGCGGTCTGCAGAAAACCGGCCCCGCCACCTGGACTTTGACCAGCGGACAGACCTACACCGGCAAAACAACCATAGCCGGCGGCGTCCTGGCTCTGAAAGACGATGGCGCTATCAGCACCTCACAATCCGTGACCGTGAACAGCGTGTTGGACATCAGCGCCATTTCCGACCCCACCACCACGGTCAAAGACCTCAGCGGCCGGGGCGGCGTGAGGCTGGGCTCTAAGGACATCACTGTCAACAGCGACACCAACAGCCAGTTTTCCGGCCTTATTGCCGGTAGCGGCGGGGTCATTAAACAAGGCTCGGCAGCCCTCACCCTGGCCGGCGTCAATATCTATACCGGATTAACCTCTGTCAACAATGGCCAACTGAACATTACCGGCCACCTGGGATATAATGGCTGGCACCAGGGCAATTTTGAGATCGCCAGCGGCGGCACCCTGGCCTTTGACCAGACGGTCGGCCAGATTCTGGCCGGCACGATCAGCGGGGCGGGCGACCTGGTAAAAAACGGCAGCGGCACGCTGACCCTGACCAATAGTAGCAATACCACCAAGACCACGATTAACGCCGGGAAACTGCGTTTGGAAAACGGCAGCCTCGGAGCCGTAACCGTGAACAGCGGGGCCACCCTGGATGGCTTCGGCCAGATCAAAGGCGATGCCTTAATTAGCGTCGGCGCCTATCTGGCGGCCGACGGCCGGCTGAATTTCGCCAACGACTTGAGCCTGGCCAGTGGCAGCCACATACAATTCAACAATGGCGGCCAGGTAGGGGTAACTGGGGCATTGATGGACAGCGGCGCGGCCTACGTCGCCAGCCTAGATTCCCTGGGCTTTTATGTGCTGGCCAGCTACGGTTCCGGTTCGTTTATTGGCTCCGGCATTGACGCGCCCACCATCCTGCTCAACGGCCAGGACATATTCGGTAACCCGGCGTATAATATTGAGATGAAAAAATACGACACCCAAGGGAAATTGGTGTTAATCGCCCTGCCCGACGGCCTGGAGGCCAAATTCTGGAACGGCCACGCCAGCGCCGCTTACTGGGAAAGCGCGAGTTGGGCCGTGGACTATGTTCCGACAGGCCCTGATGGTTACTGGTCGGATACAACCAGGGCTATTGCCGTGTTCGGCGCTGATGGCGCAACACCCTCATCAATTACCCTGAACGGCGATCACAGCACTCACGGCCTGGCTTTTCTGGAAGGCGGCTATGTGCTGAAGGGAGCGGATGCGACCCTGACTTTGCATCCGTTGCTGAGTGACCATCCGGCCACCATTATGGTGCAGAACGCGGGCGACACGGCCAGGATTGAGGCCCGGCTGGCCAGTTCAGCCCGGCTGCAGAAAGCCGGGTATGGCACCCTGGTGCTGAACAACGACAACCCCGGTCTGACCGGTGGGGTCAGCGTGAACGGGGGCTACCTACAGCTGGACAGCCGTCAGGCCGGCGGCGCGGACGGCAGCGACATCAACATAGGCGGAGAGGGGCATCTGGTGCTCAACTACTCGGATGACCGCCAGGCCTTTGCTCAGACCATCTCCGGCCCGGGCGGGTTGAGTATCGGCGAGGGCCGAAGAGTTTACCTAAATACACCCAACAGCGGCTTTTCCGGCTCTACCACCCTGGAGCAGAGAGCTGTTTTACGTCTTGGCGACAACACCGATGTGCGCGCCAGCGCGGAGGCCAAGGCCCTGTCCGAAGGCTTTCTTTCCGGCCTGATGCTCCTCAACCAGGGTTCGGAGCTGGTGGCCGGGCGGGGCCTGGCCGAGGCTGTCGGCGCTGTCGAACGCGCCCGGGCGGAGCAGGATCAAGACGACCCGGCTCAAAGGCCGCTGTTAGTTCCTTTCGGCGCTCTTTCCGGCAGCCGGTCGAGATACAACACCGGCTCGCATGTGGACATGTCCAGCCTGTCCCTGCTGGCCGGTTTCGCCCTGGGCGCGGATCTGACGCCGGGTCATCTGGCGGTGGGCCCGTTTTTCGAGTATGGGAACGGGAGTTATGACACCTACAATTCCTTCAGCCACGCGGCTTCCGTCCACGGCGACGGCCATGTCTATCACCTCGGCGGCGGCCTTCTGGGCCGCCTGGACTTCATCAATACCGGCCCCGGCCATTTCTACGCCGAAGCGTCAGGCCGGGCGGGGGGCGTCTATAACAAATATTCATCCGGCGACCTGCGGGACAACCAGGGCCGCCAGGCAGCCTATGAGGCCTCATCCGCCTATTACGGCCTGCACCTGGGCGCGGGCTATATCTGGGAGATCACGGACGCCGCGACCCTCGACCTGTCCGGCAAATACTTCTGGACGCGGCAGAAGGGCGACAGCGTAACCCTGTCCACCGGCGAGCCGGTGGAATTCCAGGTTGCGGATTCAAAGCGGATCCGGGCCGGGGCGCGGTTCTCCTACGCGGTGAACGAACAGGTTACCCCCTACCTCGGCGCGGCCTGGGAGCATGAATTTGACGGCCGCGTCAATGCTTCGACCTACGGCTATGACATAGACCGGCCTTCGGTGCGCGGCGATACCGGCATCGGAGAGATTGGGCTGACCCTGAAGCCCTCCCCAAACCTGCCCCTGTCTTTCGACCTGGGACTGCAGGGTTATGTGGGGAAACGGGAAGGCGTGACGGGGAGTCTGCAAGTGAAATTTGAGTTTTAGCCGCCGGATGATTTGATCATCAGTTTCAGAACTGATTGACATAGCGGCAGATTTACATTAAGATACATCAATGAGACTGTCTGATAAAGATGGACAAAAATTAAAATAATCTGGGAAAGAGGGTTGTATGCGCCTGGTTACCCGCTCTGACTTTGACGGTTTGGCCTGTGGGGCTCTGCTGAAAGAGGCTGGCCTGATTGACAGTTATGAATTCGCCCACCCCAAAGACCTGCAGGCCGGGCTGGTGCCCATCACCAGTAACGATATCCTGGCCAATGTCCCCTACGTCCCCGGTTGTGGCATGTGGTTTGACCACCACACCAGCGAGGGCGAGCGGCTGGGGGCTATTTCCTACCGGGGCATGTCCCGGGTGGCCCCTTCCTGCGCCCGGGTGGTCTATGATTTTCTGGGCGGATCGTCCCGCTACCCGGCCCACTGGAATCCGATGATGGAAGCGGTCGATAAAGTTGACAGCGCCAACCTGACCGACCTGGAAATCAAGGCCCCCAAAGACTGGATTCTCATCGGCTTTATTATGGATCCCCGCACCGGCCTGGGCCGCTTCCACCATTTCCGCATCTCCAACTACCAGCTGATGATGGATACAGTGGAATACTGCCGAACCATGGACGCCGGCCAGATTTTACGCCAGCCGGATATCAAGGAGCGGGCCGACCTCTACTTTGAGCAGGACGCTCTGTTTAAAAATATGCTCAAGCGCTGTTGCCGGATGACGGGCGATGTGCTGATTATTGACTACCGGGATGAGGAAAACATCTACGCCGGCAACCGCTTTCTGGTCTACACCCTCTACCCGGAATGCAAAGTCAGCATCCACGTCACCTGGGGCCGGGAGAAGCAGAATGTGGTGCTGGCCATGGGCAACAGCGTGCTGAACCGCACCAACCAGGCCAACCTCGGCTCCGTGGCCCTGCACTTCGGGGGCGGCGGCCATGAAAGCGTGGCCACCTGTCAGGTGCAGCCCCGGGAAGTTGACGAGGTTCTTCAGACCATTGTCAACTATATCCACGAGGAAAACGCCCAGGCTTAGCCGGGCTTTAAACGCTCCTTGATCGCCAGAAGCCGGGACACCTGTTCCGGCTTGGTGTTTTCCGGGAGGCCCATTTTTTTTAAAAGCTGGCCCCGGATCTCCCGCAAATAGGCCACGCGGTCAAAATCGGGCTCGGCTGGGGGGCCGGCTGGCCCGGAAGGTTCGGCTCCGGCCGGGATCTGTTCTTTTTTTTCAGCCATTTTCCCTCTCTTTCAGCTGTTCCTCCAGCCTGGCCAGCTCGGCCAGAGCCACGGCTTTCATCTTCATCCGCTCCGGGCGTTCCGGCTCCATCACCGCCTCCGGCCGCAGGTAGGGCCGCTTGGTGATCCGCTTATAAACGCTGGTCAGGTCGCTTTCCAGCTCGGCCGCCGATGGCTGGCGGTTTTCCGGTTTTTCGGCCAGGGCTTGGCGGAAAAAATCGGCCAGGGGCGGGGGCACCATCACCCGGGGTTGGAATTCGGCCAGATAGTGTTCCAGAGCCCGGCCGGCCATAGAGCCCATCTCCCAGGGCCGGCGGCCCAGAAAGCACTCCAGGGCCGACAGGGTCAGGGCCCAGAGGTCGGCCCCCACCCCGGCCCCCGGCCGGCCCAGGGCCACTTCCGGCGAGAAATACTGGGGGGTGCCCACCAGGCGGGTGGTCTCCAGGCTGGTTTCATCACTGGCTTGGGCCTTGGTTTTGGCCCCGGCCGCCGGATCAACCTGGTTCAGCGGCCCGTAATCGCCGATCAACACCCGCCCGCCTCTCTCCACCAGGATATTGCGGGGTTTGATGTCGAGATGATTCAGGCCCAGTTGATGGGCGTATTTCAGGCCCCGGGCCGCCTGGATGAAAGTGTCGAGGAGGCGGGCCACAATGGAGCCGGGGCGGCCCTGATAGAGCTGGCCATTGCCCTCGTCCATGAGGCGATCCAGATTGAGCCCGGTGATGTATTCCATAAAAATGACCGGCTGCCGCATGATGGTCATAACCCCTTCGCAGGTCACCAGATTGGGGTGGCGGGCGGGTTTGAGCCAGGCCCGGGCCTCCTGCAGAAAGACTTGGGGCGGCAGGCGATCCAGGGTGGCGGGCAGGGGCAGTTTTAAGGCCAGGTGGCGGTCTTCCTCAATATCCAGGGCCTGAAAGATCTGGCTCAGGCCGCCGCGGCCAAGGAAGCGGATGACCTTATACCGCCGGCTCACGATGAGCCCCGGCCGCAGATCCAGCCAGAGCCGCCCCACCAGAGACATATCTTCCCTGCCCAGATCCGAAAAGGAGATGATTTGGGTGGCTGGCTCGGATGACTGGGGCAAGAGGTGGAAGTAGGCCCCGCATTTCTGGCAGACGGTGCGGTGGCCGATATTGGCCCGGTTGAGGTAATACCGGGCCAGACAGACGGGGCAACTGGTTACTTGAGCCCATTTGGCTTGGGCGATGGAAGTGGCGCTGGACATAAAACCGGGGCTCTCTGTTCTGACTAGCTTCAGATCATGATGTCGTCTTGTTCAATGGCGGCCAGCAGGGCTTCTTTTAAACCGGCCGCCGTCTGGTGACGGATGACCGGGTCGTCCACCAGGGCCTCGTCCAGGGCCTGGGCCAGATGAGCCGGGGCCTCGGGCCAAAGCGACCGGAGAGGGCGGGGCTTTTCGCTCATGACCACCTGCCAGGGGTCGCAGTTCAAGGGGAAATCGCGCGGATACTGGCCGGTGATCAGCTTGAAGAGGGAGGCCGCTGCCGCCCAGACATCGACTTCCGGGCCGGCGTATTTAAAATTCATGGCCTGCTGGCGGGGCATAGTGGCCGGGGAACCGGCCACGGAGCCGGTGCGGGTGTCGCACGACCCCCCCCGGCCGTGAAATTTGGCCACCCCGATATCGGCGATCTTGGGCACCAGGCCATTGTCGCCGCCCAGAAAGATGTTGGCCGGCTTTAAATCCCGGTGGATGAGCCCCACTGAGGATTTGCTCCGCCCTCCACCCAGGTTGGCCGTGGCCAGCTTGACCTTGTGCAGGTATTCCAGCCCGTCCAAGACCGGCAGGATGATCGACAGCGACCGCTCCAGTGACAGCCGCCCGCCGCACCTGAGGCGCTCTTCCTCGCTGGAGCCGCCCAGGCAGTATTCCATCAGCACATAATAGACTCCGCTGTAAAAGCCGGACTCGTAGAGGCGGGCCAGGTTGGGGTGGTGCAGGGCTCGGCCCAGGGCGGCCTCGCGCAGAAAACTCTTGCGGGCCCAGTTATTGTCGGAGACCGAAGGCGGCATGACTTTGAGGGCCAGGTTGACCTCGCTTTTTTTGCGGGTCACCAGAAAAACAGCCGAGGTGGAGCCGCGGCCCAGCAGGCGATCCACCCGCAGGCTCTTCAGAGGGGCCAGAGTGCTGATGCGCCGCCCCAGGCCGGTGCGCAACAGTTTTAAGGCGGCCAGCGGGTTGGAGCGGCACTGCTGGCACAGGGCGTCCGGGGCCCGGAAGGTGGTGGGGCGTTTCAGGGGCTGGCCGCAGCCGGGGCAATGGGTGCCCTTGCGGTGGGAAGCCCGCTCTAAAATGGCATCGGCCAGCAGCACCCGCAGACAGAGCGGCCCCAGGGCAATGACGTCGCCGTCGGCCAGTTCCACCCCGTCGCCCTGCACCAGAAGGCCGCTTTCGGGCCGCCATTCTTCCAAACTGCGCTGGCCCACCAGGTGACCATTGAGCCAGGTGCCGCTGAGACTGCCGAGATCCCACAGGAGCCCCCGGCGGGAGCCCATCTCAATCACCGCGTGATAGCGGGAGAGGCCCGGGCAGTCTTCCTCCGGGGCGGGGTGAACCAGGTTGAGCGGATCCCGGCCGATGACCACCGCTTCCGGCCCGGTGAATTCCCAGGTTCCGGCCGGTCCGGCTTCGGAAGTCAAAATCAGTTTGAGAGGGTTCAGGCCGCTCATCAGGAACCTTTCGCGTTACAAATCAAACTGTAAAATTATAGCACATATCGTGCCAAATAGATGCCACATAATAGGGCCAGCTCCGGGGCCGACTATCGAATATATGGGCTTGCTTTAGGGGAAAGGTTAATCTATTATAGACAGATTCGGTCGGTCAGTCGGGGCGTGGCGCAGCCTGGTAGCGCAACTGCTTTGGGAGCAGTGGGACGTAGGTTCGAATCCTATCGCCCCGACCACTATTTGTTAATAAAATCAATTGAATTGCTGACGCTGCGCCGCGCTTTTATCTTGACCAGTCGGCTCTTGCTCCAAAAATTATATCGTGATATGATATACCTGAGGTGAGAAGATGAACTTATGAAGAGTCGGTGAATGAAGTTCGGCATGATCTTAAAAACCTTGACACCAAATATGAAGTCAGAACCGATAAGATAGTGAAAATTCTTACCCGTCTGGACGAAAGAATCAAAGCCAACGCCAATATCCCCCGGGTTTTTTTGTGGCCGTCCTGGTCGCCGTCCTCGCTCAAAAATTCTTCTGATTCAAGTCAGTTTTCCCATCTGTTTCGCGTATAAAGTAGCCGTGGCGTAGGCGGCCAGGGCCAGGCCGCGCCCGGTGGAGTCCAGCCCCTCGGTGGTGGTGGCCTTGAGATTGATATCCGGGCGGGTTACCCCCAGGGCCTTGGCCAGGGCCTCGGCCATGGCTTCCCGGTGGGGGGCCAGGCGGGGTCTTTCGCCCACCAGGGTCAGATCGGCCTGGGTCAGCTCATAGCCGGCCGCCCGCACTTTGGCCATGGTCAGGCCCAGCAGATCGGCCCCGGCTACCCCGGCCCACCGGGGGTCGCTGTCGGGAAAGTGCTGGCCAATGTCCCCCAGACCGGCCCCCCCCAGCAGGGCGTCGGCCAGGGCGTGGGCCAGCACATCGGCATCGGAATGGCCCAGCAGGCCCAGATCAAAGGGGATTAGCCGGCAGCCCAGCCAGAGGGGCCGGCCGGGCGCCAGCCGGTGCAGGTCGTAGCCGTGGCCCACCCGGATGGCGGGGCGGCCGGGGTTGAGCAACGCTTCGGCCAGGGCTAAATCCTCTGGGGTGGTTATTTTCAGATTGTCGGCCGAGCCCGGCACCACGGCGGCTGTCAGGCCCAGCCTCTCCAAAAGGCCGATCTCGTCCGTAGCCTCCCCGGCCCCGGCCAGAGATCGGGCCAGCAAGTCGCGGCGAAAGCCCTGGGGGGTCTGGGCCCGCCACAGCCCGGCCCGGTCAACTGTCCTGACCGCCCGTCCGCTCTCGACCTCTTTGAGGGTGTCGCGGACGGGCACGGCGGCCAGGGCCGCGCCCGCCTCGGCCGCCGCCCGGGCCACGGCCTCAATCAGGGCTGGCTTAACCAGCGGCCGGACGCCGTCATGCACCAGGATAAGGTCACCGGCGGCCGCCGCCAGGCCCCGGCGGGTGGATTCGGTTCGGGTGTCGCCGCCGGCCACGCTTGTGACCTTGGTGAAGCCGAAAGGGCGGATGGCCTCCTCCCAGACCACGGTCAGCCAGGGCTCGGGCAACACCAGAATAATTTCCGAAATGCAGGGGCAGTCTTCAAAGGCGGCCACGGTGCGGGCCAGGAGCGGGCGGCCGGCCAGGAGGGCCAGTTGTTTGGGGCGCGGCCCGCCGAAACGAACCCCGCTCCCCCCGGCTACGACTATAGCGGATACGCTGGATACGCTGGTTGAGTTGGTGAGAGTCATCGACAATGTGTCCCTGACGGCGGCCTTCCGGGGCGGAAGGGGAGGCCTGTAAGCCGGGTTCTGTGCCTCCGCAATGAAGCGGAGGTGATGACCATTCATCTAGGCCGCGAGTTACCCCGCAGCTCCAGCAACCTACCCGGCGGCAAGACGGGCCGCCTTATCGCCGCCCTATTTGGTTTTGCTCCCGATGGGGCTTGCCTGGCCCGGACGGTTGCCCGCCCGGCCGGTGAGCTCTTACCTCACCCTTTCACCCTTACCGCCGTCACCGGCGGCGGTCTGCTCTCTGTTGCGCTTGCCCGGAGTTACCCCCGCTGGGCGTTACCCAGCACCCTGCCCTGTGGAGCCCGGACTTTCCTCCCGGTGCCCCAAGAGGCACCCGGCGGTCATCCGGCCCGCCCCCGGCCGGCCCGGAAGGCCGCCGTCAGGGACACATTGTCGTTCAGCCCGCCGGCGGCCGGCGGGCGGCCTGGGAGGCCAGGGCGTCGGCCTCCCGGTTTAATTCCCGCCGCACATGGGCGATTTCATACTGTTGAAACAGCCCCAGAGTCGCGTGGTCTTCCTTAAAAAAAGCGGCCAGACGCTCGTTGCGGACTTTATAGATACCCAGAATCTGCCTGACCACCAATTCCGAATCCATCCGGATGCGGATTTTGGCGGCCCCCAGAGCCAGGGCCTTTTTCAGCCCGGCCAGGAGGCCCTGGTATTCAGCCTCGTTATTGGTGACTTTGGGGCCGAGATAGAGGGAAATTTCACCCAGGGCCTGGCCGGCCGGGTCGTAGATAACGGCCCCGGCCCCGCCGGCCCCGGGGTTGCCCAGGGAGGCCCCATCGGCGTGGAGCAGCCAGAAATCATTGCTCATATAAAGCGGGCTATTTCGTCTATGGTTTTGCGGGCTTTGGGCCGCACTTTGTCGCTGGCCGGGTAGCCCACGGCAATCACCCCGCCGAACTGTTTATATTCAGGGATGTTCAAAATCTGGCCCAGCTTTTCCCGGTCATAGATACCCAGGATGCAGGTGCCCAGGCCCTGATCCTCAGCCGCCAGGCAGATGGACAGCACGGCCGCGCCCAAATCGCCTTTGGCGAAATACTGGCTGTCAAGGATCGGGCGGATTTTGGGCATCAGCACGGCGTGCTCTTCCAGCACCACCACAAAGGCTTTGGCCCCGGCTATATATTCATTAATGCCCAGCTGCATGGTGGTTTTAGCCACCTGGGGGACGACTTTGGGGTCTTCCACCACCACAAAGCTCCAGGGCTGGGCGTTGCAGCCGGAGGGGGCCAGCCGGGCGGCTTCGAGGCAGTTGACCAGTTTGTCATGCTCGACCTGGCGGTCGGCAAAGTCGCGGCAGCTCTGGCGGCGGCGGCAAAGCTCAAGAAAATCCATGGTATCGCTCTCTTTCCTGTTTCTTATCTTATTTTTTACGGGCGGCGGGGCGGCGGCTGGAGCCCATCATCTGCACCCAGGTGGGGGCCATGAGAGGCAGGGTGTTTTTAATTTTTTCCAGGAGCTTGTCCCGGTTATCCCGGGTCAGGCCCGGAGGCAGGTCATCGTCTGACATCGTCTCCTCAGGCGTGGCCCTCTGAGCCTCCGCCGTCTCGTAATCGAGACCGAAATTGGTCAGCCCCACCAGTTTAATAGCCTGGCTGATGACGGAGACCGTCTTCAGACTGCCGGTGGCCAGCTCCGGGCGGTGGTGAAAAAGGATGACATCCTGGAGGTATTGGGGCATGCCCCAGTTTTTGGCCAGGAGATAGCCAATGGCCTCGTGCCACAGCCCCAGGTCGGTCTCGCCCTCGGTGAAGGTGTGGCCCTCGGCCACATAGTTCATCAGGCGCTGGAGCTGCACCGTGAAATGGGTGACCAGCATGATCTGCCCGATGTTGTGCAGGAGGCCGGCCAGCATGGCCTCGCCGGGATCCACCAGCCGGGTGGCCGCAGCCACTTCCCGGGCCGCCCAGGAGACCGACAGGCTGTGGAGCCAGAGGGCCTCGCCGTCAAAGCCATAGGGCACTTTGCGCAGGTCAAAAGTATCGGCCAGCCCCAGGCCCAGAGCCAGAAACTCCAGCTCTTTAAAGCCGATGATGACGATGGCCCGGGCAATGGTGGTGGCTGGCGTCCGGAGGCCATAATAAGCCGAGTTGCCCAGACTGATAACTTTGGCCGACAGGGCCGGATCCTGCTCCACCACTTTTTGCAGATTTTCCGGGGTGGTGTTTTCATCGCCCAAAAGACGCATCAGCTCCCAGGTGGTCTGGGGCAGGGTGGACAACCGGCCGATTTCCCGAATGCGGGAGGCCACCTGCTGGTCAATTATTTCCTCAATCTGGGTTGCGGGTTCAGTGGGGGCTGGCATAATCCTCAATAATCCCTTTCTCTGGTGTTTAATTTTAACATAAACCCGGGGACAACACAATGTTTGACAGCAGCCGGGAAATGAGCTAAGATGATGGTCATCAGTAACGAAGACTGGTTTTGAGGATCACGAAGGCCGCTTTGGGCCCCTTTTTTAAGGGCCGGAGGCGGCTATTTCAATTTTAATGCCAATGAGCTGGAGATGATCAATGCATATTTCCGAAGGCGTTTTGGCTCCGGGTCTCTTGTTGGGCGGCGGGGCGCTGACTCTGGGCGGCCTGGTTCGGGGCCTGAAAGATATCCAGGAGGATAACCTCCCCCGGGCGGCCATCCTGGCGGCTGTTTTCTTCACCGCCTCCCTGATTCACATCAATATCGGCCCGGCTTCCACCCATCTGGTGCTGAGCGGCCTCATCGGGCTGGTGATGGGCTGGGCCGCTTTCCCGGTGATTTTTATCGGCCTTTTGCTGCAGGGGCTCCTGTTTCAGTTCGGCGGCCTGACCACCCTGGGGGTCAATACTTTTAACATGGCCGCCCCGGCCGTCCTCCTGGCTCTGGCCGGCCGCCGCCTCACAGGCGGCCCCAGCCGGCCTCTGGCCCTGGCCGCCGGCCTGGTCTGCGGGGGCGGGGCCATTCTGATCTCCAGCCTCCTGGTGGGCGGGAGCCTTTATCTGAGCGGGGCCGAGGTCTCCTTTGCGCTGCCGGCCAAAGCGATCATCCTGGCCAATCTGCCGGTTATGGTGATTGAGGCCCTGGTGACCATGTTCTGCGTCCAGTTTCTGCGCCAGGTGCGGCCCAGTCTCTTGGCCGGCCCGGTGCGGCCATGACCTGCCGCCACCTGACCAGCCAGACCTGGCTAGACCGCCTGGATCCCCGGCTGAAAATTCTGGCCGCAGTCATCTGGTCGTTTCTCCTGGCCACCCTGGCCACCAGCTTGGCGGCGGCCCTGGGGCTGGCCGGCTCTCTGGCCCTGGCCGCCCTGGCCCGTCTGGCTCCGGGTGAGACCCTGCGGCGGCTGGCGGCGGTCAATGTCTTTATCCTGCTCATGTGGCTGACCCTGCCTTTCGCCTACAACTCGCCGGGCACGGTCGTGGCCTCTCTGGGCTTTCTGGAGGTGACCAGGGAGGGGCTGAGGCTGACCATCCTCCTGACCCTCAAGGCCAATGGGGTGGCCCTGGGGGCCATGGCCTGGCTGGGGGCCGCCTCCTGGCCTCAACTGGCCGCTGCGGCCCGCAAACTGGGCGCCCCGGAAAAACTGACGGCCATGTTTGTGCTGATGACCCGCTATTTCCAGGTCATCCGCCAGGAATACGCCCGGCTGACCCTGGCCATGCGGGCCCGGGGCTTTCAGCCGGGGATGAACTTTCACACCTACCGCAGTCTGGCCAATCTGGTGGGCCTGCTCCTGGTGCGCAGCGTGGATCGGGCCGAGCGGGTTCATGCGGCCATGCTCTGCCGGGGCTACCGGGGCCGTCTCTGGCTGGAGGAGGATTTCCAGTTGACCAGGCTGGATTGGGTGGCGACCGGGCTGCTGTTGGCTGTGGTGGGCGGAGTGCTGGGCTGTGATCTCGCCATCGTCTGAAATTCTGATTGAGCTCCAGGGGATAGATTTCGCCTATCCCGGCGGCCCCCCGGTTCTGGAGAATTTCAGCCTGACGCTGGCCGGCGGCGAGCGGCTGGGGCTTTCGGGGGCCAATGGCTGCGGCAAGACCACGCTTTTATACCTGATCATGGGCCTGTTAAAGCCCGGCCGGGGCTCAATTGAAATCTTCGGCCGGGCCCGGCGGGAGGAAAAAGATTTTCAGGAAATCCGGCCCCGGCTCGGCTTTGTTTTTCAGGACGCCAATGATCAGCTTTTCTGCCCCACCGTGGCTGACGACCTGGCTTTTGGCCCGCTGAATTTAGGCCGCAGCCGGGCCGAGGCCCACGCCATTGTCCATGAGGTGCTGTCGGCCCTGGAGCTGGAGGGCTTTGAAAACCGGGTCACCTATGACCTCTCCGGGGGCCAGAAAAAACTGGTGGCCATCGGCACGGCCCTGGCTCTGCGGCCCCAACTGCTGATTTTGGATGAGCCCACCACCGGCCTGGATGAGATCACCGTGGCCCGCCTGGAGCATTTTCTCCTGAGCTGCGGTCTGCCCTGCCTGATGGTCAGCCATGACCGGGAGTTTTTGGCCCGGGTCAGCACCCGCCGCCTGAGCCTGGCCGGCGCCGGCGGAAGAGGGTGATCAGCCAGCCGGCCAGCAGGGCCAGCAGCCCGGCCAGAAAGAGGCCATAAACCAGGATCAGCCACTGGGCCATGTTGCCGCCCCAGAGGCTCCAGCCATCCGCGCCGCAGTCGGCGGTGGGGGCGAAGTGGCCGGGCAGCCATTGATCCAGGGGCCAGCCCAGGGGAAAGCTGACCTTGACCCGGGCGCAGACCACGGTCAGGGGGTCATCCGCCGCCGCCTGATAGAGGCGGGCCAGAGTCAGATCCCAGCTGAGGCCCTGGATCAGGCCCCAGAAAGCCAGGCCATAGCCCGGCAGCTTGAAAAGCGGGCAGTCCGGCTTGAGAGCGGCCCAGGCGGCTCCGGCGAAGATAACCACCATGGAAAAGCGGATATAGACGCACATCTCGCAGGGCTGGAGGCCCAGAAAGCGCTGGAAATAGGCCCAGGAAAAAAGCTCCAGCCCCAGGGCCAGGCTTCCGCCCAGGAGCCAGACGGGCCGCCGATCCTGCCAGGCGGCCAGGGTGCCCCAGAAATCGCGTTTGAAATCGTGTTTAAAGTTGAGCATGGCCTCACCGGCCGGCCGGGCGGCCCGGCACCACTTTGGCGATATAGTCAAAATTCATCCTGATGTCGAGCTGGCTGAATTTGCTCAGAGCCTCCGGGAAGGGAGGGAAGGGCGCGGCCGAGCGGATGGCCTCCTGGCCGGCGTGGTCGAGGACGGCGTTGCCGGTGCTCTCAATGACCACCCAGCGCAACAGCGCGCCCTGACGCCCGATGGTGAAATCCACAGTCAGGCGGCCGGGGCGGGACTGGCTCTGGGCGGCCGGGGGGATCAGCCAGCGGCTGTTGACGGCCATGCGGATGGCCGTGTAGTAGGATTTGTGCGCCGGGGCTTCGTTTTCCACACTGATGGGCGGATCCGGGTTGACCTCCGGGTCAGCCGGGGACGGGGCGGGCAACTCCCCGGCCGCCGGAGCTTCCGGCCCCTCATCGGGTGCGGTCAGTTGGAGGCCGGCCTCATCCATATTCAGGGTCAGCTCCAGTTCTAGCTCCAGAGGCGGGGCTTCGCTGGCCAGCTCAAAATAAAAGAGAGATTCAGCCGTCTGATCCAGAGTCTGCCAGATGGAGAAAAACAGCAGATGAGAAAAGACCGACAGCAGGAGACACAGGCTGACCAGCCCCAGGTCGCGCTGGAAATCAGCCGGCTCGCGCTCGTCATTCAGGAGGCGGCAGCGGATGGCGCTCATTTCCTGACCCAGTAATCATCGCGCTTTTCAAACCACCAGCGGGTGGGGTCGGCCCGGGCGATTTCTTCATGGAGTTGCCGGCCCTCATCGGTCTTGAGGCGCTTTTGGGCGTAAAACAGCCAGTCAGCCGCCCCGGCGCTGCCCAGGGTTTGCAGGTGCCGCAGCTCCAGAATCATATCGAGCTGGTCGGCGTCAGCGGCCAGGCGGGCTTCCAGGGTCTGCCCCGCCCGCCACTCGGCCCAGCCCTCCAGAATTTCCGGGCCAAAGGGCAGACCGGAAACGGCGTCAGCCAGGGCCTGATCCTCGTCCGGGGCGGCGTAGCGCTTGTTCATATAATTCAGGTCGCCGGTGCGGGCCTCGGCCAGATCGTGGAAAAGGGCCAGGCGGAGGGTGCGCAGGAGGTCGGCCCGGCCATTCAGCCGCACCAGGGTAAAGGCCAGCACCACGACCCCGAAGCTGTGCTCGGCCACTGATTCCCGCCCGTGGCCCAGAAACTGGTAGCCGGAGCGCGGGGTGCGCTTGAGCATCATGGCCTCAAAGAGGAAATCCGCCAGCCGGCCATTCATTTATTTTTTCCCTTTTTCAGCTCCCGGGCCAGGAAGCGGCCGGTGTGGGAGCCGGGGGTTTTGGCCACCACTTCCGGGGGCCCCTGGGCGATAATCCGGCCCCCGCCGTCGCCCCCTTCCGGCCCCAGGTCGATGATGTAGTCGGCGCATTTTATGACATCCAGGTTGTGTTCAATGACGATGACCGTGTTGCCCTGATCCACCAGGCGGGTCAGGACTTCCAGGAGCTTTTTAATATCCTCGAAGTGGAGGCCGGTGGTGGGCTCGTCCAGGATGTAGATGGTGCGGCCGGTGGCCCGGCGGCTCAGCTCTTTGGAGAGCTTGATGCGCTGGGCCTCGCCCCCGGAGAGGGTGGTGGCCGGCTGGCCCAGGCGGATGTAGCCCAGGCCGACCTCTTCCAGAGTGACCAGCTTTTCCCTGATGGCCGGGACGTTTTCAAAAAATTTGACGGCCGCGCTGACGGTCAGATCCAGCACCTGGGCAATGGAGTGGTCGCGGTATTTGACCTCCAGGGTGTCGCGGCTATAGCGCAGGCCCTGGCAGGCCTCGCATTTGACATAGACGTCCGGGAGAAAGTGCATCTCTATTTTGATAATGCCGTCTCCCTGGCAGCTCTCGCACCGCCCGCCCTTGACGTTAAAGGAAAAACGGCCGGGGGCGTAACCCCGGGCCCGGGCTTCCGGCAGGCGGGAAAAGAGGTCGCGGATGGGGGTGAAGATACCGGTGTAGGTGGCCGGGTTGGAGCGCGGGGTGCGGCCGATGGGGCTCTGGTCAATGTCGATGACCTTGTCCACCAGCTCCAGGCCGGTGACTTCGTCCACCTCGCCGCTCCTGAGGCGGCTGTGGTAAAGTTTCTGGGCCAGGGCCTTGTAAAGCGTTTCCAGCACCAGGGTGGATTTGCCGCTGCCGGAGACCCCGGTGACGCAGGTGAAAACCCCCACCGGAAATTCCACATCGATATTTTTCAGGTTGTGGCTGCGGGCGCCCTTGACGGCGATGACTCCCCGGCTCTCCAGGCGGCGCTTGGGAGGCGTTTCAATCTTCCGCCGGCCGGAGAGGTAGAGGCCGGTCAGGGACTGGTCATCTTTCAGCAACCTGGCCGGCGGCCCGCTGAAGATCAGCTCGCCGCCGTGAACCCCGGCCCCCGGGCCGAGATCCAGCACATGGTCGGCGGCCAGGATAGTGTCGGCGTCGTGTTCCACCACCAGCACGGTGTTGCCCAGGTCGCGCATTTTTTTGAGGGTGGTCAGGAGCTTGGCGTTATCCCGCTGGTGGAGGCCAATGGAGGGCTCGTCCAGAATATACATGACCCCCACCAGCCGGGAGCCGATCTGGGTGGCCAGGCGGATGCGCTGGCTCTCCCCCCCGGAAATGGTGGCCGAGGAGCGGCTGAGGCTGAGGTAGCCCAGGCCCACATCGTTTAAAAAGGTCAGGCGCTCTTTGATTTCCTTGATCAGGCGCTGGCCGATCTCGGCCTCTTTGGGGGGCAGCTTCAGGCTGTTGAAAAAGGCCAGGGCGGCGGCCACCGGCAGATCGGAAATCTGGCGGATGGATTGGCCGGCCACCAGCACAGCCAGGGCCTCCGGCCGCAGGCGGGCCCCCCCGCAGGCCGGGCAGGGCCGGTGGTTCATATACTGCTCCAGCTCGTCCCGGAGGCTCGGGGAATCGGTCTCCCGGAAGCGGCGCTCCAGGTTGGGCAGCACCCCCTCAAAGGCGCGCTGGTAAAAGTGGCGGCGGTCATCCTTTTCAAAGTAGAAATCAATCTGCTCCCGGCCGCTGCCGTAGAGCACCACCTGGCGGATTTTTCCCGGCAGCTTTTCAAAAGGCGCGTAGAAATCAAACTGGTAATGGTCGGCCAGGGCCTGGAGCTGGGAGGCATAATAGCCGCCCACGCCCCTGGCCCAGGGGGCCACGGCCCCCTCCCGCAGGGAAAGGCCGGGGTTGGGCACCACCAGGTCGGGGTCGAAAAAGACATTGGCCCCCAGGCCGTCGCACTGGGGGCAGGCCCCCAGGGGGTTGTTAAAGGAGAAGAGCTGGGGCGAGAGCTCCGGGAAGGAAATCCCGCAGTAATCGCAGGCAAAGCGCTCGGAGAAAAACAGATCCTCCTGCTGATCAGGCAGGGCCACCACCAGGGCGCCCTCCGAGGTGCGCAGGGCCAGCTCCACCGAGCCGGTCAGGCGCTTGACCAGGTTGTCCTTCACCACCAGGCGATCCACCACCACTTCAATGTCGTGCTTCTTTTTTTTGTCGAGGGCGATTTCCTCGCTCAGATCATGGATGACCCCGTTGACGCGCACCCGGACAAAGCCGTTTTTGCGCAGTTTGTCAAACAGCTTGGCGTGCTCGCCCTTGCGGGCCCCGATGACCGGGGCCAGGAGGATCAGTTTGGTTCCGGCCGGGAGAGTCAGCAGGCGGTCAACGATTTCCACCACCGTCTGGGCCTTGATGGGCCGGCCGCATTGGTGGCAGTGGGGCTCGCCCGCCCGGGCGAAGAGGAGGCGCAGGTAATCGTGAATCTCGGTGACCGTGCCCACAGTAGAGCGGGGGTTTTTGCTGGTGGTCTTCTGCTCAATGGAGATGGCCGGCGACAGGCCCTCAATGAGATCCACATCGGGCTTGTCCATCTGCTCCAGAAACTGACGGGCGTAGGCCGAGAGCGACTCCACAT
The DNA here is from genome assembly GCA_031261565.1 of Candidatus Adiutrix sp. GTDB lineage: Bacteria > Desulfobacterota > Desulfarculia > Adiutricales > Adiutricaceae > Adiutrix. The sequence continues at coordinate 4,060 of JAISJK010000002.1, read as the reverse complement.
AGCGGCGCTGGCCCTCGGCGTAGAGAGTGTCAAAGGCCAGGGAAGACTTGCCTGAGCCCGACAGGCCGGTGATGACGGTCAGGGCGTCGCGGGGGATATCCACATCCAGATTTTTGAGGTTGTGCTCCCGGGCGCCCCGGACAATGATGAGGCTGGAATTCAAAACATTAACCCGAATCCTCAGTCGGTTTCCACCGACTGGTTGATGGCGATATAGTGGCGGCTCTGCTCCAGATGAAAATCAGCCAGGCTGATCAGGGCCATGGCCTCGGCCACCGGGGCCAGGCGCGGGGCCAGACAGGGGTCGTGGCGGCCGTGGGTGGTGATGGTGGTGGGCTGGCCGCTGAGGGTGACGCTGCGCTGTTCCAGGGAGATGGAGGGCGTGGGCCGGATGTAGAGACGGGCCACCACCGGCAGCCCGGTGGAGATGCCCCCCTGGATGCCTCCATGGCGGTTGGTCAGGGGGCCGTCCGGCCCCAGAGGGTCGTTGGCCTCGGAGCCCCGCCGGGCGGCCAGAGCAATGCCTTCGCCGAATTCCACGGCCCGCACCGCCCCGATGGACAGGAAAGCCCCCCCCAGGCGGGCCTCCAGCTTGTCGAAAACCGGCTCGCCCCAGCCGGCCGGCACGCCGGTGACCACCACTTCCACCACCGAGCCCACCGAGTCGCCGGCCCTCAGAGCCGTCTCCACTTCCTGGCGGGCCAGGCCGGCCAGGTCGCGGTCGGCGAAGCGCAGGGGGTCGTGCTCGGCAAAGTCGGGATCCACCGCTGCCGCCCTGACCCCGCCCACAGCCACGGTATAGGCCGTGGCCGAGAGGCCCAAGGGGGAGAGGAGCAGCCGGGCCACCGCCCCGGCCGCCACCCGGGCCACCGTCTCCCGGCCGCTGGAGCGCCCGCCGCCCGGCTGAGGGGGCAGGCCGTATTTGCGGAAATAGGTCCAGTCGGCGTGGCCGGGCCGGAATTTGCGGCTGAGGCGGTCATAGTCCTGGCTCTGGGCGTTTTCATTGCGGATGAGGATGGCCAGGGGAGCGCCGTTGGTGCGGCCCTCGGCGGTCAAACCGCTCAAAATTTCAGCCTGATCCGGCTCCCGCCGGGGGCTGGTGTAGAGGGATTGGCCGGGGCGGCGGCGGTTGAGGTCTTTCTGCAGGGCCGAGAGGGGCACCTTGAGCCCGGCCGGCAGGCCGTCAATGACCACGCCCAGGGCCGGGCCGTGGGATTCGCCGAACGTCATGATGCGGAAATTGTGGCCAAAGACGTTGGACATAAGCTAGTTCTCCGCCGGCCAGCATCGTCTGGCCGCCGCCAGAAGCTCTTCCGGAGATGAATCAGCCACCAGGGGCCGGCCGGGGGCCTCCAGAAAGACGAAGCGCAGGCACCCGGCCCGTATTTTTTTATCGGCCCGCAAGAGGTTCAGGGCTGCGGCCTGGTCGGGGAGCGGCGGGGCCGGCCCGCCCAGGCGTCGGGCCGTCTCGGCCATGCGGCCGGCCGTGACCGGGGACAGGCCATAGCGGGCCACGGACATTTCAGCGGCCACCCGCAGCCCCAGGGCCACGGCCCGGCCGTGGCTCAAAGAGGGGGCGTAAAAACTTTCCGCCAGGTGGCCGAAGGTGTGCCCCAGGTTCAGGACATCCCGGAGCCCCTTTTCCTCCCGGAAATCCCGGGCCACCAGGGCGGCTTTGGCCGCGTAAGAGCGCCGGGCCACTTCAGCCGTGAGCCGGAGATCGCCCTCTAAAATTGGGCCGGCCTGGTCTTCGGCCAGGGCGGCCAGAGCCGGGTCAAACAGCAGGCCGGTTTTATAGGCCTCGACCAGCCCCTCGGCCAGCCGTTCCCGGGGCAGGGTGGCCAGGGATTTAAGATCCACCAGCACGTTTTGGGGCAGATAAAAGTGGCCCACCTGGTTCTTGGCCCCGTTAAAATTGACGGCCGTCTTGCCGCCCACGGCCGCGTCCACCGCCCCCAGGAGAGTGGTGGGCACCAGAATCAGCCGGAGGCCGCGCTGGTAGAGGCCGGCGGCCAGGGCTCCCAGGTCGGTCAGGCTGCCCCCGCCCCGGACAATGAGCCAGTCATCCCGGGAGAGCCCGGCCTCGGCCAGGGCCGTCAGGATCAGCCGGGCCTCATCCAGAGTTTTGGCCTCTTCCCCGGGCCGGGTGGGGAAGATAACCTGGAAACCGGGCAACTCCCGGGCCCAGGTTTCGGCCTCAGCCCGGAAGGCCTGATCCAGGAGGATCAGGCCCCGGCGCGGCGCGGTTAAAGCCCGCAGCCGGGCGGGCAGACCGTCAGTCACCGTGCTGATGGCGCAGGAGCGGCCCTCGGCCACCAGGCTGACCGGGTGGTCTGAAAGGGCCTGACTCACGCCTGGCCCTCGTCGAGTCTGGCCAGGTCGGCTTGGAAGGCCGGGTAGGAGATGGCCATGGACTCGTCGCCCAAAATGGGGACGGAGGCCCGGGCCGCTTTTAAGGCCAGGTGGAGGGTCATGGCCAGGCGGTGGTCATGGCCGGAATCCAGGGTTTCCGGCAGGGTGAGTTTGGTGAGGCCGGTCACGAATAAATCATCGCCCTCCACCCGGACTTTGACCCCCAGAGCGCCCAACTGGTGCTTGATGGCCGTCAGGCGGTCGGTTTCCTTGAGCCGCAATTCACGCACCTGGCGAAAGACGGTCTCGCCCTCGGCCAGGGCGGCGGCCAGGGCCAGCATGGGAATTTCGTCAATGAGGGAGGGCACTTCCTCTTTAGTCACTTCCGTGGCCGTCAGCCGGCCATTGTATTCCACGGTCACGTCGCCGCTGGTCTCCGGCCGGTCTTTGCCCAGGGTGATGGCGATGGAGGCCCCCATGCGATCCAGCACTTTTAAAAAACCGATGCGGGTGCTGGAGAGGAGTATCTGGCGGGCTGTGACCCGGCTTTCGGGAATGAGGGCCGCGCCGACCAGAAAGAAGGCCGCGGAGGAGGGGTCGCCCGGGGTGTGAAAGTCGGCCGGCAGGGTCAGCGAGCCGGGGCTGGCCTCAATGGTCGCCCCGGTGGTGGTCACCCGGCCGCCAAAGTAGCTGACCAGGCGCTCGGTGTGATCCCGGGTGGGGATGGGCTCAGTAACCCGGGACGGGCTGCTGGCCGACAGGGTGGCCAGGATGACCGCCCCCTTCAACTGGGCGCTGCCCTCCTGGTTCTGGTAGTCAATGCCGTGGAGGCCGCCGCCCTGGATGGCGATGGGGGCCAGACCATTGGTGGTTTCAATCCTGGCCCCCATCTGGCGCAGGGGGTCGGCCAGCCGCTCCATGGGGCGGCGGCGCAACTGGATATCGCCGTCGAGGAGAAAGCGGCCCGGCAGCCCGGCCAGAAGACCGGCCAGGAGGCGCATGGTGGTGCCGGAGTTGGCGCAGTCCAGCTCCACCTCCCGATCCGGGTCGATGTTCAGGCGGCCGCCCAGGCCCTTGATGGTCAAATTGGGGGGGCCGCCCAGGGCCGAGCCGCCCAGGCTGCGAAAGATAGCCAGGCTGGTTTTGACGTCCTCGCAGTCGCCGAGGCCGGTGACCGACATCTCGCCTTCAGCCAGGAGGGCCATCAGCACCAGCCGGTGGCTGACTGATTTGTCGCCGGGCGGTATTAATTCGCCGCGCAGAGCCATGTTTTACGCCCTTTCTTTCGTCTTGCTAGATTACCACAATGCGGCCTCAAAAACAAATGACCCGCCGGCGGCGGGCGGCCACCTCTTAAATTCCCCTCCTCAGGAGGGGTGGCCCGCAGGGCCGGGGTGCTTATTCCTCTCCCTCAGTCGCCCAAGGCGGCGACAGCTCCCTCTAAGAGGGAGCCTGAAGAAGCCTCCCTCTAAGAGGGAGGCGCCCCGAAGGGGCGGAGGGAGCTCTTCCCCCACCGGCCGGGGTGGTTTATTATGTCCTAACGGACATATGGCCCGTCCGGGCCTTTCAGTCCAGTAAATTTTTTTCCGCTCGCTCATCAATTAATTTCGGTATTATACTTAACTGTATGCTACATATATCTAAATTAACATATAAAGTATTGATTTATTTCTTTATGCCCCTTGACTTACGGGGAAATTAGAGGTAG
>JAISJK010000090.1 GCA_031261565.1 Candidatus Adiutrix sp. | reverse complement strand
ACTGACTCCTGGGGGTGCTCCAACCGGCTGGCCAGCCGGTAGGGCGGATTTTTTTTGGCCGGGACTGCGGCCGTTTCGGGTTTGGCACTCATGATACTGTTTCTCCTTGTCAAAGACGCCGGCCGCCGGGGCATAAAAAAACCGCCGATCCGGTCAGGCTCATCGGCGGTTGGTTTAACTTCGGGCTATTTAAAAAGCTTCAGGTCAACCTCCCGCAGACGAGCCAGCCAAAAAAATAAAAATAATAAACAGACTGCCATGTGGTGGCCGTCCGGCTGGCCGGGGAGGGGGTGATGTTGGATAAAGCTGACATAATCGGGAATTATAACCCTAAGGGCCCATAAAGTCAACCATTTGTTGGCGATTTTTTTAATTGTAAATTGACGGCGCTTATTGTATTATTTTGAAACGATGTTGGGCGGGGTCTGCGTAGAGCCCCGATTAAATTATCCTGAAGGAGAGAAGCTTATGTCCGCTCAGAGACTGATCAAGAAATCAATGAAGCTGGTTTGCCTTTTGACTTTTATGGGGCTGGTCACCCTGGGCCTGTCCGGCCTGGCCCTGGCTGACGCGCCGGCCCCCGCCGCTCACAAGGCCGTCCACAAGGGCAAGGGCATCAACTACCCCGCCTATCTTTACGCCAAAGGCCCCAAGGCCCGTAACGCGACCTACCAACAGTATGTCCGCCCGGCCAAGGGCTATAATTTCAAGCTGGTGCCCCTGGCCTCCAAACACTATGTCCCCGAGTGGTAAGATCACCGGCTGACCTGTTTCCCAAAGCCGGGGCGCCTTGCGGCGTCCCGGCTTTTTTATGGCTCCAGACAAAACAACGCATAGAGAGGCACACTCTTTAGGCCATTCTCAAAGCCAAAGTTTTTGGCGGATACCCGAACGGCATAGTTCGGTTTGTATCGCGACATATACACATTTAAACTCTTTGATCGCACATTGGCCGCCGACTTGCCTTCCAACGGTATGATGTTCCCCTGGCGATCCTGAAACACAAAATCCAATTCCGCTTTGCCCGGGCTGCTCCAGTAGAACGGCACAAATCCGTTGACCGTAAGTGACTGGCAAATATAATTTTCAGCCAAAGCGCCCTTAAAACCGTCAAAGCTGGGCGCACTGTTCAAAATCACATTGGCCGCCAGGCCGAACTTCGAGCAAAGCAGGCCGGTATCCATCATATACACCTTAAAAGAATCATTGTCGGCGTAGGCTGTCAGCGGCAATTTTCCCTCGGTGACGCGGACGCATTTGAGGATTATGCCCGCAAATTTTAGCCAGTCAAGGGGCGTTTCATATTCATAGGCGCGAGCGCCGGATTTGATTACTTTATACTGGAATTTGCAATTTTCCTTGGAAAGCTGAGCGGGAATGCTCGCCCAAGCGGCCATGATTTTGGTGGTCTCCTGCGGGGTCGCGTATTTAGCCATGTCCGCGATATAGGCATCATTGATGTTTTTTTGCGCGGCCAGAACAAAATTAAAATCCTGAGTATTTACATATTCAAGGACGGCCTGCGGCATCCCGCCAACCACAAGATAAGTCTTATACAAATCCATGGCCATGTCATGTAAAGACATCGGCCTAAAGTCCAAATAGGCCTCTCGTATCAACCCACAAATAGCGGCGTTGCCAGTGGCCAGCAGGAATTCTTCAAAGTCCAGCGGGTAGAGCGTCATCATATCCACTTTACCAACCGGGAAAGAGTGCCGCTCACGGTTTATAGCCACGCCAAGCAGACTCCCAGCGGCCATGATGTGATATTCCGGCGCATTTTCACAGAAATATTTCAGCGAAGTCAAGGCCCTCTCGCTACTTTGTATTTCGTCAAAAATAATCAGGGTGTCCGCCTTGAAAATGCTCTGACCGGACTGCGCCGCCAGCTCGCCAAGGATGCGCTCCGGCTTTAAGTCGCGCTCAAAGATAGCCGGTATTTCGCGTGAATCCTCCAGGTTGAAATAGGCGGTATTTTTGTAATGGTCTTTTCCAAAAGTCAACGCCGAATAGGTCTTTCCCGCTTGCCGCGCTCCGCTGATGATGAGTGGCTTGCGGCGGGGGCTGTTCTTCCAGTCAAGGAGTTTAGATACAATTTTACGTTCCATAAAGTGTTATGATCTCACACTTATTATACCGAATAGGCATACACTAAGTCAATGACCAAATTCATAAAAACCTCTTTAGTGTTTCCATATCAGTCATACATCAGGAATTTAACCCGCTCCCGCTTAAAGGCCTCCAGCTCAACCTGCCAGGATGATTGCAGATCAATAGCTTCAGCCCCGGCGGCTAGCCGGTCGAAGATGTCCGTCCGGCCCAGGATGAGATCCAGGGGGCGGCGGGCGAATTCGTATTCATAGGGCGGCTCTTTGAGTTTAAACTGCTCCGGCCACAATTCCAGAATGATCCGGAGGATGGCCAGGCTGGTCAGGTAGGGCTGAAAGCTGGGGCTCACCGGAAACAGCTCCAGCCCCTGGCACGTCTCCCCGGCCCACTTGTGAAAAGTGGGCTGAAAGTGGGCCGGCCGGAAGACGACCCCGGGCAGCTCCAGAGGCCTCAGGCGCTGGAGCAGAGCTTCAGAGTCGATAAAGGGCGCGCCGACCAGGTTAAAGGGGCGGGTGGTGCCCCGGCCCTCGGAGATATTGGTTCCCTCCCACAGCACCTGGCCGGGATAGACCCAGGCGCATTCCGGGCTGGGCAGGTTGGGCGAGGGATAGACCCAGGGGAGCCCGGTTTGGGGAAAGTAGTCAGACCGCCGCCAGTTTTCACAGGGGATGACCGTCAGGGGGGCCGGCCGGGCCAGCCGGTGGTTGATAAAGCGGGCCAGCTCGCCCAGGGTCAGGCCGTGGCGCATGGGCAGGGGGTGGAGCCCGACGAATGAGAGACAATCCCCGGCCAGTAGGTTCCCCTCCACCTCCGCCCCGCCGATGGGGTTGGGCCGATCCAGCACTATGACTTCCAGCCCGGCCTGGCCGGCCTCCTCCAGGCAGTGGCTCAGAGTGTGGGCAAAGGTGTAAACCCGGGCACCCACATCGACCAGATCGACCACCAGGGCTTCCAGGCCCTGCAGCATGGCTGCGGTGGGGCGGCGGGTCTCCCCGTAGAGGCTGTAAATCGGCCGCCCCTGGCGATCCCGGCTGTGGCCGGATTCCACCATGTTGTCCTGCTTTTCCCCGGCCCAGCCGTGCTGGGGGCCGAAGAGGGCGGTCACCGCGCCGGGGAAAGTTTCATCCAGCAGTTTCAGGGTCTGGACATAGCCGGGGCCCACCGAGGCCTGGTTGGCCAAAAGGCCCAGCCGGGCCTTTTGATAGGCCGAGCCGGATCGGCTTAAAAAAATCTCCAGCCCGGTGACGGCTCTGTTTGGGGGCCGGGTCATGTTTTCTGGCAATGGGGGCAGTAGTGGGTGGAGCGTCCGCCCACCACCAGCCGCTCAATGGCCGCGCCGCAGACCGGGCAGGGCTGGCCGGTGTGGCCGTAAACCCGGTGGCGGCGCTGAAACGAGCCGCCGCCCTTGAGCCCGGCGTAATTGCGGGTGGTGGAGCCCCGGGCTGCGATGGAGGCGGCAAGAATGGCCCTGGTCTCGGCCAGGAGGCGGTCAGTTTCCGGGCGGGTCAGGCTGGAGGCCGGCCGCAGGGGCGAGAGGCCGGCGGCAAACAGGCCCTCGTCCACATAGATGTTGCCCAGGCCGGCAATGGTGCTCTGATCCAGAAGCACGCTCTTCAGCCGGCCCCGGCGCCGGGTCAGGCGGCTGAAAAATTCCTCGGCCGAGACGGTCAGCGGGTCGGGGCCCTGAGCCAGGCCGGCCAGAAATGGCTCCAGATCCGGCTGATCAAAAGCTCTCAGCCGCCCGAATTTGCGCATATCAAAGTATAAAAGGGTATTGGCGGCCGGGGGCAGACCGGAGAGGCGAAAGGCCGCGTGGGCGTGGGCAGGCCAGAGGTCGTCTCCGGCCGGCCAGGGCCCGGCCTGGAACTGGCCGGTCATTTTCAGGTGCACCAGCAGGGCGGCCGGCCCGGCCCGGCCCTCCAGAAAAAAACGGATCCACTTGCCCAGGCGCTCCACCCGTTCGATCCGGGCTCTGACCAGAATCGCGATGAAGCGATCCGCCTCGCCGGCCACAATTTTGGGGTAGCGCACAGCCGCCGCTTCAATTATCCGGCCGGCGGCCAGTTCGTCAAGGTCGGCGGCAATGGTCTGGACTTCAGGTAATTCCGGCATGGGCTGTCTTCCTGTCTTTTCGTAAAAATTCAGCGAGACTGGCGGCCAGGGCCGCAATCTCCGCAGCCGGCCGCACGGCCAGCCGGAGGAAGCCCGGCCTGAGCCCTTTAAAATTGGCCGCGTCGCGCACCAGTATCCCGTCCTGAAAGAGATGGCGGATCAGAGCCCGGGGGGCCAGGCCCCGGCGCAGGCGGAGCAGCAGAAAATTGGCCTCCGAGGGGAATATCCGGCCCGGATCAAGGGCGGTCAGGGCCTGAACCAGCTGCTCCCGCAGAAGCCGGACTTTTCTCAGGGTTCTGGCCTGAAAGCCGGTCTGGGCCAGACAGAAATGGCCGGCGCTGATGGCCGGGCTGGAGAGCGACCAGGGCTCCACCAGGGGGGTCAACCGGGCCATGGTTCGGGGATGGGCGGCCAGAAAGGCCAGGCGCAAGCCCGGCAGGGCGAAAATCTTGGTCAGGGAGCGGAAAATGATTAAGCGGGGATTGTCGGCCACCAGGGGCAGGAGCGAGGGCGATCCGGTGAAGTCAATAAAAGCCTCGTCCAGGGCCAGCCAGACGGATCGGCGCTGACACTCGCCGGCCAGATGGGTCAGCAGGCCGTGATCCACCAGCCGCCCGGTGGGGTTGGCCGGGTTGGCCAGAAAAATGGCGCCGGGCTCCTGTTTAAAGGCCCGCCCCAGGGTCTCCGGGGTGACCTGCCAGTCGTCCCGCTCCCGGGTCAGAACCTGGCCCGCCGGAACCCCGGCCCGGGCCAGGGCCCCCTCGTATTCGGCAAAGGCCGGGCCGATGATGACCGGGGCCCGCTTAAGATCCAGGCCCCGGGCCAGCAAATGAAAATGGGGGGTAGAGCCGGCTCCGGGCAGAAAGTGGTCAGCCGAGAGGCCGGTCATTTCCGCCAGGTGGCGCGACAAACTCTCCGCCCGGGTTTCCGGGTAGTGGAGCGTTCGGTCAAAATCTTTAAAGAGAGCCGCTTTCAGGCCCCGGGGCTGGCCCAGCGGGTTAATATTGGCTGAAAAATCAATTATTTGCTCCCAGGGGCGCTGGAGGGCCAGGGCGGCCTCGAAAACTAGGCCGCCGTGGAGGGGGGTTTGGGGATGTTTCGCTGAGGGAGGTTTCACAGCAGCCAGCCCCAGCGGCCGGTAAACATAATCAGAACGGCCAGCGCCAGGGCCAGCATCAGGAGAGAGGCGCCCACCACCAGTCTTTGGGCCGCTTCAAAATCTTCCGGCCCGGCCTGGCCGCCGCCCTGGTTGATAAACGGCTTGTCCGACAGGGCACCATCGTAATAGCTGGGGCCGCCCAGCCGGATATTCAGGGCCCCGGCCATGGCCGCCTCGGGCTGACCGGAGTTGGGGCTGGGGTGGAGACGCCCATCCCGGGCCCAGACCGCCCTGGCCCGCCGCCAGTCATACTTCAGCAGGCGGGCGGTCAGGATTAAGAGCAGGGCGGCCAGCCGGGCCGGGATATAATTGGCCGCATCGTCCAGCCGGGCGGAAAAACGGCCCAGCTCAAGGTAGCGCTCGTTTTTATAGCCGATCATGGAGTCAAGGGTGTTGACCGCCTTGTAGCCCCAGGCCAGGAGCGGGCCGCCCAGGGCCAGGTAAAAGAGGGGCGCGATCAGGCCATCGGAGAGATTTTCAGCCAGGGTTTCGATGGTCGCCCGGCGGGCGTCATCTTCATCCAGGCTGTCGGTGTCCCGGCCCACCACCAGGGACAGATTGAGACGGGCTTCCTTTAAATAGCCGTCCCGCAGATATCTTTCCACCCGCCCGGTCTGCTGGCGGAGATCCCGGAGGCAGAGAGCGCTGAAGACCAGGTAGGTGGCGGCCAGAAACCAGAGAACTGACCAGAGCCAGGAGGTCAGGCTCAAAATCAGCCAGACCGCAGCCAGAGTCGAGACCACCACGGTCAGAGCCAGGATCAGCCCGGCCGGGCCTAAAAAAGCCGGGCGGCCGGCCGCCCGCCGGCGGGCCGCCTTTTCCAGCCAGGCAATCAGGCGGCCCACCAGGCGAACCGGGTGGGGCCAGCGGGGCGGGTCACCGGCTATCCAGTCGATGATGAAGGCCAGGAGGGTGATAAGCGCCGCAGTCATAAAAGCTAGTTTATAAAATCCGGCTGGTAGATATATTTGAGCGAAAAGCCCGGGGTCAGGGCCGGGGGCAGGCTGATATCCAGCCCGGACCCCAACCGGCTTTGCATCACCGATTCCCACCAGGGTTTGCGCCCGTCCTCAATGATCAGCTCCGGCCGCTGATCCGGCGTCGGCAGATGGCCCAGTTGGGCCGCCCGCAAAAGGGCGTCTTCAAAGCCGCCCAGCTCGTCCACCAGGCCCAGTTGGTGGGCCTCGGCACCGTTGTAAATGCGGCCGTCGGCCAGGCGGCGCAACTCCGCCGGATCCATCTTGGAGCGGCCGGCGGTCAGATCGGCCAGGAATTGCTCATAGACCTCGGAGACCATTTTTTGCAAAAGCTGGCGCTCATTGTCGCGCATGCCCCGGAAGGGCGAGCCGATGTCTTTGAATTCGCCGCTTTTGATGGTCTGGGCGCTGAGGCCGATCTTTTCCATGGTTCCGGAGACTTCCACGGACTGCATGATGACGCCGATGGAGCCGGTGATGGTGCCCGGGTTGGCCATGATGACATCCCCGGCCGCAGCCACGTAGAGCCCGCCCGAGGCGGCCACTGAGCCCATGGAGACCACCACCGGTTTTTTCAGGGCCTTGACCGCCTTATAGATCTCCTGGCAGGGGGCCACCGCGCCGCCGGGGGAGTTGATGCGGATGACCACGCTTTTGATGTTGTCGTCCTTGGCGAATTTGTTCAGGGCCTCGGTGGCCCAGATGGAGCCGAAAATCTCATTTTCCATGACCAGCACGCCCACGCTGGGCTGGGAGGCCTCTTTGAAAGGCGCGTCCATTGACCCCGCCAGGCTGGCGATGGACTGGTAGCAGCCGGCAATGGCGGTCAGGCCCAGGATGAGGATGACCCAGGGCCAGCTCAGGCGGCCGCCCCGGCCCGTCCGGCTGGTGACGGCATAGGGCGGCGGGGTGGTGTTTGAGGCCCCGCCGGGGGCCGGTTGGGGCGCTTCTCCGAATCGTCTGGTCTGATAGGCCTGCCAGTCTTCAGGTTTCATCTTGGTGGCTCCTTATATCTAAATGAAAGGCCGCCGGGATATCCTGGCGGCCTTGGCCATAGCACAGTCAGGCTCTGGAGGCGTCAGATCTAGTTGTGATCGTCATCGCCGTCGGCCTTGGTCTCGCCCTGGGCGGCCAGGGCCTTGGAGAGCTGCTCGCCGAAGACGCTCACCGAAGCGCCCGCGCCCGCGCCGCCCCGGCCGGCGTCGGAGTAGTCTTTGTAGAGGCGGTCATCCTCGTCTTTTTTCATCTTCTTGACCGACAGGCCGATCTTGTGATCAGCCGAGGAGATGGAAAGGACTTTGGCGGTTATGGCGTCGCCGACTTTATAAGACTCGCTCAGAGACTTGCCCTTGGGCAGGCCGGTTTCGGAAACATGCACCAGGGCCTCCACGCCCTCGGCCAACTCGACGAAAATACCGAAATCAGTCACGTTGGTGACTTTGCCGACCGCAGTGGCGCCCACCGGGAAACTGGCCACGGCCAGGCTCCATGGGTCTTCTTCCAACTGCTTGATGCCGAGGGAGAAGCGCTCCTGCTCGCGGTCAATGGCCAGGATCAGGGCCCGCACCGAGTCGCCTTTTTTGAAAACATCAGAGGGGTGTTTGTAGCGGCGCACCCAGGAAATATCGGAAATATGCACCAGGCCGTCAATGCCTTCATCAATGCCGATAAAGACGCCGAAGTCAGTGATATTTTTGATTTTACCCTCAATAATGGTGCCGATGGGGTAGCGCTCGGCCACTGTATCCCAGGGGTTGTCCTCCACCTGCTTCATCCCCAGGGAGATGCGCTTGGCCTCGGTATCCACCTTCAGGACAACACACTCCACCAAATCGCCCACCTTGAGCACCGAGGCAGGGTTGCGGACTTTGCGGGTCCAGGACATTTCCGAGACGTGGATCAGGCCCTCAATGCCCTTGTCCAACTCCACAAAAGCGCCGTAATCGGCCATGGAGACCACCCGGCCGGTGACTTTTTCCCCGACCACATATTTCTCGGAGGCGGTGACCCAGGGGTTTTCCTGAATCTGCTTCAGCCCCAGGGAAACGCGGGAGGTCTCCCGGTTGAAAGCCAGCACCTTGACCGTGACCTTGTCGCCCACGGCAAACATTTCCGAGGGGTGGGCCAGACGGCCCCAGGACATATCGGTCACATGGAGCAGGCCGTCCAGGCCGCCCAGGTCAATAAAGGCGCCGTAATCGGTCAGGTTTTTGACCACGCCCTCCACCACCGAGTCCACGGCCAGGGCGGAGAGAGTCTCCAGTTTCTGGGCTTCGCGCACCACTTCCAGAATGGCCCGGCGGCTCAGAACCACATTGCCCCGGCGCTTGTTGAATTTCAGAATCTTGAAATCAAAGGTCTGGCCCAGCAGGCTTTCCAGATTTTTAATAGGCCGGGAATCCACCTGGGAACCGGGCAAAAAGGCGTTGACCCCGCCGATGTCCACCGACAGGCCGCCCTTGACCCGCTCTTTAATCAGGCCGGGAATGGTGGAGTCGTCATTGTATATGCGGGTAATTTCCTCCCAGACTTTGATTTTGGCCGCCTTGTCCTTGGAAAGGATAATGTCGCCATCGTCATCATCGGCCCGCACCAGGAGGGCCTCGACCTTGTCGCCGATTTTGACCGTCACATTGCCGTCAGCATCGGTAAATTCGTGTAGAGCAATGCGGCCTTCTGATTTGCCGCCCACATCCAGCATGACGTATTCTTTGCCGACCTGAACCACCGTGCCCTTCAGCAGAGCGCCTTCCTCCATGGCCTTGAAGCTCTCTTCATAAAAGTCCATGCTCAGATTCTGCTCGTTGGATTCCTGGTTTTCGGAGTCCTGATTCTCTACGTTTTCGGACACCTCCTCAAAATCATCCCGTCTGTTGTCGCTGTCGTGGTTGTTGAAGTTTTCCATTTTTACCCCGGAACAATATATACTAAACTTAAATCGTAGCTGAACTTTACTTGTATATCAGATATAGCGGTGCTTTTTCAAGTCTTTTTTTGCAAAATCCGGCTTTAGGGCAGAAATTTGTTGCGGAAGGCCTTGACCATTACTTTTAAGACCTCGTCAATATCCAGATTGGTCGTGTCAATGGTCAGGGCGTCCGGGGCCGCCTTCAGGGGGGAGACGGCCCGGCTCTCGTCCGCCAGATCCCGGGCCAGGATGTCTTTCAGCACCTCGGCCCGGGTCAGGTTTTCAGTCTGGCCGGCCAGCTCCTGATAGCGCCGCCGGGCTCTGGCCTCGGGGGAGGCGTGAAGGAAAAATTTGAGCCCGGCCCCGGGGAAGACCACCGTGCCCATATCCCGGCCCTCGGCCACCACCTCGCCCTTTGCCCCCAGGGAGCGCTGGAGCCCCAGCAGGGCCAGGCGCACACCGGGGCAGGCCGAGATGATGGAGGCGTCCCGGGAGACCTCGGGGCTGCGGAGGAGCCCGGTCACGTCTTCGCCGTCCACCATGATGGCCGTGCCCTCCGGGCGGGGCTGGGCGGTGATGTTTAAAGACCGGGCCAGGGCCTCGGCCGCCTCGTAATCGCTCTGATCCACGCGGCGGCGGGCGGCGGTCAGGGCCAGGGCCCGGTAGAGGGCCCCGGTGTCCAGATAAATCCAGACCAGACTATGGGCCAGCTTCCTGGCCAGGGTGGATTTGCCCGCTCCGGCCGGGCCATCGATAGTTATTATCTTTTGCAGTTCCCGATTCATAAATTACTCTGAATTTTGGCCTGGCCCACCCCGGCCCTTCCGGCCAAAGGCCCGGCCGGCCTCATAAATCTGGCTCATATAGTCATCGCGCCCGGCCAGGTCACCCAGACCCTCAATCTGCCGGAAAAAAAGGTGGTCAAACTGCCTGGGGAGGCCAAGGGCGTCAAAGAAATACTTGACGCACAGGCTGACCGGGACAAATAAATCCCGGCCTTTGGTGGCTCCCAGAGCCAGGAGGAAACCCCGGCCGTCAGGGCGCAGCATATCTGTCTGGCCCAGGCGGTAGCGGCGGGCCCACAGGGTCTGGGCCCGGTCAATGAGAGCTTTGCCCCCGGCCGGCACGTCATAAAAAAACAGGGAGGTGGCCACCACGATCCTGGGGGCCGTGGCCAGCCTGGGGTAGAGCTCGGCCATGTCGTCATCAGTGATGACGCACTGGCCGGTCTCTTCGCAGGCCGCGCAGCCGGTGCAGGCCCGGATGTCGTGGTCGGCCACGAAATAGCTCTCGGCGGCGGCGCCGCCATGGCGGGCCCCCCGCAGAAACTCCTCCAGCATGGCGGCCGAATTGCCGTTCCGGCGGGGGCTTAAATGTAAGCCGAGGATATCCATTATATGAGCCTTTCTTTTCAGGCGGCGGCCTGGCCCAGTTTGGAGCGCAGATTTTCCACCATCTGCCAGTCGAGGGGGCTGTTCTGTCTGACCCAGTCCAGGCCGATGGCCGGTTTGTGAGCCCCGTGAAAATCAGAGCCGGCAGTGGCCGTCAGGTTAAACTGCCGGGCCATTTTCTGAAAAAAGGCCGCCTGTTCCGGCCCGTGGCTGGGGTGGTGAACTTCAAGCCCCAGGAGACCGCCGTCCACCAGCCGGGCCAGGAAAGGCGGCCACAGGCCGGGCTCCAGAGCCAGGCTGACCGGGTGGGCCAGCACCGGGGCCCAGCCGGCTTCGCGCACCATGGCCAGGCCCTCTTCCGGCGACAGGCGGACTTTGTTGACATAGCCGGGCCGGCCCTTGCCCAGCAATTTGTCAAAAACATCTTCCCTGGTTTTAAAGTAACCCTTTTCCAGGAGGAGGGCGGCGAAGTGGGGCCGGCCAATCTGGCCGCCGCCGGAGATGTTTTGCAATTTTTCCCAGGAGAGGTAGTAACCCTGGCGCCCCAGCAGATCCAGTATCTTGAGGTTGCGCTCCACCCGGAAGACTTTGAGCCGCCCCAGGGCGGCCGGCACTTCCGGCCCCCCGGTCACGTTCAGCCCCAGAAGGTGCATGGTGCCGGAATGCTCCAGGCTGATTTCCACGCCCCCCACCACCGACAAATCACGATCCCGGGCCGCCGCGAAAAATTCCGGCAGCCCGTCCACCGTGTCGTGGTCGGTCAGGGCCAGACCGGCCAGGCCGACTTTGGTGGCCGCCGCCGCCAGGGCGGCCGGAGTCAACCCCCCATCAGAAGCGGTGGAATGGCTGTGCAAGTCAACTTTGCCGGTGGTATCGCCTGTCGGGTTCACGGCTGGACCGATTTCAGGTATTCCTCGGCCAGGCCGGTGTGCACCCGGCCTTCGCGGAAGGGCCCATACTTCATCAGACCCCGCACAAAGGGAATGTTGGTCTTAATGCCCTCAATGGCGAAAGCGTCCAGAGCTTCAGACATTAAATCAATGGCCGCCAGGCGGTTGTCAGCCAGCGTAATGACCAGGGCGATCATGGGGTCGTAAAAAGGAGTGACCAGGGCCCCTTCGGCAAAGCCGGTCTCCACCCTGACTCCAGGGCCCTTGGGCGGCCGGAAGACCTTGAGCGGGCCGGGGGAGGGGAAAAATTTATCCGGATCCTCGGCGTAAATGCGGGCTTCGATAGCGTGGCCCCTGGGGGCCGCCGGCCGTTTGGGCAGGGCCGACTCCAGGCTCTGGCCCGCAGCCAGCCGCAGTTGGAGGGCCACCAGATCCAGCCCGGTCACTTCCTCGGTCACCCCGTGCTCAACCTGGAGCCTGGGGTTGACCTCCAGAAAGGAAAAGCCGGTCTCCGGGCTGTAGAGCGTCTCCACCGTGCCCAAGTGGTCGTAGCCCAGGCGGCTCATGGCCTCGGCCGCCCGCTCGGCCATGGCCCCGGCCGCAGCCGGGGGCAGACCGGGCGCCCCGGCCTCCTCCACCACTTTCTGCCGGCGGCGCTGGGTGGAGCAGTCGCGCTCAAAGAGGTGCAGGGTGCGTCCCTGGCGGTCAGCCACAATTTGAAACTCCACGTGGCGCGGGTTTTCCAGGAGCCGCTCGGCGTAGAGGGCCGGGCGGCCGAAACTGCGGGCGGCCAGCTTCCCGGCCGACTCAATGGCTGCCGCCAGTTTATCGGCCTCGTGAACCGGAGTCATGCCAATGCCGCCCCCGCCGCCGGCCGGCTTGATCAGCAGGGGAAAGCCCAGAGCGGCGGCTTCCTCAACCTGCTCCTCTAGCGTGCCGGTCAGGATGCCGGTGGAGGGGCTCATGGGAAACCCCTCATCGGCCATGAGTTTTTTAGAGGCGGTCTTGTCGCCCATCAACTCCAGCCACTTGGGATCCGGCCCGATGAAAGTCAGGCCGGCGGCGATGACCTTTTCCGCAAACTCGTAATTTTCCGATAAAAACCCATAGCCAGGGTGGATGGCATCGGCCCCGGCCTTCAGGGCGGCCGCCAGAATGGCCTCCTGGTTCAGGTAGCTCTGGGTGGCCGGCGGCGGCCCGATCAACAGCCGCTGGTCAGCCTCATGGACATAGGGCAGGGCCGCGTCGGCCTCGGAGTAAAGGGCCACGCTGGGCACAGATAAAGAGCGTAAAGTCCTGACCAGCCTGGCCGCCACCGCGCCCCGGTTGGCTATGACAACCTTTTTGAACATTTAAAATATCTCCGCAGACAGTTATTATTCATGTCAGTATAATAATTATAGCGCAAATTTCCACTTATGCCAACATCATAACTGAGGCGGGCCGCTGGCTCGGGATTTGCATAATATAGTCGGCGGCCCGGCCAATGGCCAAAATTATGCCGAGACAATGGTGAACTGTGGCTGATGACAAGTTAAATCCCGACCCCCAGAGCGGCGAGCCAGCGCAGGCTGGAGGCCCCCCCCTGGATCCGGCCGCCGGAGTTTCCCTCTATCAGGAGGCTGAGGCCGTCGGCGGGGAGATTAATCTGGAGGGCCTGACCCAACCCCAGCCGGAAAGCATCGCTCAACCTCAGCCTCAGCTCCAGGCGCCGAGGCCGGATCTGGCCCAGGATTTTCCCGAGGAGGCCCTGGGTGAGGCCGGGGCGGTCAAACTCCCGGAGATCGGGGCCGGGAAAAAGGGCGACAACGGCCGTCTGACCGTGGTTTTCGTGGCCCTGCAGAGTTTTTGGGGCTGGCTCTGGGCCAAACTGACGGCCATTCCGCCTCTTGATGATATTTTTGACAATATTCTGACCACTTTTGGTCTCCAGCGCCGGCCGGGCAGCATGCTCAGCCGGGCCAACTCCCTGGCCCGCAAGGGGCGCCTGGCTGAGGCGGTCAAGTGGTATCGCGACTATCTGGCCCTGCGGCCACTGGCCGTGGCCGGCTATGACGGCCTGGGCCGCATTTTTTTCCGCATGGGCCTGACGGAAGAGGCCAACCGCGAATTCACCATCGCCGACAGCCTGGAGCGCATTCTGAACAACCGGGATGACGTTGAGGCCGCAGCCTCCCTGGCCGACGCCTTTCTGGAGCGCAAGCAGGCCCGCATTTCCGTCTCCCTGATTGAGCCGGTGCTCATCGCTCACTTTTACACCCCCGGCAACAGCGTGCTGTTAAAGAGCATGGTTCGGGTCTATACCGAGCTGAGGGCCAACAAAAAAGCCTTCCAGGTCTGCGAGGCCGGTCTGGCCCAACACCCGGAAGACTATGAATTTCACCTGATGAAGGGCGAGGCCGAAAACCGGCTGGGCAACACGGTCGAGGGCGAGCGCCTGCTCCACTGGGGCCGGCTGATGAAAAAGCTTAAGGATAAGCCCCAGGACGCCGGAGCCAAAATGGCCATGGGGGAGATCTGCTTACGAGAGCAGAGGATGGATGAGGGCCTGCGCCTGCTGCGGGAGGCGGCCGCCATCCTGCGTCAGAATACGGGGGTGCGCTGGCGCCTGTTTAATTTATATCAAAAGCAGGGCGACTATGATAGCGCTTTGAAGTATTTGCTGGAGATAACCGCTCTGCAGCCGGACAATGAAGACCTGCAATACCGCCTGGCTGATTTTTACCGTAAAAACAAGCGCCGGGAGGAGGCCGGGGCCATCTACCGCACCATGATTGACCGCCACCCCCGCGAGCCCCGGCCCCATATTCTTTTGGGGGATCTTTTGACCGAGATGGGCAGTTTCGAGGAAGCCCAGCAGATGAAAGACCTGGCCCAGACTCTGGAGGCCGGCCTCAAGACCAACCCTGACCACAAAGATACCGTGAGGTTTATGAAATACCTCTTCAGCATCGGCCAGAACGCCGAGGCCCGCCAGTGGCTGGAGCGGGGGCTGGCTAAATGGCCCTACCACGGCGAGCTGGTCATGACCAAGGTCAAGATGCTCTACAATGAATACAATTATAAAGAGGCCATAGCCCTTTTAAAGCGCATCATTTCCGTCAAGTCGGATGTGGCCGAGCCCCATATCTGGATAGCCATGTGCTACCAGCGCCTGGGCGACAACATGGCCGCCCTGGCCGAGAGCCAGTTGGCCACCCGCCTGGCCCCCAAGAGCTACACCTCCCACAAGGTGCTGGGCGATATCCTCAAGGAGCAGAAAAAGCTCAGCCAGGCCAACGCAGCCTATGAAGTGGCTGAAATGATGCGGCAGGGGAAGAAGTGAGTCGGCCGGGTGCTTGGCTGTTGGAAGAAACCACCCCGGCGGCGGGGTGGTTTTTTCCCTCTACCCTTAACGCTTACCAAAACTCTTGCCATCTGAGGCAAGTTGTGGTATGGTTTAACAAAATTTAATTCCGGCGCGGGTGTTTTTTGAAGATGAGAGTTTTAGGGGCCCAAAATATTTTTGCCATTTTATCTGAGCCGGGCTCGGATCTGGCACGGATATTGCTCTCTCTCTCTCTCTCTCTCTCTCTCTCTCTCTCTCTCTCTCTCTCTCTAGCCCTTCTCAGCTAGGCTCGTTTAACCCCTTATTATTTCTGCTAAAAACTATTTTTTTAGTTCCATATAGTTTCCTATGTTTCCTAGGTCAGAGCCGTTTCCGGTTTGGTTGGCTCAGGTTTACCCCTGGGCCGGCCCCGGAAGATATGGGCTGGATGAGAGAATAACTCA
>JAISJK010000046.1 GCA_031261565.1 Candidatus Adiutrix sp. | reverse complement strand
CCGCCTGGCCTGGCCAGCCGCTCTGCTGGAGCGCTGTCACCGGGCCGGCCTGAAAATGCCGCTCACCTTCACCGGGGTGGGGGCGGCTGATTTGCTGGAACGGCCGCTGGTGGGGCTGGTGGTGGGCTCCGATTATTCCCGGGAGATGCTGGTCAAAACCATTGACCAGCTTGAGGACTGGAAAGAGGCCGGTAAGGTGGTCGTCACCGGGCTTCACACCCGGCTGGAGAAGCAGGTTCTCAGCTCGCTGTTGCGGCGCCGGAGCCCGGTGGTCAAAGTTTTGGCCCGGGGGATGACCCATTACCGGCCCCGGCCTAATGAGGCTCTGGCTCTGGAGCAGGGCCGGATGCTGGTCATCACCGTGCTGGCCCCCGGCTTCGCCTTCGCCACCAATACCGCCCGCAGCCTTGGCCAGCGGCTGATAACCTCCCTGGCCCCCGAGCTTTATAAGGTGGGGCTGGAGGAAGAGTGATGACCTGCGCCCCCAGGGGCTGCTCAGATTGACATTTGGGTTCGGGTCGCCTATATTGGGGTTGATGAATTTGTCAGGACGAGGATGCGCCAATAAGCATGAGAAATGAAATTCCAAAAAATATTGTCGAGCAGTGGAAGGTCATCGGGCCGGTGATGGCGGCTCTGGGCTCGGTGATTCGCCAGCGAATCATTATGATCTTTGAGCCGGGCGAGCAGCTGAACATCAAGCGGATCGCCGATCAGTTCAACCTGTCCCGGACAGCGGTGGCCCACCACATCGGGGTTTTGCAGGAGGCCGGCGTCCTCAAGGGGGAGAGGGTGGGTAAAGAAGTGCTCATGTATGTGGATTGGGACTTAATCCTGCGGGCCGTGGACAAGGTCAAGTCTCAGGCGGATTTTTTCAGCAACCTCAAAAACAACTTCAGAGGCGGAGGGCGCTGACCCCCCGCCGGCACAACAGTTAGCTCTAGAGTTACCCCTAGCCCGCCGTTTATATTTCCAGGCGCCGGGTCAGAAGCTGGCCGATATCCATCCGGCCCAGGCCCCGCTCGTGGGCGGCCACCAGGTGGCTGACCTGGCGGGGCTCTATTTTGCGCCCATACCACTCATAGGCGGCCACGGCCGTGGCGTCGGCGGCCACCGGGTCGGCTGAGGCGATGACTTCGCCGGGGGTGATGACCAGGCCCGGCCCGCCGGGGCCGTTGGTGGTCAGCACCCGGGTGGCGTCAATCACGGCCAGGTGGGGTTTGAGGCGGGTATTGAGATCGACAATGGACTGGTCAAGGCTGTAGCGGGAATGCATGATGCGGCGATCCATAATGAGGCCCATCTGCCCCTTGAGCGACAGCGACACCCCGGTGGCCCCGTGGCTCTTGGCCACCGGCGCGGCGATGATGACCTCAGCCTCCAGGGCCTCGCGCATGATGGCGTTGGAGCGCATCTCCAGCCCCTGGGGAAAGTCGGATTCCAGATAAAAGCTGTCATCCATCAGGTGGCGGCAGAGGCCCTTTTCCACGCCGTCGCAGGCGGCCAGAATGCCGGAGGCGGCCAGGGTCTCCTCAGGATCCTGCAGGGAATGATCCAGCACCCGGATGCGGCCGGCTCCGGCTTCCCGGCACATGATGACCAGGGCTTTCACCACCTCGGGATGGGTGGTGGTGGCCGAATCCAGCCCTTTGGCGAAGCTCATGTTGGGTTTGATCAGCACTTTTTGCCCGGCTTTGACAAAGCGGCCCATGCCCCCCAGCAGCTCCACCGCGGCCCGGGTGGCCGCCGCCGGCTGGCCTTTGACCACGGCCACGTCCGGGCGGCCGTCAGCCAGGGCCCGAAGCGGGGCGAGTAAAGAGGCGCTTCCGGCCAGGCCTAAAAGGCCGGCGGCCTGATATTTCAAAAAAGTGCGGCGATCCATAATTATCTCCTTTGACCTCATTTTCACGACCATCTGCTATTTATATCACAAAACCCGCCCCCGGGGCTGGAAAATAATAGCCAAATAAGTTATTCTGGCTCATATCAGAAATATCGCTTAGGAAAATGGACTTGCCATGAACCAGGAATTGACCGCCTCGGGCGGGCGCCGCCTGACCTATCTGCGTTTGTCGGTCACTGACCGCTGCAATCTGCGCTGCCGTTACTGTATGCCGCCGGAAGGCGTGCCCAAGCTGGATCATGGCGATGTCCTGACCTATGAGGAAATATTGCGCCTGGCCCGGGTGGGCGCTTCCCTGGGGCTGAAAAAATTGCGCCTCACCGGCGGGGAACCCCTGGTTCGCCGGGGGCTGGCCGGCTTTATCAGGGCCTTGAATGAGGAGGGCCTCTTTCAGGATCTGCGCCTGACCACCAACGGCATACTCCTGCCGGAGATGGCCGCATCGCTCAAAGCGGCCGGGGTGGTCGGCCTGAATATCAGCCTGGACGCGGTTGATCCGGCCATTTACGCTGAGATGGTGGGCCTGCCCGGCCCGGCCGGGGAGAAAATGGCCGGCCGGGCCTGGGCCGGTTTCCGGGCCGCCCTGTCGCTGGGCTTTGAAACCAAAATCAACTGCGTGCCCATTCGCGGGGTCAATGACCGCCAGTTGACCGCCCTGGCTCGGCTGGCCCTGGAATATCCGGTGGATGTCCGGTTTATTGAGCATATGCCGGTGGGCCGGGGGCGCCTGTGGGAGGAGAGTTGCTTTCTGTCGGCCGGGGAGATTTTGACCCGGCTGGAGCGGGAGCTCGGCCGGCTGGAGCCCCGGCCGGCCGCTGACCCCTCGGCCCCGGCCCGGCTATACGCGCCGGCTAATGCCCCGGGGGCCATTGGTTTCATCAGCGCGGTCAGCGCTCATTTTTGCAGCGGCTGCAACCGTCTGCGGCTGACGGCGGACGGCAAGCTCAAGCCCTGTCTTTTGACCGACCGGGAAATCAATTTGCGGGAGCCCCTGCGAACCGGGGCCAGCGATCAGGAGTTGCGGGAATTGTTTCGGGCGGCCGCCGGCCACAAGCCCGTCAGCCACCTGGAGGCCAAGCCGGGCGATTCAGCCCCGGCCGAGCGGGGGATGAGCCGCATTGGCGGCTGACCGCCTGTTGACCAGGGTTTCAGGGTATTGTCTATTGGCCCTTAATAAGCTAAAATAATAAACACTAGAGATGGCTGTCATTATGGATTGTCCATAATGCGCATCTTGACAGAAAGGAGCAAGTCATGCCCAGTTTCGTCTACTTCCTGTTGGCCGTGGCCGCGCTGATAGCCGGTTACGCCATTTATAGCCGCGTGGTGGTCAGCCTGTTCGGAATTGATGAACTCCGGCCCACGCCGGCCAGCACCATGGCCGATGGCGTAGATTACGTCAAGCTTCCGCCTTACAAACTCTTCCTCATTCAACTCCTGAACATCGCCGGGGTCGGCCCGGTCTTCGGCCCGATTCTGGGGGCCCTTTACGGCCCCAGCGCCCTGCTCTGGATCGTCCTCGGCTCTATTTTCGCCGGCGGGCTCCACGACTATTTTGCGGGCATGATGAGCCTCCGCTACAACGGCAAATCCATTCCCGACGTGGTGGGCTACACTCTCGGCGATTTCATGAAGCAATTCATGCGCGTCTTTTCCATCATTCTCCTGGTCTTGGTGGGGGTTGTTTTCGTCAACGCCCCGGCTGGCCTCCTGGCCAAACTCACCCCGGACTGGATAGACAAAAATTTCTGGGTCGTGGTCATTTTCATCTACTACTTTCTGGCCACGGTTCTGCCCATTGACGTGATTATCGGCCGCCTTTACCCCCTTTTCGCCGTGGTGCTGATCATCATGGCGGTGGGCGTGGGCGGCGGCCTGATTGTGAAAGGCTACGCTTTTTACGAGTGGCCCATCGCTGACGGCGTCAGCCTCTGGGCCAACCAGCATCCCGAGGGTCTGCCCATGTGGCCGCTCATGTTCGTGACCATCGCCTGCGGCGCTCTCAGCGGTTTCCACGCCACCCAGTCCCCGCTGATGTCTCGGTGCGCGCCGGATGAGAAATGCGGCCGCAGCGTCTTTTACGGGGCCATGATCGCCGAGGGCATTATCGCCCTGATCTGGGCCACGGCCGGGATGACTTTTTATCCTGAGGCTCAGTCCCTGCTGGCGGCCATCAAGGCCGGCACTCCCAGCGGCGTGGTCAACGAAGTCTGTCTGACCCTCCTCGGCCCGGTGGGCGGCGTCCTGGCCATCCTGGGCGTGGTGGTGCTGCCCATCACCTCCGGCGATACCGCCTTTCGGGCCGCCCGCCTGGTCATCGCCGATTTCACCAAAATCCATCAGGACAAACCGGCCCGACGCCTCTGGATAGCCGTGCCCCTGTTCGCCATCGGCGGCGTGTTGTCGCAGGTGGATTTCAACATCGTCTGGCGTTATTTTGGCTGGTCCAACCAGACCCTGGCCACGGTGGTGCTCTGGTCAGCGGCGGCCTTTATCGTGCGCCGGGGCGGCTGCCACTGGCTGGCCAGCCTGCCGGCCACCTTTATGACCGCCGTGGTGGTGACCTACCTCTGCGTGGCCCCCGAAGGTTTCAAAATTGGCTATGAGACTTCAGTGACCATCGGGCTGGTGGCCGCCGCCCTGGCTCTGGGGCTGTTCCTGGCCAAAAGCGGCTGGTTCCGGACTCAGGTGCCTCTGCAACTTCAAGCCGGTGAATGACAAAAATTTTACCCTAATCCTGTATTTTGGGGTATAATAGAAATTTGTCTTATATTTCACCCAAAACTTGGAATTCAGGCGGGGCCTTACATGGATCTTTTTGAGCAGCAGCGCATCGCGCCGATTAATATTGAGGATGAAATCAAGGTCTCCTATCTTGATTACGCCATGAGCGTCATCATCGGCCGGGCCCTGCCCGATGCCCGGGACGGCCTGAAGCCCGTCCACCGCCGCATTCTCTTCGCCATGAGCGAGTTGGGCAATGACTACAACAAGCCCCACAAGAAATCGGCCCGCGTGGTCGGTGATGTCATTGGTAAATACCATCCCCACGGTGACCAGTCGGTCTATGACGCCCTGGTGCGTCTGGCCCAGGATTGGGCCATGCGCTACCCTCTGGCCGACGGCCAGGGCAACTTCGGCTCGGTCGATGGCGACCCGGCGGCGGCCATGCGCTATACCGAAGTGCGCATGGCCAAGCTGGCCCACGAGTATCTGGCGGATATTGATAAAAAAACCATTGATTTCATCCCTAATTACGATGGAGCTGAGGACGAGCCCTCGGTCCTGCCCACCCGCGTCCCGGGTCTCCTGGTCAACGGCTCGGCCGGCATTGCCGTGGGCATGGCCACCAACATCCCCCCCCACAATCTCGGGGAGGTGGCCAATGGTCTGGCCGCCCTCATTGACAATCCGGATATCACCATTGACGAATTGATGAATTATATTCCCGGCCCTGATTTTCCCACCGGCGGCTTCATCCTGGGCCGCGAGGGGCTGCGGGAGGCCTATCACACCGGCCGGGGCATTATCCGCATCCGGGCCCGGGCTGTGGTGGAAGCCGGCCCCAAAGAGAAAAAATCACTGCTGGTCATCAAGGAAATTCCCTATCAGGTCAACAAGGCCAACCTGGTGGGGGTTATTGACGGCCTCATCCGCGACAAAAAGCTGGAGGGCGTTTCCGAGGTGCGCGACGAGAGCGACCGCGACGGCTTCCGGGTGGTGCTGGAGGTCAAGGCCGCCCAGCGCGAATCCACCGACACCATCCTCAATCAGCTCTACCGCCAGACCCAGCTGGAAGTCAGTTTTGGCCTCAACCTGCTGGCCGTGGTCAATCAGGCGCCCCGGGTAATGACCCTCAAGGAGTGCCTGGTTCAGTTTCTGGAACATCGCAAGGAAGTGGTCAGGAGGCGAACCCGCTTTGAGCTGGACAAGGCCGAGGCCAGAGCCCATATTCTGGAGGGCCTCTTAAAGGCCCTGGATCATCTCGACGAGATTATCGCCCGGATCCGCCAGAGCCAGACCCCGCCCGAGGCCAGGCGGGCCCTCATGAGCCGGTTTGAATTCAGCGAGCTTCAGGCCCAGGCTATTCTGGAGCTGCGCCTCCAGAAACTGACCGGGCTGGAGCGCCAGGGTCTCATTGACGAGTATCAGGCCCTGATCAAAGACATTGAGTATTACCGGGCGGTGCTGGCCTCGGAAAAAATACTGCTGGGGGTCATCAGGGATGAGACCCTGGCCCTCAAAAATGATTACAGCGATGAGCGCCGCACCCAGATCACCGATGTGCGCCCCGGCGACTACAACCCGGAGGATTTCATTGTGGACGAGGACATGGTGGTGACCATCAGCCACGGCGGCTATATCAAGCGCACCCCGGCCACCGCCTACAAATCCCAGAAACGGGGAGGCAAAGGGGTCACCGCCGCCAAGACCAAGGAAGATGATTTCGTTGAGCGGCTCTACATCGCCACCACCCACAGCTATCTGCTTTTCCTGACCAACCGGGGCCGCCTCTACTGGCTCAAGGTGCATGAGGTGCCCGAGGCCGGGCGCATGAGCAAGGGCAAAGCCCTGGTCAATGTGGTGGCCGCCGACAAATTTGAGGAAGGGGAAAAAGTGGCCACCGTGCTGGCGGTCAAAGACCTGTCCGAGCCTGAACGCTATGTGGTCATGGCCACCCGGGCCGGGACTATCAAAAGAGTGGAGTTGTCGGCCTTTCAGAATCCCCGCAAGGCCGGCATCATCGCCATGAAGGTGGCTGAAGATGACGAGCTGGTCTCAGCCTCGCTGACCGATGGCCAGAGCGCCCTGATTTTGTCCACCCGCTACGGCAAGGCCATCTGCTTTGACGAAACCGAGGTGCGCTCCATGGGCCGCGCCGCCGCCGGCGTCCGGGGCCTGACCCTGGCCCCCAAAGATTATCTGGTGGGTCTGGAGGTCATTGCCGCCGACCGCAGTGAAGTCCTGATGGCCATTACCGAAAAGGGCTACGGCAAGCGGGTGCTGGCCTCGGAGTACCGGCTCCAATCCCGGGGCGGGCAGGGCGCCATTACCATTGCCCGCAGCAGCATCAGCCAAAAGGGCCTGGTGGTCGGGGTGCTTAAGGTGACCGATGAAGACCGCCTGATGCTCATCACCAATACCGGCCGGCTGATTATGTTCAAGGTCAGCGAAATCAGGGTCAAGCACCGGAACGCCGGCGGGGTGACCCTCATCAAACTGGAAGAGGGCGAAGTGGTCAAGGACGTGGCCCCGGTGGGCGAGGCTGATGACGAGCTCGGGGCCGAGGAGGCCATGCCCCAGGTGGAGCCGGGTGACCCGGATCTTCTGTCCTGACCGATGGCCGAAAAGAAACGGCCGGCTTTAAAGCCGGCGCCTGAGGAGGGGGATCGTCTCCAGAAGGTCATGGCCGAGGCCGGCCTCTCGTCCCGTCGGGGGGCTGAGCGGCTGATAGCCGAGGGCCGGGTCAGGGTGGACGGCCGGGTGGTGACTCGGCCCGGCCTCAAAGTTGACCAGAGCCGGTCAGAAATAACTGTGGATGGCCGCCCTCTGCCCCGGGCCCAGAAACTCCATTATTATATGTTCCACAAGCCCTCCGGCTATCTCACCACCCTGGCCGACCCCCAGGGGCGGCCGACCATCAAGGGCTATCTCGACCAGTTGCCGGTGCGGGTTTTTCCGGTGGGGCGTCTGGACATGGATGTGGAGGGTTTGCTGATCCTGACCAACGATGGGCAACTGGCCAAAAAGTTGATGCACCCCTCGTCGCGGGTCCCCAAGACCTATTGGGTCAAGGTGGCCGGCCACCCCGATGAGCAGGATCTGGAAAAGTTGCGCTCGGGCCGCCTGATGATTGGCGAGCGGCCGGCGGCCCCGGGCCAGGCCACCCTGGTCAAAACGGCCGTGGATCGGGCCGGACAGAGCCGGGCTTGGCTTTTATTGACCATCACTGAGGGCCGGCATCACCAGGTCAAGCGCATGTGTTCGGCCATTGGCCACCCGGTGGTCAAGCTCAAGCGGGTGGCCTACGCCGGCCTGGAACTGGGCTCTTTGCGGCGGGAGGCCATCCGGCCGCTGGCCCCGGCCGAAATCAGGCTGCTGGAGGGCGCGGTGTGTTGAGCTGAGATTTTGGCCCCGCCTACATCAGCGGGGCGAAGAGCCGGGCGAAATTATAGGCGGCCCGGCTGGCCCGGCCTTTCATCTCAAACCAGGCCAGGTTTATTTCCAGGCAGTTGGACTGGTCTTCCAGAAAAATGCGCTCGTTTTCCCGCCCAAAATCACGGTCGTAAATAAAGGCGTTGGCTTCAAAATCCAAAACGAAACTGCGGTTGGTCAGATTGGTGGTGCCGATGCTGGTCACCAGGCTGTCGCTGACCACGGTTTTGGAGTGAATGAAGCCCTGGTAGAGGAAGACCCGGAGGCCGAATTTCACCGCTTCGCGGGCATAACCCAGGGTGGCCATCTGCGCGATCCAGTGGTCGCCAAGGCCCGGGATCATCAGGCGCGCATCGACCCCCGACTGGGCGGCGATGCGCAGGGCGTCCATAAAGCTTTCGTCCGGAGCGAAGTAGGGCGTCTGAATAAAAACATTTTTCTGAGCCGCGCTGATCTGGGCGATCAGGCCTGATTTCAGACGGCAGTCATCGGAAGTATCGGGGCCGCTGCTGATGATCTGGGTGCCTAGGCGGCCCTGGCCCAAAGGCTCGGGAAAATATTGGCCGACCTGGTCATCGCCGGGCCGCTCCAGGTCGCTGGTATAGGCCCAATCCATGAGGAAGCGCTCCTGCAGGAACCAGACGGCCGGGCCGGTCAGGCGCAGGTGGGTGTCCCGCCAGGGGCGCAGTTTTTTATCCTGCCCCAGATACTCATCGCCGATATTCATGCCGCCGATATAGCCGATTTGGCCGTCAATGACCGTTATTTTACGGTGGTTGCGGTAATTGAGCCGCAGATGGGAGCCCAGGTTGGAGAAGACCGGCGAAAAGCCCAGCACCCTGGCCCCGGCCGCCCGCATATTTTGAAAAATGGGCGGCGTGCCCACCACCCTTGAGCCCAGGCTGTCATAAATAAAGCGCACTTCCACGCCCTGCCGGGCCTTTTCCTCCAAAATGGCGGCCATCCGGCGGCCGATGCCATCGGCCCGGAAAATGAAAAAGAGCATGTGAATGTGGCTCCTGGCCGCTGCCAGATCGTCCATCAGGCGGGGGTAAAAATCAGCGCCGCTGGTGAAGACCCGGGCGCTGTTGCCCTGGGTGTAAACGCCGCCGCAGCCGTTATTGAGGTAAGTCACCAGACGGGCCACGCCCGAGTGGGCGGCCATAAATTTAAAGCTGTCGGCAATGTTGAGATGTTTCAGAATATATTTATTGTAAAGGCGGTCGTTGATGGCTTTGAGCTTATATCTCTTCTTTTTGTTGATCTTGAAGCCGGTGCCCAGAAAAAGGTAGGCGATGATGCCGATCACGGGCAGAAAGAGCAGCACCAGCACCCAGGTCAGGCTGGTGGCCGGGTTTTTATGCTCAAAAAAAACCACGGCCGCCGCGAATAACAGGCTGGTGGCGATGATGACCGGGAGGAAAATATTGTGCAGGATCATAAAACAGCTCCGCCATCATTGTAGCCTAGAGCCGGGAAGACTTCAAATGCCCCTCTGGCCAGGCCGGGCGCGGCTATTGCCATAAAGGGCTGATTGGGGCATAATAACTCCAGCTTAAGCCCCGCGCTATGCGCGGGAGAATAGAATAGCAGAAGCGAAGGAGATGATAAAATGACCTCCTCAGGATCGCTTAAGCCATCGACTAAAAAAGCCGCCAAAAAATCAATGGGCAAGCCCATGGTTCTTTGGCGGTTTTTATGGTATACTCGTCCTGCAGTCGCTCCTAAATCGTCAATCTGGAGCGGCTGGATCCATCTAACATACAGGAAAAACCTAACAATTGGCGCGCCCGGCAAGATTCGAACTTGCGACCTACGGATTCGTAGTCCGGCGCTCTATCCAGCTGAGCTACGGGCGCGAATTTTTTTAAATTACAGTTTTCGCCTCTGATTGTCAAGTTTAAAAGCTTCAAGAGCGGTCAGGGCCGTTCTTTCCCGCTTCACCCGTCTTGGCCGGCTCTTTGGTCTCCCGGGGCTGGCGGTGGTCATCGACCAGGGTCTCGACCTGCCAACTGGCCCGGGCCTCGTTCAGCACCCGGCTCAACTGGCCGTAAAACTTCCCGGCCGCCCGGGCCACTTCCGGCAATTTTTCCGGCCCCACCACCACCAGGGCCACCACCCCGATGACCAGGATTTCCCCCCAGCCAACGCCAAACATCAATCAGCTCGGGCGGGGCTGGTCTGGGTCATCGCCCGGCGGGGGCGGTGTTTCAGACGGTTTGACCGGGTCAGGCTCGCGCACGGCCTGGCGGAAATTGGCCAGACCCCGCCCCAGGCTCCGGCCGAGATCCGGCAGTTTCCGGCCGCCGAAAACCACCAGCAACATGATCAGGATGATAACCCCTTCCCAAACTCCGATACGGCCCATAAAACGCCTCCTTAGTGCTTAAAAGCCCGCTGGCCGGTAAAGACCATGGCCGCCTGGGGCCGGGCCTGGTTGACCGCCTCAATCACCTCCCAATCCCTGAGGGAGCCTCCGGGGTGGGCAATGGCGCTGACCCCCTGGCGCAGGGCCACATCCACCCCGTCGCGGAAGGGGAAAAAGGCATCGGAAATCATCACCGCCCCGGTCAGGCCGGCCTGGGCGCCTTGAGCCTCTCGGGCGATCTCGTCCACCTCGCTTTGCCCGGCTTTCTTCTGCTCCACCGCCAGCTCCAGCTCTTTGAACGACATCTGGTGGCGCTGGGCGGCCAGGGCGTCCTGAAAGTTGCGATAGGCTTTCCAGACGGCCATTTCCACAATGCCCACCCGATCCTGCCCCCCGGCCCCAATGGCCACCGTGGCCCCGTTTTTGACCAACAGGACGGAATTGGAGGTCACCCCCTGCTCCACGGCCCAGCCGAAAACGAGGTCGGTCAGCTCCCGGGCTGTGGGCTTCCGCTCCGGCCGATAGCTCCGGCCCTCGTGAACAGCCTGAGCCGGCTGAAAACTTTCCGGCCCGGCAATGGCGTTGAGAGCTGACTGCTGGAGAATCAGCCCGCCATCGGTCAGACTCTTGATATCGAGGAAACGTTTGGCGGCCAGGTCGCCCAGTTGGTCGATATTTTTGATTTTAAAAATGCGCAGGTCTTTTTTGCGGCCCAGGATTTCTAAAGATCCATCCTCAAAGTCGGGCGCGGCCACCACTTCCAGGTAGCGGCGGTTGATGGCCAGGGCCAGGGCCCTGTCCACCGGCCGGTTGACCACGGCGGCCCCGCCAAAGGCGGCCACCCGGTCGCCGGCCCAGGCTTTTTCAAAGGCGGCTTTGACGGTGCGGCCCAGGGCGGCCCCGGAGGGGTTGTTGTGCTTGATGATGACCGCCGCCGGCCGGTCGGCCAGATAGCGGAGAATGCCCAGGGCGGCGTCCACATCGGTCAGGTTGGTTTTGGAGGGATGCTTGCCGCAGCCGAACATCATGTTGGTGGCCGGATTGCCGTCGGCCAGGGCCGAGACCAGGGCCTCCCGGGGGCCGACATACTGGACGCCGGTCTGGGTCAGGTGGCCGTTGACCAGGCGATAGAGAGCCGCCTCCTGGCCCGGGTTTTCCCCATAGCGCAGACCGCCGGAGATTTCGCCCTCGCCCGATTTGATTTTATAAACCTGTTTGTGGTAGATGAGAGTGGTGGAGCCAATTTTTAGAGAGATTTCCGCCGGGAAATGGTCAGTCAGAATCTGGCGGTATTGCTGGCTTATCGGTTGTTGGCTCATAAGAGGTCAATCTTTCTTTCCCTTTGGGGCGGGTTGATATTGTTTAAGTATAACCCAAAAGCGAGCAAACATGAAGCCCTTTGTTGAGCTGGAGGTGGAGAAGCTGATTCCCGGCGGCCTGGGTCTGGCCCGGCGCCAGGGGGAGGCCATCCTCCTGGCCGGGGTCTTGCCCGGCGAGAAGGCGCTGGTGGAGCTGGAGGGCCGGGTGCGGGGGGCGCGCCGGGGCCGGGTGGAGCGGATTTTGGAGCCCGCGCCCCTCAGGATAACCCCGGACTGCCCCCTCTACGGCCGCTGCGGAGGCTGTGATTTCATTCATATCGACCCGGCCGCCGCCCACCGGCTGAAAAGCGAGGCGGCCCTGGGCGACCTGGCCGGGCGGGCCGGGGTGGCCCTGGAACTGGTGGAGTCGCCTAGGCGGGAGCGCTACCGGGCCCGGGCCACCCTCCATCTCGGCCGGGATGAGAGGGGCCGCCCGGCGGTGGGGTTTCACGACCATGGCCGCCGGGTGGTGGAGGCGGAGGACTGCCGCCTGCTGGCCCCGGAACTGCTGCCTCTGGTGACCCGGCTGCGGGCCTGGGCCGCTGAGCTGCCTCCGGCGGCGGCCGGGGCCGAAATCAGTCTGGCCCGGGGCGAAGACGGGGGGCTGATGGTCAGTCTCAGCCCGGCCCCGGGTCTGCCCTGGGCCGCCCTGGAGCAGTTGCCGGATCTTTTAGCCGGGCTGGCCCCCAATCCGGCCATCCTGGCCCGGCCCCGGGCCAACTCGCCCCTGTGGCGCTTAAGCGGCCCGGCCCGCCTGACAGCGGCCGTCTGGCCGGAGTGGAGCCTGACTTTAAGGGCCGCCCCCGGCGGCTTCACCCAGATCAACCCGGCCGTCAATTACCTGATGGTCAGACAAATCCTGGCCCTGGGCGGGCCGGCCCGGCCGGGAGACCAGGCTCTCGACCTCTATTCCGGCCTGGGCAACATCGCCCTGCCGCTTTTAAAATCAGGCTGGGCCGTGACCGCCGTGGAGGAATCAGCCGTCGGGGCGGCCGCCGCCCGGGAAAACGGGCGGCGGCTGGCGGCCCTGACCCTTAGTCGCGGGCGGAGTGAAAAGGTGGGGGCCGGGCTGGTTAAAAACGGCCGGACTTTTGGCCTGGTGGTGCTGGATCCACCCCGGGCCGGCGCCCCCAACCTGGCCCCGGCCCTGGCCGCCTTACGGCCCCGGCGGATAATCTATCTGGCCTGCCACCCGGCCGTCCTCCACCGGGATCTGCCGGCCCTGGCCTCTCTGGGCTACGGTTTAACCCGGCTCCTGGCCCTGGATATGTTCCCCCGCACCAGCCACCTGGAGGCCCTGGCCCTGCTGGAGAGGTAGGCCGACGAGCCGGCGAGCTAAAATTTGACTTTTGCTGTTTTTAAGCTATAATTGGTGGGCTGGAGTCAATCGGGCGATTAGCTCAGCTGGATAGAGCGTTAGCCTCCGGAGCTAAAGGCCGCGCGTTCGAATCGCGCATCGCCCACCAGTGACTTTATTTTTATTGTTTTTTACGGTTCGTTTTGGTTCTGGAATAGGCCTAAACCTCAAATAAATAAAGGGTTTGGGCCTTTTTAGCGTTTATTGCAGTTCAGAGAGGTTCGTTGACATCCGCGCCTGTTATGGATCCTGTTGTGGGTATTATAATGGGAAATAGGCTTTATATGGGTATTCAAAATACCCATATAAATTTTGCCGTCAGAGGAGTGTGCAGGATGGGTACTTTGACTTGGCCCACGCCGAATCGGATATCAATCATGATCTGGCCCGCACTGCGGTTTACGCTCTGGTGCCGGAAGTGATTTCCGGCAAGGCCAAGAGGCGGCCGACAAAATAAACGCGTTGCCCCTCGTGAGGGCGAGGCTAAAAACTGAACACGGCTTTCAGCTCGCCGCACAAACGCCATAGGCTGATCAAAAAGCTTTGACGATGGACAGGGTGGTCATGTTGCCCTGGGGCCCGTTGGCTGTTTCATAGTCCCACAGACTGCGGAGGCTGAACTGCAAGCCGGAGGGCTCATGAAAATAAACCAGCTCCGGCCCTATGGAATGCTGACGATCCCGGGTATCCCGATTGGCCCGTGAGCCAGAATTGTCGGTGACCTGCACTTTGCTGGCCCCGGCCAGGGCCAGGTCGAAGACGCCGAAGTTTTTACCCACCGCCCATTCCAGCATCAGGCTGTCCCCGTCCCGCTGGCCGTTGTTTTCAGTGTTGAATTCATAACGGCCCAACAGGGAAACAGTCCAGGATTTTTTTTCGTCCAGATAATAAACCAGACCGACCGAGGGCAGTATGGACCAAAAATTCTTGCCGGGCGAAAATTCGTCCTGATGGTAGCGGCCAGTGGGCAGAAACAGGGTCACCGTGGTCAGGAAATCGTAGCGCTCGCCGTGCCAGGACAGGAGAACAGGCTCAAAGAGCAGGTCGCCCAGGCCGAAGGCCCGGCTCTTCCAGCCGCCGCTCTCAATCCGCTGCCAGGAAACGGGGATGGCGAAATCAGTGATGAGGTCGGCCCCCAGGGCGTCTAGATGCGCGATATGAAAGCCGAAGCGGTGCAACTGGGTAAAGGCCTCCAGCCGGGAACGGCCGGAGGTCTTTTGGCCCTGGTTGTCGGTGAACTTGTCGGCGTAGACGAAAGCGTTATACATTTTGTAAAACGAGCCTTCGGTGACCATGTTTGAGGCCTTGTAAGCTTCGACGCCCACAGCGTAATGCCCGCCGGCCGAAGCCGAGCCGCTGGTCAAAATCAAAGCCAGAAAGAAAACCGGGCCTGACAGTAATTTTTTCATGAGTCTTCTCCCTTTCCCGGCCCACTGGCACCTTGCGGATTTATTGATAGCTGTCGTAAACAGCGCCGAGGAAGTCTTCCACTTCGGCCTGGGTCAAAGGGTGGGGGAGAAAGCCGTAACAGGCATCGTTCAGCACCAGCCCGGCCACGCTCTGGCAATCCTGGCGGGAAAAGCCTTTATCACGGATGGATTCGCATTTCACAATCTTCATGAGCCCGGTGACCCGGTCGGCGATGGCCTGCCCCAACTCAGCCCCGGAATGAGCAGCCGGGTCAATCCCCATCGCCTCGGCCACGATTTTGGCCCTTGCCGGAACATATTTGGCGCTGTATTTCATGGTTTCCGGCAGGGCCCAGGCGCAACCCAGGCCGTGGGCCACATGAAATTTTACTCCCAGGCTGTGGGCGGCGGCGTGGCCGATATGACAGCAGGTGTCGGAAAACCCCATGCCGGCGAAATTGCTGGCCAGCATCATGGCCTGTTTGGCCTCCTGGTTCCGGGGCTCGGCCACGGCTTTGGGCAGCCATTTAAAAATCTGCTGGATGGCCCAGGAGGAAAGCACATCTGATTTGGGGGTGGTCACCTTGCTGGTGATGGATTCGCAGGCGTGGGCCAGGGCATCAAGGCCGGTGGTGGCCGTCAGGCCGGCCGGCAGGGAATAGGTGAGCTCCGGGTCGCAGATGGCCAGCGCGCCTTTGATCAGCAAAACCTTTTTGGCGTTGCTGGATTCTTCGGTGATTACGCTGTAGATGGTCACCTCGCTGCCGGTGCCGGTGGTGGTGGGCAGAGAGATGAAAGGCAACAGCGGCTTATAATCCAGGCTGAAATAATACTGGGACAGCGGCTCTGGGTTTTTGATCAGCAGATTGATGGCCTTGGCCGCGTCCAGGGCGCTGCCGCCGCCCAGGGCGATGACCCCGTCCACCTGGCTGGCCTTGCCGAATTCAGCCCCGGCGGCCGCTTCCGTGTCTTTCGGGTTGGGGGTAATTTTGGTGAAGACCACGAATTTAATCCCGGCGGCCTCCAGGCTGCGGGTCACCTGGGCGTAGCCCTCGCTTTTCATCAGCGTCTCGTCAGTGACCAGCAAAGCCTTGCTGATCCCCAGTTCTTTGGCTTTTTCACCTACGAGAGCGGCGGCTCCCAGGCCGAAAATCACCGGGCAAACCTGATTGTAAGTTTGAACGTTCATTGTCGCCTCCAGTAAAAGGTTTTGAGGTCAAAATAACGATGTCTCAGTATTTTTAAAATACCATTTTAATATTGACAATGCAAGTTAATTTATTTCCCGGCCAGGCCGCATTTCTGAGAGGCGAATTTAGTTCATTATGAGTAGCGTGCTTTTGGGGCGTTACTCCCAATGGTTGATGGCCTTTTCCAAACCACGCAGGCGTTCAATGACATACTCGAAAGTTGGTGGTTCGCCCATGAACATGCCAGCGTCAACCATTTTATGAAAATCATTTCGCAACGCAACCAGACAGTTCTTATCTGGGATCAGTCTGAGCCGCCCCTTTAAGCACGCTGCATAGTTGGCGTAGCTTGCGCTGTAGAAAACATTTTTATGTTTAACCACATCCTCGGAAAATCTGGCAATAATCAGGCAGAGCTCCGCCAAATAAAAAAGGCGGCCCCGCAAGGCCGCCTTTGGCAACTATTGTTCGCCAGCCGATCAAAAACCGGTAAAGCGCAGACCCAGGATAACTTCGTGGGCTTGTAAATCGACTTCACCAGTGCTCAAGCCGCCATAGCTCTTCAGCTCTATGCCATCGCCGAATGAGGAATAACGGTAACTCAGATCCAAGGCGATATTGTCGCTGCACTGATAGGCTAGGCCGGCCCCGACATTCCAGGCAAAGTTCCACTCGGCCTGGCTTCCATGTATGTTGAACCAGTTGAATAGTGTTTCCTCTTTAAAATCGGTATCAACATAGGCCCCGCCCAGGCCGGCCTGGACATAGGGGGTGAAAGCTGTGTCCGTGGGGAAGTCCAGATAGGCGTTGGCAAAAACCGTGTGGATATCTGATGTTATGTTGTAGCTTGTTAAATTGTCGTTAGTCCGACCTCTGGGCCCGTAATCGGCGCTGGTCTTGCCCCGGTATAAATATTCCAGCTCCAGACGAATGGGGTATTCACCATAGGTGCCGAAGTCATAGCCAACGGCCACGCCGCCACCCCAAGTGTCGTCGTTTTTCTTGGTGCCACTATAAGGCAAACCAACGGTTTGACCGCTGAAGTTCTTATACATGGCGTAGGAATACAGCAGTTTCGGGGTAAAGTAATACGGATCCATGGGGCTGTTCTGGGCGGCAGCCGGGCTGGCCCCGCACAAGGTTAGGGCACCCGCCAGTGCCAAACCCAGGATGCTTTTCTTCAACTTCATCATCATTGCTCCTTTCGCCGCTAAACAATGGCGGCCTCTTGGTTGATTAAACTTTAGTTCGGTGATGACCATATTTTTAAAATCCTGAAAAACGCAGAGCCAGACTGAGTTCGTGGGCCGTCACGTCCACGCTGCCGCCAGGAGTAATACCGTCAACCGCGCTGGCGCCGGGGCTGGCGCTGCCCAGGTCATAATAGCGGTAGCCCAGATCAAGGGCCAACTGTTCGCTGACCGCATAGCTGACCCCGGCACCGACATTGTAGGCGAAATTCCAGCTATTGCTGGAAGTGGAAACCGTGGCGTGGTGCTCTATGCGGGTGGTGGAACCGGCTTTCAAATA
>JAISJK010000024.1 GCA_031261565.1 Candidatus Adiutrix sp. | reverse complement strand
GCCGCCGCCCTGGCCGTGGCCCTCGGCATCTGGAGGGCCCGGGCCGGGATCCGGAGCCGCCCCTAATAGGGCCTCCAGCAGCCCGGCTATCCGCTGCCGGGCCGGTTTGCCGGTTTCGGTGCGGGGAAGGGATTCCACCGTCACTATCCGGCGGGGCTTCTGAAAAGGGGCCAACCGATGCTCCCGGATCAACCGCTCAAGGGCTGACCGGGCCATGCCCGCCAGGCGCTCCGGCTCCCGGCCCTCCAGCACCAGCACGACCATTTGCCCCAGCCGCTCATCCGGGGCCGAGGTGATGGCGAAGGGCGCCGGCAGGGCCGGGGCCAGAATCTCCTCCAGCTCTTCAACCCGCACCTTGAGGCCGCCGGTGTTGATGATGTTGTCTAGCCTCCCCAGGATTAGGAAGCGGCCCAACGGGTCAATTTCAGCCAGGTCATTGGTGACCACGGCTGTTTCGGCCACGGCCGGGGCCTCAATGACCAGGGTGCCCCGGGCGGTCAGGCTGAGTTTGATCCCCGGCAGGGGCCGGTACCAGTCCTCAGCCTCAGGGCCGCTCAGGCGGCGCAGGGCAATGTGGGACAGGGTTTCGGTCATCCCGTAAGAGGAGTAAACCGCCCCCGGCAGAGGCCGCAACCTCTCAGCCAGGCCCTTATCCACCGCCCCGCCGCCGATGATGACCCGGCCGATCCGGCCCAATAACTCCGCCGTCCGCCGGTCGGCCAGAGATTCGTAAACCTGCATGGGGGTCAGGGCCGCGAAATCAGGGGCCGCGCTCAGGGCCGCCAGGGGGTTGCTGGCCGGGGTCATGGGCCACAGATCCAGACCGGCCCAAAGGGCGCGAACCACCATCATTTTCCCGGCGATATAATTCAGGGGCAGACAGAGCAGAGCACTCTGCCCGGCCCGCAAATCCAGAAAGGTGCAGGTCAGGCCGGCGCTGCGCCACATACTCTCTTTGGAGACCGGGGCGGCCCGGGGCGGCCCGGTTGAGCCCGAAGTCCAGACCGTTAGACCATCGCCCTCCTCAAACCAGTCCCGTAAAAAATCAGACAGCTCGGCCCCAAAGGGCCAGTCTTCGGCCCAGCCGGGGCGGCCGCCAGAGGCGAATTCATCGGCCCTATAAACCTGGCCGTTAATGGTGATGGATCGCCCGGTGGTCATGAGATGTCAGCGGCCAGAGATGATCCATCCGGCCAGGAGCCGGCCGGGTCGAGCCAGAGGCGTTCCTCTCTTAGGGCCAGGGGCAGGGTCAGGTTATTGGCGTAAAGCCCGCCGGTGCCCAGCCCCTGGGGTTTTTCATCGGCCAAGGTGGCGCACCACTGGGCAATGGCGTTCAGCCCGAGGTTGGATTCGAGGGCCGAGGTGGCCCACCAGTCTATCCCCAGGCTTCCGGCCAGGGTCAGCCACTCTTCCGCCCCGCTGAAGCCGCCGTGGAGAGTCGGCTTCAGCACCAGGAACTGGGGCCGTAAATTTTCCAGCAGCTTTTTTTTAGCGGCCAGGTCGTGAATGCCGATCAATTCCTCATCCAGAGCAATGGGCAGCGGCGTTTTCTCGATCAGAGCGGCCATCTCGGCCGCCTGCCCGGCCCGCAGGGGCTGCTCAATCGAGTGAATCCGCAGGTCGGCCAGACGCCCCAGTTTCTCTAAAGCCTCCCCGGGGGTGAAGGCCCCGTTGGCGTCCACCCTGAGGGTCAGGTCATTGTCGGGGAAGCGCCGGCGCAGACGGGCGAGGATAGCCAGCTCCTCCTCAAAATTCAAAGCCCCAATCTTGAGCTTGAGGCAACTGAAGCCCTGAGCCAGCTTGGCCTCAATCTGATCGCGCATAAAGTCCGGGCCACCCATCCATATGAGGCCATTGACCGCCAGGCCCTGCTCTCCCCGGCTGAAGGGGCTGTCCCACAGTGGCCAGCCGCCGCCCGGTTGCCCGCTCCTTTGCCATTGCCGCCAGGCGGTTTCCAGGCCCATGAGCATGGAGGGGTAGGGCCGCAACCTGTCCCGATCCAGTTGGCCGGTCTGGGTCAGTTGCCGGAGGTGCTCCCCGAGTAGACGATCATAGTCCGGGCTGAAATCACAGCTTAAATCCGGCAGGGGCGAGCATTCCCCTAACCCGGATTTAGCCGGGTCGTCAGCATCGCGGAGCCAGACGTAACGGGCCAGGCGCTGGTGATAGACGCCCCGGGAAGTCCGGGCCGGGCGGTAAAAAATCAGGGTGCGCCGCAGTATTGTAGCCTGGAGATTCATCAGGGGAATTTGGGGAAACGGGAAAAATCAGGGGCGCGTTTTTCCAAAAAGGCTTTCTGGCCCTCCTGAGCCTCTTCGGTCAGATAATAGAGCAGGGTGGCGTCGCCGGCCAGTTCCTGAAGGCCGGCCTGGCCGTCCAGCTCCGCATTCAGGCCGGCCTTGATCAGCCGCAGGGCCAGGGGGCTGTGTTTCATCATTTCTTTGGCCCAGCTCACGGTTTCCTCCTCCAGTTGAGCCAGGGGCACGACGGCGTTGACCAGGCCCATGGCCAGAGCCTCGGCTGCGGAATATTGGCGGCAGAGGAACCATATTTCCCGGGCTTTTTTCTGGCCCACCACCCGGGCCAGGTAAGATGAGCCGAAACCGGCGTCAAAACTGCCCACCCGGGGGCCGGTCTGACCAAAGACCGCATTGTCCGAGGCCAGGCTGAGGTCACAGACCACCTGCAAGACCTGGCCCCCGCCAATGGCAAAGCCGTTGACCATGGCGATGACCGGCTTGGGCAGAGACCTGATCTGCTTTTGCACATCAAGGATGTTCAGGCGGGGGACACCGTCCGGCCCGACATAGCCGCCCCGGCCCTTGACATTCTGATCCCCGCCGGAACAGAAGGCCTTGTCCCCGGCCCCGGTCAGGACGACCACGGCTATTTCCGGGGCCTCCCGGCAGTGGCGCAGAGCCTCGCTCATCTCCATCACCGTGGTCGGGGTAAAGGCGTTGCGGTAGCGCTGGCGGTTGATGGTGATCCGGGCGATGCCCTCATAAAAATCAAATAAAATGTCCTGATAGGGTTTCAGGCTGTGCCATTCTCGCTGGGCTGGGGTCATTTCGCACCTTGGTAAAGTTTTAGACTGTGATAATAATCGGTCAAAACCCGGGCGCTCGGCTCTAGGTCTGTGAAGACCTCCAGGAGTTGCGCCTGGCCCCCGGCCGCTTTTTCATTGGTAAAAACTTTTAAAGCCCGGCTGAGGGCGGGCTGAGAGTCAACTCCGGCATAGTCCAGTCCGGCGGCTGCGGCCCAGGCGGCCGCGCTCGACCGGTGGCCGGCGGCCACATAATCATGGAGCGAGGCCGAGCCGGGCAGACCCGGCAGGGTGTGAAAAATACCGCCGCCGCCGTTATTGAGCAAAAAAATTCGCAGATTGGCCGGGCTAGGGCCCAGGCAGAGCGCGTTTAAGCCGTAAAAGAAACTTAAATCGCCCAGGGCCAGATAGACCGGGCCATCATAGACCGAGGCCAGGCCCACCGCTCCGGCCAGGGTGCCGTCAATGCCGCTGAGGCCCCGGTGACCGAAGACCTCCACTCCGGGCGGGAGCGGGTAAAGCTGGGCGTTGCGCACCGGTAGGCTGTTGGCCAGGTGGAGGCCGCAACCATCAGGCAGCTCTTTCAGCAGGGCACCCAGAGCGGTCAGGTCGGAAAAGGGCAGGTCAGAGGGGGGCTGGCCGACCTGGCCGGCGGCCTCCCGCCAGTGGAGCTGGAAATCACCGCCAGGGCCATCAACCCTTTGGGTCAGCTCCGCCAGGAGGCCATCCAGAAAAGTGAGGGGATCGCCGGGGATCAGATCGGTCAGGGCCTGAAAGACATCGGCCACCTGGCCGTCCGGGCTGAGCAGCCAATGCTCCCGGGGCGGGTGGCACCGCAAAAATTGTTTCAGGCGCTTGGAAACGAGGTGGCCGCCCAGGCTTATGACTAAATCCGGCGCGAAATCAGGAGCCCGCTCCGGCGGGAGAGCGGCCAGGACAGCGTCAAAGTTGGTGATGATTTCCGGCCCTGCCAGGCTGACATTGCTGAGATGCTCGGCCAGGGCCACCGTTCCGGTCTGCCCGGCCAGGCCGGCCAGAGTCTTGGCCAGGGCCGGGCGGCGGAACATCTGCCCGACAACGATGATCTTTTTAGGGGCGGCCACGAACCGGGCGGCCCAGCCCGGGCTATCCGTGGCCAGGCGGGTGACCGCTGCCTTGATCCGCCTGACCGGGGGCAGTTTCAGGGCGTCATAATTAAATAGGGGCTCGGACAGGGGGATATTGATCTGCACCGGGCCGGCCAAGCCGGCGGCCAGACGGTCATCGGCCCCGGTGGCCGCCAGGAGGGCCTCATTGAGCAGGCGGTTACAGTGCCAGAGGGGCTCGGGCTGGCCCGCTTCAAATTCGGGCAGAGTTACGGCCAGCTTGACCAGGCGGCCATAGGCCCCCGGTTGAGGCAGAGTTTGGCCGTCCATCTGGCCGATCCAGGCGGACGGCCGGTCGGCGGAGAGGACAATCAGGGGCAGTTTCTGATAAAAGGCCTCGGCCACGGCCGGGGCATAGTTGAGCAAAGCCGAGCCGGAGGTGCAGCAAATGGCCACCGGCCGGCGTAGGCCCTGAATCATGCCCAGGGCCTTAAAGGCCGCATCGCGCTCGTCCAAAACCGTGCGGCAGTCGAAAAAAGTATCCTGGGAAAATGAGTGAACCAGAGGAGCGTTGCGCGAGCCGGGCGAGATGACAATATGCCGTATGCCCCACTCTTTAAACAGGGCCACGGTTTGCAACACATTGAGCTTGGATGAATACATTGGATGTTTACTGCAATTTTGCCCCAAGTTGAGTATGCAACTTTTGCTAGGAGTTTTAAAGCTTTCAGTTGCCGCCTACAGTCTCAAGCAGGTGGCTTTGCATGAGGTCAGAAGGGGCGACGACTTTTTCGCTCAGGGAGAAATTTGACCCGAAGCGCTTTTTGATGAGCGTCTGGACAATTTCGCTGTCCAAATCGTAATCTTTAAAAGTGCGCAGGGGGGTCAGGGGAATGCCCGCGCCCCGGTCATAGATCTTCCAGACCAGTTCCGAGCAGTAAATTTTGTCGTCAGACCACTGGAAAAGAAGGTCATACGTTTTGGAGGATAGTTTCAGACCGGCCTCTTTCATGGCGTCCAGTTTGGTTGAGGTCAAAAGCTGATCGCGGTTTTTCAGCCGCATCAGAACATAATGGCCCTGAACGCCCCGGTTGACCCAGTCCTGGAGCGGGGTCCAGGTCATATCGGCCAGGGCTTCATAAACATAAAGCTGGCCGTTTTTTTTAAAAACTATCCCGCAATGGCTGTATTTAGACTGGGTGGCCAGTTGAATGGCCAA
Source organism: Candidatus Adiutrix sp. (assembly GCA_031261565.1). GTDB lineage: Bacteria > Desulfobacterota > Desulfarculia > Adiutricales > Adiutricaceae > Adiutrix. The sequence goes on along the minus strand of JAISJK010000024.1, from coordinate 4,244 downwards.
GCTCTGTCTTGATGTTGAGGGCTGAAAAATGAGGTCGCCTTCCAGGAACTGGGTCTGGGCCAGCTCTTCGGCGGTCACCCCCCCGGACTGAAGCAGGTAAAAGCCGCCCCCAGCCAACAGCAACCCAAGCAACAGCAACAGCCCGCCAATTAGCCGGACGCGTGGCCTTTTAAAGAATTTTATTGACATTTTGGGTGACCCTCATTGGTTTCCAGCAAAGCCAGCATAGTGCCGAGCTTGTTTTCAGTTTCCTGCCATTCCGCTTCCAGGCTGGAATCGGGCAAAATACCCCCCCCTGAATACAGGGTGGCGCGGCGGCCCTCAAGACGCAGACAGCGGAGGTTGACGTAAATATCGGTGGGGCCGGGGTCAACTCCCGGCCCGGGCAGGTAGCCCAGGAAGCCAGCGTAGTAGCCCCGGTTGTAGCCTTCGTGGCGGTGGATGAACTGGAGGGCCGGGGCCTTGGGGTAGCCGCAGATGGCCGGGCTGGGGTGGAGGAGGCTCAGGAGCGGGCCGGGGCCAAGCGCTGAGGTGAAATGAAAATCAGTGCGCAGGTGCAAAAGATGGCCGGCCCGCACGGTCACCGGCCCGTGGCGGTCAAAGGCGGCCCCGGCCCGGCGCAGTTGCTCGCTCAGGAAGTCGGCCACAATCCGCTGCTCCAGAATATTTTTATCATCCCAGTCCGGGCCGGCGGCCAGTCTGGTGCCGGCCAGGGCCACAGTGCGCCACTCTGGGCCTAAACCAGTCAGAAGGGGCTCCGGGGTGCAACCGATCCAAAGGCCGCTGATGGGGGTCGAGCAGAGGTAAACCAGGCTCTCGGGGAAGAGGGCGCAAGCTCGGAAAAACAGAGAGCCGAGGGATAAATCGGCCGGCAGCTCCCGGGTCAGGGCGCGGGAGAGAACCAGTTTGCGCAGCCCCTCCTCTCGTTGCCGCACGGCCTGGGCAAAGCGTTGGTAAGCCTGGCGGTAAGATTCGAAGTCGCCCGGGGGGGCGGCCAACGGTGCCGGGCCGGGCGGTTCATGGGTTGGGGTCAGGGGGGGCTCCTGAGCCAAAAAACTGAAGGAGTCCGCCCCGCGCAACACAAGGTCAGGCCGGATCAAAACTAGGGGCTGCTGTGGCCCCGGGTCGAAAGGGGCCATGACAAAACCGCCCTCCGGGGCGATCAGGTCTTGAGCCCGGCTGAAAGTCGCAAGTTGGCCCCGGTCTTGCCGGATCAGGGTGATGGGGCCGGCCGGGGGCCGAAAAAGGGCGAAACCGGCTGACTGGAGCAGGCCGGCCAGGTGATTGTCCAGCCGCCGGGCCGCGTATGTGGGGGGATCGTTAATCATCAGGCTTGGAATTTATTATTGTCAAAGTCGGGCCGGGCGTCAAGCTCATTTTTGGCCTGAAAGGCGGCATGGACAGAGGGGGGCGAATGATGTATAATCGGCAACCGTAGTCTGGCCCAAGGCCGGCGCAAAAAGGGCGTGAAACCGATAATGAATGAGACCAAGCCGGATTTGACCAAACCTTCGATGGGGCGTATCTTGTGGGAATATGCTCAGGCCATAATTCTGGCCGTAGTCCTGGCGCTATTTGTCAGGTCTTTTATTTTACAGGCTTTTCAGATACCCTCCGGCTCCATGATCCCCACCTTTCTGGAGGGGGATCGGGTGCTGGTGACCAAATTCTCCTACGGCATCCGCAACCCCTTCACCAACCACACCTGGTTTGAGGTGGGCCTCCCGGAGCGCTGGGATGTGGTCGTTTTCATCTACCCGGAAGACCCGGCCAAAGACTTTGTCAAGCGGGTGGTGGGCCTGCCCGGGGACACCGTCACTATGATTGACGGCCAGCTCTACATCAATGGGGTCAAAACCGAGGATCCTCACGCCCGTTATGACCCGGCGGTTCCGTCTGTCAGCCGCACCTTTGGCCCGATCAAAGTCGCCGACGGCCACTATTTTATGATGGGCGACAATCGTGACCACTCCAGCGACTCGCGCTTCTGGGGCACGGTGGACATCTCGCGCCTGCGGGGCAAAGCCTGGCGGCTCTACTGGTCCTGGGATTCCAATGACCCGGACAAGATTTTCACCTCACGGTTAAGAAGCGGTCGCATTGGTCAAAAAATCGAATAATTTTTTCAGCCACCCCAGAGCGGGTGGTTTTTTTTAGCCATTAATTTCAGGATGACTCAAAATGACGGCTCTAACCCCACCCTGGCCCAAAGACCTGATCGACCTGGACGACTTCAGCCCTGGGCAGCTGATCCATATTCTGGATACGGCTGAAAATTTTAAAGAGGTTTCCGAGCGGGAGATCAAAAAAGTGCCGACCCTGCGCGGCAAACTGGTGGTGCTGTTTTTCCATGAAAACTCCACCCGCACCCGCCTCAGCTTTGAAGTGGCCGCCAAAAGGCTGTCAGCCGACACCGTGGCTCTCTCGGCCTCCGGCTCCTCCCTGGCCAAAGGGGAAAGCTTATTGGACACGGCCAGGAATATTGAGGCCATGAAGCCTGACGCCCTGGTCATCCGCCACGGGGCCTCCGGCGCGCCCAATTTCCTGGCCCGCCGCCTCTCCTTCCCGGTGCTGAACGCCGGCGACGGGGCTCACGCCCACCCCACCCAAGCCCTCCTGGATCTCCTGACCCTGCGGGAGACCAAGGGCCGGCTGGAGGGCCTTAAAGTGGCCATTATCGGCGATATCGCTCACAGCCGGGTGGCCCGCTCCAATATGATCGGCCTGACCAGACTGGGAGCCAGGGTGGCCGTGGCCGGCCCGCCCTCCATGCTCTGCGCCGCCCTGGCCGAGACCTATGGGGTGGAAGTTTACACCCGGCCGGAACCGGCCCTGGAAGGGGCTGACGCAGTGATGATGCTGCGCATTCAGCTGGAACGCCAGTCGGGCGCCATCTTTCCCGGGGCCCGGGAATACGCCCGGGTCTATGGCCTGAACCGGGAGCGGCTGCGGCTGGCCAGGAGTGACGCGGTTATCCTCCACCCCGGGCCGGTCAACCAGGGGGTGGAGATGACCCCGGAGGTTTACAATGATGAGCGCTCGGTCATCCTGCCCCAGGTGACCAACGGGGTGGCCGTGCGTATGGCTCTCCTACACCTTTTGATCGAACGGCCCACGGCCCGGGTTACGGCTTGAACTGCTTAAGGCGGAGCGGGGTCATTTTTTGACGAGAGAGAAGGAAATGGCCAAGAGCTTGGCTCACAAGTGCTCAATACCGACTGGCGGCTGTTGCTGAGTTGAGGGAGGGGAGTTCAGCCCGTGGGCCTTGTGATGTTTTGACCCTGGTCAGCCGCCCCGGCCCAATTCGTCGCCGATATGGTAATGAAGCAACTCATCCCCGCCCGGGAGGGCGCTCTGGCTGTTGATTGATTCAGTCATCATTTACCCCTTAAAAAAACAGTCGGCCTGCACTCCATTCCTCTCCAGCCGTTGCGTTCCGGCGCGCCTGTTTCCTGACCTCACCGCCAGCACTCTATTGGCCTGGGGAGAGGGCTTGGCGGAAACCGAGGTTGTAGTCCCGGTGATCCGGGAGGTTGCTGACCCGGGAGGCCGACCGGCAACTCCCGGCGGAGCTGCGCCAACTCCCGCCCCGATAGACCCGGTAGGAGCCTTCAACAGAACCCTGCGGATCAATTATTTCCTGATCGGTAGGATACCCCCCATACCTATCCTGCACCCATTCCCAAACATTGCCGTATATGTCATACAATCCCCAGGGGTTGGGTTCTTTTTGCCCCACAGGATGTGTTGTTCCTCCGCCAAAAAACCATGATTTGCCTGAGTTCTTGTCAAACCAGGCATAGCGGGCCAAATCAGCTTTCATGATATTTGCTATGCCATCGTCAAAGAAATACTCACCCTGCGTGCCCCCCCGGATCGCGTATTCCCATTCCGCTTCCGTGGGCAAACGGTATTTATTCGTGCCTTCAAGACGCCGCTTACAGCGGCCATAAAGGTCAGGGTTTTCAGGCCCAAATAATGGAGACCTACACTGAGACCGATGACCCCGAAGAGAAGGCCGCAACGCTGAACTTGATAACTCATGTCGAGGTTGAAAAGGCGAACCAAAGTGACGCCCAGGCTGTGGCTCCGGCCATTGAAGATATAGAAGACAGGAGTCTAAAACCTGACCAGATTTTGGCGGATACGGGTTACGGCAGTGATGAGAATGTCGAAAAGGCGATGGCTGCGGGAATTGATCTGGTCTCGCCGGTAGCGGGCAAGGATACAGAAAGCGAGATCAA
>JAISJK010000087.1 GCA_031261565.1 Candidatus Adiutrix sp. | reverse complement strand
CAGGGCCTGTTTGTAGGCCGCGTCCGAGGCTTCAAAGTTCTGGGGGCTGACGGCGTGTTCTTTGATTAGCTCCTGCTCGCGCTTGACTTTCAGCTCGGTGGGCAACACATTGGCTTCGGCCCGAGCCAGTTGAGCCTTGGCGGCGTCATAGTTGGCCTTATAGACCGCCGGATCAATTTTATAGAGAATATCGCTGGCCTGCACATCTGCGCCTTCTTCAAACAAACGCTTCTGGAGAATGCCGTTGACCTGCGGCCGCACCTCGGAAACCTGAAAAGCCGAAATACGCCCGGCCAGTTCAGTGGTAAAGGTCACCCTCCGGGGTCTGATGAGCTCAACAGTTACGGCTGTTGATTCACTCTCACCGCCGGAAGCCGGGTGGTCATTGCCGCAACCCGACAGCAGACCAAGACAGATCAGAGTCAGGCCGCAAAGAATCATCGCCGCAAAGGGGAATTTGCGTATATTTTTTATCATTGTAAGTACTTCCACAATATAATGTAGTTGACCTGCGTTAACTTTCAATGATAATATACTTCCAAAGATAAGTAGTAAATAGCAAAAATTGAACTATAAATCCCAGAAATGGAACACTGCTGTGGACAAACTGCTGCGGGAAATCCCTCTTTTCATTGAAGTCGCCAGGCAAAAAAGCTTTACCAGGGCCGCCGACATTCTGGACATGCCGTTATCCACGGTTTCCAGAAGAATATCGGAACTGGAAAAACAATTGAACATTCCTCTTTTCTTCCGGAATGCCCGCAAAGTTGAATTGACGGAAAGCGGCAAACTGTTCTGCAGATACTGTGATACTATTGTCACGGAGGCGAAGGCCTCAATGGACGCGCTTAAAAATAACCTCGAGCGGCCGTCCGGCGTTATTCGCCTTGTTTTGCCGTCAGAGGTGTATCATGAGTTTTTGAACTCTAAATTGGGCTATTTCGCCTCAAAGTGGCCAAGCATAGATTTACACATTTACATCAGCAATCGCTGGGTCGATTTGCACTTTGACGATTATGATCTGAATATACGTGCCGGCCATTTACCCGATTCGGATTTGAAAATACGAAAGTTATTCACCTTGCAGCCCGCGCTTTACGCCTCTAAAAAACTATTCGCCTCACATCGTTTTCCAGATAACCCGGCTGATATATCAACTCTACCCTGCATTGTCAGGTTTCAGGATGGCAATGAGTGGGCCTTCCATAGAGATTCACATATCAAGACTGTTACTATACAGTCAAAATATTTGGTGGACAGCAACAGCGTGGCTCTGGATCTGGCCCTGTCCGGGGCGGGGGTTGCCTGGCTTATCCCGGCTCAGGTTCATCACTACGAAATATCAGGAGAGCTCATCCGGCTCCTGCCCGAATGGAGACATGCCAGCGTGGATTTGAGCGTCGTCATGGCCAACACCCTTTTACCGCTGCGTATTCGCCTTTTTGTCGACTATCTGGTGAAATGTTTTTCGTCTCTTCCGCAGTAGTCAAAAATGGTCAACTCCAGACTCTGGCTGGAGTTGACCATTGACTAAAAGGCTATTTCCTTTTTTGGCTTTTCTGGCCACTTTTCGGAGTAGAACGCTTATGGGATTTAGCCGCAGTTTCGTTTTCCTTTTTGTGGCCTTTTTTCTGGACAGTTTTTGACTTGGTTTTACCATCGGCCGCGTGGTTGTCGCCTTTATCATGGTTAGCGCCTTTATCATGGTTAGCGCCTACCGCGTGATTATCTCCTTTCCCGTGATTGGCCGTAGCCTGGGCCACAGCAACATCCGGTTTGTAAGCCTGGGTCATGGCGAGGCCAAAAATTACCGCGAAAACAATGACTGCCAACTTTTTCATTTTGCACATCTCCTTTATTCTCTTGATGTTTTAAATCCACCGTTTCTTGATGATATACTTCCGCAGATAAGTAGTAAATGGCAAAAGTTGAATGCTATATCCCAAAGATGCAATATTGTTGCGGACAAACTGTCAATGTTTTTCAGGCCGCCCGGCCCAGGCGGCCCAGCTCCAGGGCCAGATTTTCCAGCACCATGGCGGCCGGGGTGGAAGTGGTCACCAGAGTCAGGTGGGCCGCCTCCAGCGCGGTCAGGGCGGCGGCCACCTCCCGCCAAGGCCAGGAGGCGGCCTGCCCCTGGGTTTTATCCAGAACAAAGGGGTTGATATCCAGACTGGCGGCTTCCTCGCGGCCCAGCCGGCTGACCCCCAGGCTGGCCTGCCGGGTCTTGATGATCAGGATAAGGCGAAAGTGGCGGATCATCATGGCCAGCACCGGCATAGGATGCTCGGTGGCCAGAAGGTCAAGGAGGGTGCTCAGAGCTGAGGAAAGATCATGGCGGCCCAGAGCCTCCCCCAGGGCGAAAATATTGGCGTTGGGGGCCAGACTGACCAGGCGCTGCACCAGACCGGCGGTCAGGGCCCCGCCCTGGCCCAGATACAGGCTCAGTTTTTCGGCCTCGCTGGCCAGCACATACAGGTCGCTGCCGGCCCGCTCAATAATCTGGGCGCAGACCTGGGTCTCAGCCGTCACCCCCCGGCTTTGAAACTCGGCGGCCAGCCACTTGACCAGAGCTGCCCCTTTGGGCGGGCTGCAATCGACTTCCAGGCCGGCGGCTTTGATTTTTTTGAAAAATTTTAAGCGGGCGTCAATTTTGTCCAGAGCCAGGACAATGGTGGAGCTGGGGTTGGGATCGTCCAGGTAGGCGGCCAGAATATTCCAGTCGTCAGCGCTAAAGGGCGGGTTTTTGGCCACCACCATCCGGGGCGGGGCGAAAAAAGCCATGGTGGCCGCCTCGCCGGTCAGGCGGGCGGCCTCGCCGGCGGCCGGGTTCATAATCTGAAGATTAAAATCGCGGAAGCCGGGATCCACCGCCTCCCCGGCCGCCGTCAGGCAACGCCTGACGGCCGTGGGTTCCCCGCCGGAAAGCAGATAGAGGGGCCGTCGATCCGCCCCCTTGATTTCCCTGATGAAGGCGGCCGGGGTCATTCGGCGGTTTTCGGGTTGATGTTAAATTTTTTCAGTTTATACTGCATCAGGTTTTTCTTGATGCCCAGCGATTCGGCCGCCTGGCTTTGAACGCCGTGGGCCACCTCCAGGGCCCCGCGCAGGAGAGCTTCCTCCAGCGACTCCAGCACTTCCACCAGACCCTGACCCGGGGGAACCAGGTCGGCCAGGGCTTGGGAGAGGGCGGTGGGGCGGAGGGCGGCGTATTTATCCCACTTGTATTTAAAAACATTTTTCTTTAACCCTAAATCCTGGGCCGCATGGCTCTGCACGCCATCTCTAGCCTCCAGCGCCCGCCGCACCAATCCTTCCTCCAGGGCGTCCAGGGCCTCTTCCAGAGTCAGGCCGGGCGGCAGGGCGGCCAGGATATCCTCCACCCAGGAGGAATCCTCCCGGCGGTCAGGCTCAGCTGGGCTGGGGCGGGAATAGCCATCGCCCCGGGGGCCGCTGGCCTGGCGGGGCGGGTTGACCGAGTCCGCGCCGCTGGCCGGGGCGGTCTGGGCCGGGTAGCGGATATCCTCGGGCAGATCCCGGGGCTCAATGGCCGGGCCGGATGACAGAACCACCCCCCGCTCAATGACATTGCCCAACTCCCGGATATTGCCCGGCCAGGAGTAGGCATACATGACTTTCAGCGCCTCCTGGCTGACAGTTTTGGCCCCCGGGCCGCTTTTTTCGCCATACATTGCCAAAAAATGTTCGGTCAGGAGGGGCAGGTCGTCCAGCCGATCGCGCAGGGGAGGCAGAACCAGGTGAACCACGTTCAGGCGGTAGAAAAGGTCTTCCCGGAAGTGGCCGGCGGCCACTTCTTTTTTCAGATCCCGGTTGGTGGCGGCAATGAGGCGCACATCCACGTCAATGGAGCGGCCGCCGCCCACCCGCTCAAAGCGGCGTTCCTGCAGAACGCGCAAGAGTTTGACCTGGAGCCCGGGATCCATCTCCCCGATCTCATCGAGAAAGATTGAGCCGCCATTGGCCATTTCAAAGCGGCCTGCCCGGCGGCTACGGGCATCGGTGAAAGCCCCCTTTTCATGGCCGAAGAGCTCGCTTTCCAGGAGCGTTGGGGAGAGGGCCGAGCAGTTGACCGGAACAAAAGGCCCGTCAGCCCGGGGGCTGTTGTAATGCAGGGCCTGGGCCACCAGTTCCTTGCCCGTGCCGCTTTCGCCGGTGATGAGCACATTGGTTTTGGTCGGGGCCACTTTTTCCAGCAACTGATACAATTCAAGCATGGGCTTGGATTTGCCCACCAGATTGCCCAGGCGGTGGCGCTGGCTCAGTTGGGAGCGCAATCCCTTGATCTCCCGATCCTTGCGGCCGACTTCCAGGGCTTTGGCCACCCTGAGCAACATTTCATTGTTGTCGCAGGGCTTGGTCAGATAGTCGGCCGCCCCCTGTTTCATGGCCCCCACGGCCAGCTCCAACGTGCCAAAGGCGGTCAGCATGATCACCGGTATTTCCGGCTTGTGGGTTTTGACCCGGGCCAGAAGCTCCAGACCATCGCCGTCGGGCATGGTCATATCGGTTAAAACCAGATCAACTTCCTGGCCCATGATAATGGCCCAGGCTTCATTGCCGCTGTAGGCGCTGATGGTCTCGTAGCCCTCGTGGCGGAAGAGGGAAGTCAGGGGCAGGTGGTAGTTTTTCTCATCGTCAACTATCAAAATCGTTTCCATATATATTTAAATCCTAAGTTCTCAGGCGGATGGCGACGATGAGGCCCGGGCCGCAGTCGTTGTCTTCCGGCGGCGGCCCGTTTTTGAGGTCCAGGGCACCGCCGTGCCCTTCCACAATATTGCGGACAATGACCAGCCCCAGGCCGGTGCCCTTGGCTTTGGTGGTATAAAAGGGCGAAAAAAGTTTTTTGGCCGCCTCCTCGGTCAGTCCGGGGCCGGTGTCGGAAATAGTTATTTTAAGCCAGTCAGAGCCGGAGTCGTCAGCCGGTTCCGGCCGGGTGGCGATGCAGATGAGCCCGCCATCGTCCATGGCCTGAATGGCGTTGATCAGAATATTGAGAAAGACCCGGTGGAGCATGGGAGCATCGCCCGGAGTGGGGGTCTGGTCGCTCCGGAAGTCAGTCCGCACTTCCACCCCGGCCCGGGTCAGAGTCACTTCCAGGAAGGCCAGGATTTCTTCCAGCAGCTCTTCCACCACCATCGGCTCCAGTCGGGGCGTGGGCGGCCGGGCGAAGTCTAGAAACTCGGTGACCACCTCCGAGAGGCGGTTGGCCTCTTCCACAATGGCCCGGGCCAGGCGGGCCTGATCAGGGTTTGAGGCCAGAAAACGGCTGAGGACATCGGCCGTGGAGTGGATGATGCCTAAGGGGTTGCGGATTTCGTGAGCCACGGTGGCCACCATGCTGCCCAGGCCAGCCAGCCGCTCCGATTGATCCAGGCGGGCCCGCAAGTCCTGTTGCTCCTGGTTGCGCTTGGTGAGAATAGCCTCGCCCCGGCTGACCACCCAGCGCAACACCAGGGTCAGGCCCAGAGCCAGAAAAAAGGCCATGGACAGGGCGAAATACTGCAATTTGGCTATCTGGCGGTATTCCGGGGTCAGGTCGCGATCCACCTCCAGGACGCCGGATATGTTTTCGGTTTCGTAATCCTCCATGGCCTTGTAGGCACGCAGGACAAAATTGCCCCCGGGGAAAAAATTCCAGATCAGGTATTGGCCGCCATCGTAGCGGAAGACGGTCTGAGCGCGGATTTTCTTTAGATAATTTTCCTCATTTCCCTCATTGTCCTCATTGTCGGCGGGTGGTTCCGGGGAATCGGCCGGGCTGGATGGCGCCGGCTCCGGCGGGCCGGTGGCCAGAGGCTCAGACTTAAACGGCCCGCCAGGCGGAGAAAAATGGCCTGAACCGGGCGAAAAGATAACCCTGTGCTGAACCTCAGGGAGCGGCAGCAGGGCCATATCCATCCAGTCGCGCAGGGAGCGCCGGTAAATATTGAGATGGATCACCTGGCGCAGGGGCTGGAAAAGACTGACAGCCTCCTGAAAGGCCCCCATATCCTCGGCCCGGGAGGTCAGACGGGTCTGGTCTGTGGCGTAGACCACCTCGCCCCCGGGGCCAAAAATAATCACCCGCTTCAGGTCAAAACCAAAGATGGTGTTGGTGATGACTTCATTTAAAAGGGCCTGCTGGGCCGGCTCGCGCAGGCGGCTCTTCCCGTCCGGCCCGCTGACTTTTTTCAGGAAATTCTCATACATCTGATGGTTGAGGTTTTCCATCAGCTTGATGGTGTCATCCTCGACCCGCTTGGTGATGATGTCCTCGGCCTGATTGGAGACCACGGCGGCCAGGGTGAGCACCACCGCGAAAATCATAATAATGGCCACCGGAGAAAAAGACTTGGCCAGCCGGAAAGGTTTTTCATCAGGGGCCGCCTCATTGGGGGCCGTCCCTGAGCGACCGTGGTCAGGCGGCCGGCTCATAAAACATATTCGGGGTCGTCCCGGAAAGTCCGGTCGTAATTTTTCTTAAAGTCATCAAAGCCGTCCCGGCCCATCAGCCCATAGGTATATTTTTTGCCCAGCTCCACCCCGGGCTGATCCAGGGGGTCGATCTTGTAGAGAGCGCCGGAGACCACCGTGGCCACCTCCAGCATCTGCATCAGATAGCCCAGCGAGGCCGGGCTGATCTGGGGCATGGAGAGGGTCAGGTTGGGCCGGCCCGACTCGGCCAGGGCCCGGGCCGTGCCCCGTTGCTCATAATTCAAAAGCTCGCCCAGGGAATGCCCGCCCAGATAGGCCAGTTCCGGGTATTCCTCAAAAAGGCGGGGGATGGGCAGATTCTGGCGAAAATTTTCGGCGCGCAGAAAACAGATGGTTTTGTCCTTGGGGCCTTCCATGTAGAGTTGCAACTGGCTGTGCTGGTCAGTGGCCCCAACGGCCTTGATGGCCGTCTGGCCGGTGGCGGCCTCCCGGCCGCTAAGGAGATGGCCCTTGCCCAAGGATTCGTTCCACAACTGGCCGAACCAGTCGGAGACTTGGCTGAGACTGTCGGCGTAGGGCATCATCACCAGCGAGGAGCGTTTTTTGCGGGTGGTCAGGAACCAGTTGAGCCCGGCGAAGAGGAAGGCTTTATTGGCCATGACCTCGCTGGTCTGCTCTTTCTGGCAGGCCCCGGCGCCGGCCAGAAACTCGGCAATATTGATGCCGGCCACGGCCAGGGGAGCCAGACCAACGGCGGTCATGATCGAAAAACGTCCGCCCACGCCCGGGGGCACCGGTAGCGACATCAACCCCTGGCTGTCGACAATTTTACGGAGCACCCCGCCCTCCGGGTCGGTGGTGATGATCAGATGATCCTTTAGAGCGGTTTTACCCAGGTCGTGACGCAGACGCTCATAGACGATGAGAAACTGGCTCATGGTCTCGGCTGTGGCCCCGCTTTTGGAAATGACATTAAAGGCCGTCTTGCGGATATCCAGCCCCTCCAGCAGGGCTAAAAAACTCTCGGGGTCGATGTTGTCGGCGATCAAAAGGCGGGGATGGGCCCGCTTGCCGCCGGCCGGGCTGTTTGGCCCCAGAGGTTTCAAGGCGTTGAAGACGGCCCGGGTGCCCAGAGCGCTGCCCCCGATACCCAGGACGACCAGATGGTCAAATTTTTTTAAATTGTCGGCCAGGGCCTGGTATTTTCTGACCTCGTCCGGCTGGAAAGGCAGATTCATGAAAGGCAACTGGCCTTTTTCATATCTGGTCAGCACATTTTTGACCGCCGGGGTCAAAATATCCCGGATGGCGGCCAGGTCGGCGGCCTCAAGCCCCGCCCCGCCCACGGCCCCGGCCATGAGATTGTTGAAATCCAAGGTCAAAAGGCTGTGGGGCTGGCTGTCGGCCTTGTGAGCTTCGCTTTTTTTCATAGTGCAGAGCCTTTCTTAAATACATATCTGGGGCTGTATATGGTGGTTGACATTATCATCATATAATTATACCATTTTTTAAGCCGATGTTCCAGTTAAAGCGAAAAAAAGCATGATTGAAGATGTTTTAAAAAAAATAGCCCGCCAGATTATGGCCCTCAATGAGGAAAACCTGACCGCCCTCCTGCCCCGGTATAAGGAGCGGATGACGGATTTCTCTCCCACTCCGGAGTGGGAGGAGTCGGTGGTCATCTATTTTCTGATCAACGGGCTACGCATCAAAAATTCCCTTTTTAATGACAAGATTAAAAGTTGCCCTGAAGCCGCCTCCGGCCCGGGGGAAAAGAGCGGCGATGGCCACCGGCGGCCCAGGCTGAGACTGGTCAAAGGGGCCGGCCAGGAAAATAATGAGAAAAAAAATGGCGACTGACCCGGAAAACAAGAAAGGATTGGCCCATGACGCTGATCAGTGAAGGCTGGCGGGCGGCCGGCCTCCTGTTGCACCCGACCTCTCTTTATACCCCCTATGGAGTTGGCGACCTGGGGCCGGCCGCCCATGATCTGATTCCCTTTTTAAAGCGGGCCGGCCTTCATTTCTGGCAGACCCTGCCCCTGACGCCCACCAGCCCGGGGTTGGGCAACTCCCCCTACTCGGCCTTTTCCGCCTTTGCCGGCAACACTCTGCTCATCAGCCCCGACCTGATGGTGCGGGATGGCTGGCTGTCAGCCGGGGAAGTGCGGCCGGCCGAAGCGGCCCCTGGCCATCAGGTCGATTTTGTCCGGGTCAGCCAAAACAAAAGCGGTCTGATTGATCTGGCCTTTGAGCGGGCTGAAAACCACTTGAGCGACCACCGCGATTTTCAGGATTTCGCCTGGAATAACGGCGCCTGGATGAATGACTACGCCTTTTTCACCGCCGCCAAGAATTATTTCGGCGGCGGTTGCTGGCTGAGCTGGCCGGAGGGGCTGACCCGCCGCGAGGACAGCGCCCTCCGGGAGTGGGGCCTTAAGCTGGCCCGGCCCATCCTGCGGGAGAAATTCGCCCAGTTTCTCTTTTTCGGCCAACTGGCCGAGCTCAAAGGGCGGCTGCACCAGGCCGGGCTGGGGCTCATTGGCGATGCCGCCATTTACGTCAACCATGATTCCAGCGATGTCTGGGCTCAGCCGGGCCTGTTTCAACTGGACGGCCAGGGCCGGCCTGCGGCCGTGGCCGGCGTGCCCCCGGATTATTTCGCCCCCCGGGGCCAGCTGTGGGGCAACCCCCTCTTTGACTGGGCGGCCAACCGGGCTCAGGGCTATGACTGGTGGAAAAACCGCCTGTGGTATATGCTGCGGCTTTACGACTGGATTCGTCTGGATCACTTCCGGGCCTTTGCCGCCTATTGGTCGGTTCCGGCCGGAGCCGAGACCTCGGCGTCCGGTTCCTGGCAGCCCGGCCCAGGGGCGGATTTATTTCAGGCCGCTTCCAGCGACCGACATTTGCCCATCATCGCTGAAGACCTGGGGGTCATCACCCCGGACGTCACCGCTCTCCGGCGCGCTTTCGGCTACCCGGGCATGAGAATTATGCAGTTTGCCTTCGGGCCGGAAATGGGCCTTTGTTCCCACGCGCCTTTCCGCGTTGAGCCCGACAATGTGGTCTACACCGCCACTCATGACAACAACACCACCCGGGGCTGGTTCCGCCAGGAGAGCACTCTGCTGGCACGCCGCCAACTGGCCGATCTGTGCGGCTTTGAGATTCGGGAAGACAACGCGGCCTGGGCTCTGACCCGCCTGGCCTGGCTCTCGCCCGGGGCTCTGGCCATACTCCCACTGGCCGATTTACTGAATCTGGATGAGACGGCCCGCCTGAATACGCCGGGGATCCCGTCCGGCAACTGGGGCTGGCGTTTGCCCGGCCCCGGCCTCTTGACCGACCAGTTGGCCGGGCGGCTGGCCGAGCTCTCGGCCCTGGCCGGCCGCGACAATTGCGAGCATCCCAACATCCTGACCTATTGAGGTATATTATGAAAACTTTTGCTCAACTGCAAACGCGCTTGCAAAACCTCCTGGCCGGCCTCGACGGCGACTTGTGGCGAACCATGATGGCCGGCATCAATCCCCCGGCCGGGCTCCCGCCGGAGCAGGAAGCTCTGGATATGATCTTCCGCGACTCCAAGGCTTTCGGGGGCTATATCCCTGACCTGATGACCATCATGCGCCGCAACATTCCCCAGGAGCTCAGCGGGGAGGAAATTCAGGCTTTAAAGGGCCTGACCGGGCTTATTCAGCTCTTTCTCCGCCTGTTGCTGCTCATTCTCCTGGTGCCCCGTTACCATGACCACGAGGATCTCATCACCACCTTCAACGGCTACCGCCAAACCCTGGTCTTTGCCGAAGACTATCTGGCTCAGGCTGAAGGGAAGTGACCACTTTGGAAACTAGGCGGCCCGCAAGCGATGACATATTTCCAGAGGCCTTTCGCCGCCTCACCCCGAATCTGCCGCTCCTGGGCTGGCTGGCGGCTGTTTACCTCCTGGTGATCCTGGTTCTGCTGGTCATCCTGGGCCTCTTTTACAGTTGGCTCGGCCAGGCCTGGCTGGCCCTCCTGGCCACCCTCCCCTTTCTGCTCCTGGTGTTGCCGGCGGCCCGCCTGGTCATCTGTCATCTGGCTTTAAATCTGTGGGATGACGGCCAGGCCTCTCTGGCCGAGGCTGCCGGCTTTGTCCGGCTCAATCTGAAAGACGCCTACCGGTCGGCCTGGTGCGGGCTCCACACTTATGAAATCCCTCTCCTCTGGCGTTTTCTGGTCGCGGCCCTGCCGGGCGCAGTGGTGCTGGCCGCTTTTTACCTGATCCCGAGGCAGAGCCTGTTTGTAATTGAGTTTCCCCCGAGCTGGGAAACCCCGGTTATCGGCCTGGCCGTGATCATGACCCTGATCGTGGCCACCTTTAAGCTCTGGAGCCAGGCCAGGTCTATCCTGACTTTTCTTTACCGCTTCAGCGCCTTTGAGATTGTGGACGGCCATTCACCTTTTTCCGCCGACTTGGCGGACGGCCCCGGCAACAACTGGAGCAGCCGCTTTGCCCGGATGTTTCACCGCCTGAGCCAGGAACCATATAATGGATACCTGACCAAACCGATTTGGACGGCCCTGGCCGTGATGGCGGTCTGGCTCTGGCCGGCCGCTCTGGTGGTCTCCTCCTCCTGGCTGCCCATGTCTAAAATCTACGCGCTGGCCTTTGGCCCTCTTTTCCTGCGGTTTATTTTAAACCTGTGGTATACTGCGGCTTCAGCCGGCTACTACCGGGCTCACTGGTCGCCGCCCGGAGACTGACCCTGACCCCCACTGGTCTATTTTTATGAAGGGCCTTCAAGTCAACTGCCGCCACTGCCGCCATTATTACATTACCTGGCAACCTAAAAACCCCCACGGCTGCCGGGCCATGGGTTTTATGTCCCGGCTGACGCCCTCGGCCTATGTCTATCAGAGCTCCGGCCGGGCCTGCCAGATGTTTGCTCCCAAAACCACGATCCAGGAGAAAATGTGACTAAGCGCTATCTGGCCCTTGATGTGGGAGGAACCAATATCACCGCCGGCCTGGTCGACCAGGAGGGCCTGGTGCTGGCCAGGCGCGCCTTTGCCACCCTGGCCGGGCGCCCGCCTAAAGACGTGATCAATGACATGGCCGCCCATCTCAGGGCGGTGGCCACCGAGTCGTCCGCCGGCCCGCCGCCCCGGGCTCTGGCGGTGGGGCTTCCGGGCTGGATTAACCAGGAGCGGGGGCTCCTGATTCAGGCCCCCAATGTGCCGGGCTGGGTCAATGTGCCCATGGCCGATATCATGAGCCGGATGCTGGGCCTGCCGGTTTGCCTGGAAAATGACGGGAATCTCTACGCCCTTGGCGAGTGGCTCTATGGGGCCGGCCAGGGCCTGAACAACCTCCTGGTGGTCACCCTGGGCACCGGGGTGGGCGGCGGATTGATTTTGGAGAAAAAACTCTGGAACGGCTCTTTCGCCAGCGCGGTGGAGATCGGCCATATGCCCATCGACTTGAAGGGGGCCATCTGCGGCTGCGGCCGGCGGGGCTGTCTGGAAACCGTGGCCTCGGCCACTGGTCTGCGCCGGCTGGGGGTGGAATGGCTGGCGGCCGGCCGGCCCACCGGCTATCTGGGCCGCCCGGAGGATTTAACTCCTATAATCTTGTATGCTTTGGCCCAAAAGGGCGATGAGATGGCCCTGACCATCTTCCAGAAGGCCGGGCAATCCCTGGGGCTGGTGCTGTCGGGCGTGGTTAATCTTTTGGGGCTGGAGGGCGTGGTTATCGGCGGCGGGGTGGCCGGGGCGCTGGAGTTTATCCGCCCGGCCCTGTGGGATGTCCTGGCCCGCCGAGTCATCATCGCCGCTCCGGAAAAAATCAGGCTCCTGAAAGGTCTCCTGGGCGAAGACGCCCCCCTGGCCGGGGCGGCGGCTCTACTGCGGGAACGTTTTTGATCGGTCACCACCGTTCGTTTCGCGAATCCCGATAAATATTTTCATACTGACCGCTGTGGCCCCAGCTCTGGCCATTGCTCTGATGAAGACACTGGAGCTTGGTTTTGACCCAGGGGATGGTCTTGCCTCCGCCGTTTAAGCCCTTATAGCACATGGCCTTGGGCGGGCTGGTTCGCCGGGTTTCCCGGCTATAATCAAACTCCTCAGCCTGAACCGGGAGAGCCCAACCCAGGCTGAGGGCGGCTAAAATAGCGATGGCCAACAATTTAACAGGCATCTTTCATTTCCTCACTCAAAATTGATTTCCGACATTGCCCAGGTGGACATGGTGCAACCGGGAGGCGGCCAGGCGGCGAAAGCGGTCTAGCAGATCCAGGTCAGTAGGCGGGGCCGTAAATTCGGCCGCCAGGAAATAGCGGCTGATGTGCAGGGGAATATCCCGGGAGAGCGCGGCCACCCAGTCGGTCAGGTCGGCGAATTCATCCAGGTCATCGCTGAGGCCGGGGACGACCAGAGTGGTCAATTCCACATGGGTTCCCCCCCGAACCAGGTGAGTGATGGTGTTTTTCACCGCATCCAGGGAACCGCCCAGCTTGGCGTAGGTCACGGAATTAAAGGTTTTCAGATCAATGTTGGCCGCGTCAATCCAGCCGCTGACGCTTAAGGCCAGGAGAAGGGCCGGGGAAAACATGCCGTTGGTGACCATGACCGTGGCAATGCCCGCCTCCCGCAGGAGGGGGGCGGCGGCCAGGATGTATTCAGCCTGGAGCATGGGTTCGTTGTAGGTGTAGGCCACCGCGCTCAGGCCCAGAGTCTGGATCTGAGACCGCAAATCCTCGGGGGCCAGCTGATTCAGGTTAGGCCTCTGCCCGGGCCGGGAGATGGTGTGATTCTGGCAGAAGGGACAGCGCATATTGCAACCCAGACTGCCCAGGGAAAAAATGCGGCTGCCCGGCCGCCAGTGGCTTAAAGGCTTTTTTTCCACCGGATCCACGGCAAAGGAGCTGAAATAGCCCAAATAGGGGGAGACGAACCGGCTGGGCGAATCGCTAACCCCACGGGCTCCGCAGTAGCCCACCCCGCCCTCGGTGAGGCTGCACTGGTGAAAGCAGAGGTCGCAGCGATATAAATCCTTCTGGCCCTCCGGGTGATCCTCCTGGCGCCACCACCGAGGTTCAATGGGGGTCATGAACCTCGCCCTCAGGAAAGCGAGTCACGGTGAAGCGCTCCAGTTTAAGGTCGGTTGGGCTGTCCAGGCCGGCTTTGCGGGCGGCGATGGCCAGCTGCTCCTCCACAGTGTCCACCCCCTCCAGAGCCGGCAGGAGCAGGCCCCGGCGACCGCCCCGGCTGACAATGACCCCATAGCGGGCCGGATCAAGCTGCTCCGGCCCCTTAATTATTTCCGGCGGGCTGAGCACATCCACGGAAAAGACCACCCCGGGCAGTTCATCGGCGGTCAGGGGGCTGAATCGAGGGTCGTGGACAGCGGCGGAAATGGCGTTGAGCGCTATTTCCCAGGCCAGGCTGGGCTGAGCTGGGGCAATGGTGCCAATGCAGCCGCGCAACTCGCCCCGGCTGGTCTTGATGGAGACAAAGGCGGCCTGGCGGGTGGTCAGCAACTCGGGGATCTCGGCCAGGTCGGCCCAGAGGGCTTCAGTCAATGGCCCCCGAGCCAGGTGGGTGGTCACCGCCCGGCGGGCCAGACGGGGATAAGGGTGAGTCACGGCCATTAATCTACCTCTATAAATTAAGATTCAACCCTCAGCTGGGCTGGTCCACCAGGCGTTGGCATAGCCAACGCCAAAAGGCCCCTCGTAAGATAGAACCTGAACCGGGCCGCCGGTCAGCCCCATTAAAGCCAAGACCGAACGGAAACCGCATTCGCCGGCGCTGTCCAGGCGGTCAGGCGGCCAGTTAGCCAGCAAAGTCCGGGGGTCGCCAGCGGTCAGAGCGGCCACCACTTCCCGGTCGAAAATTTGGCCCTCCGGGTTAAAACCAGCCGGGGCCGACCGGGTCAGGCGATGGGAGAGATCGCCGCTGGCCAGCAGAGCCCAGGCGGCCCCGGGGCCGGGTGACCATTTGGCCAGGGCCTGGCCCAGGGCCAGGGCTGCGGCGGGCGACAGGCCAATAGGGCTGGCCACGATGACCGGGGGGATAGGGTTCAAAGCCCGGGCCAGAAAGTAAAGCGGCACCATGGCGCTGTGATCCGGGGTCAGATTCGGGGCGGCCCTGGTGGCCACCATCACCCCGGCCTCAGTCAGGTGGCGGGCCAGATCAGACCAGGTTGGGGAAGTCTGAAGGCGACACCGCACCTCCGGAGCCCGGAAACGCTCCAAACTGCCCTCCAGCCGCTCGGCGGCATTTAAGAACAGGGCGCCGGGAGCGTAGGGCTGGTGGGGCGAGAGGATCAGAAGGCCGTCCACCCGGCCGCCATCTGGGCGGGCGGCCAGATTTTGAGCGATGGCCCGGGCTCCGGCCAGAGTGGCGGCGGCCAGACTTTCCTGGCCCCGGCCGACTTCCGGGATCATAATCGGCGGGTGCGGCATCAGGGCCGCCCAGATCCAGGCCATCCTCACCTCCTTTTCACACCTGTAATTATACGCCAAAAATGACTGTTTATAAAGCCGGAAAGAGCTAATTATAAAAATATATTCAGCCCGAATGTATGCTATAATATCAAATTATTATGGCTAATATACTGGACATAGAAAACCTGACCATAAGTTTTAACAACGGCGCCAAGCCGGCGGTGCGGGGGCTGTCCCTGTCGCTGGCGGCCGGGGAAATTGTCGGCCTGGTGGGCGAGAGCGGCTCGGGCAAGAGCCTTTCGGCCCTCAGCCTGATGGGTCTGCAACCGCCCGCCGCCCGCCTCGACTCGGGCCTTATCCGCTTTAAAGGCCATGATTTGGCCCGGTTGGCCCCGGCTGAGCGCCGGCGGATTTGCGGCGCCCACCTGGGCATGGTTTTTCAGGAACCCCTGACCGCCTTAAACCCGGTTTTGACCATTGGCGAGCAGGTGGCCGAGATTTTCCGCTGGCGAGCCGGCCAAAGCCGCCGGGCGGCCAAGGCCTCGGCTGTGGAGATGCTGGCCAAAGTCGGCCTCTCCAACCCGGCCCAGGCGGCCGGCAACTATCCCCACCGCTTTTCCGGGGGCATGAGGCAGCGGGTGGTCATGGCCCTGGCCCTGGCCTTGTCCCCCGAAATTCTGGTGGCTGATGAGCCGACCACGGCTCTGGATCCGACCATTGCCGCCCAGATTTTAGCCCTCCTGGCCCGTCTGGCCTCGGAGAACAATTCCGCCGTGCTGTTCATTACCCATAACCTGCGCCTTTTGCGCGGTCTGGCCCGGCGTATTCTGGTCATGTATACCGGCCTGGCGGTGGAAGAGGCCCCGGTGCCGGAAGTTTTCGCCAGCCCGGCTCACCCTTACACTCAGGGGCTGCTGAAAGCCTTGCCGCCGGCCCTGAGCGAGCCGGCGCCGGAGCGGCTGAAAGCCATTGGCGGGGTGCCTCCTCGGCCCGGCCAGTGGCCGCCCGGCTGCCCTTTCGCCCCGCGCTGCGACCAGGCTTTCGAGCTCTGCTCCCGCGCTCTGCCGCCTCTTTTCGATTTGGGCGGCGGCCGGAAAGCCCGCTGCTTTCTCTATGAGACCGGCGGACGATGCTGAGCCTGGAAAATGTCCAAAAAACTTTTCAGCCGGCCGGCCGCCTGAAGCAGGAACTGAGCGCCTGGCTGAGGCGACCGCTGGGCCGGCCACACCGCCCGGCCGGCGTCCAGGCGGTGCGGGGGGTGAGCCTGGCCCTTAAGCCCGGCGAGATTTTGGGGCTGGTGGGCGAGAGCGGCTCGGGCAAATCGACTTTGGCCCGGCTCCTGGCCGGGCTCTATCAGCCGGACGGCGGGCGGGTTTTATTTGAGGGCCAGGATCTGGCCAAGCTGGATAAAGGCGGCTGGAAGCGCTTTCGGCGGCGGGTGCAGATCATGTTTCAAGACCCGGTCTCTTCTCTCAACCCGCGCCAGCCGGCCTGGTTCATTGTCGAGGAAGGTCTGATCATTCATGGCCTGGGCTCGGCTGGAGAGCGCTCGGAGCGGGTAGCCGGTCTGCTGGCCGAGGTGGGGCTGCCCGAGGATATCCGGGGACGCTATGTCCACGAGTTTTCCGGCGGCCAGCGCCAGCGGCTCAGTCTGGCCAGGGCTCTGGCCCTTAACCCGGAGATATTGATTGCCGATGAGCCGGTCTCGGCTCTGGATGTCTCCATTCAGGCCCAGATTATCAATCTGCTCCTGGATCTGCGGGATCGCCGGGGCCTGACCCTGATCCTGGTCAGCCATGATCTGCCTCTGGTCAGGGTCATGGCCGACCGGCTGGCGGTGATGTATGGGGGACTGCTGATGGAAGTGGTGGATAAGGCTCTGCTCCACCAGGCGCACCACCACCCCTATGTGCTGTCGCTGTGGGCCTCGGCCGAAGGCCACGGGGCCGACGCGGTGCTGGAGGGCGAGCCGCCAGACCCGGAAAATCCGCCCCCGGGCTGCCCCTTTCACCCCCGGTGCCCGGAAGCGGTGGAGCTGTGCCGCCTGAAGCTACCGGTATTGACGGCCCACCAGCCGGGCCTAAGTTGCGCCTGCCACCGGCGATCCGGCGGATTGGCTGTTTAAAATTAAGTATTTTAAAGATTAGGATGAACCATCATATGCCCCCAATTATTTATTTTTTTCTGAGTGTCGCGGCCCTGCTGGCCGGATATATGGTTTACGGGCGGCTGGTGGAGCGGGTTTTCCGGCCGGACGAGAACCGGGCCACCCCAACCGTGACCATGGCTGACGGCGTGGATTATGTCAGCCTGCCGGCCAAGGAAGTCTGGCTCAACCAATTTCTTTGCATCAGCGCCACCGGCCCGGTTTTCGGCCCCATCCTGGGCATCCTCTACGGGCCGGCCGCTTTGCTCTGGATCGTATTGGGCTGCATTTTCGCCGGCGGCGTCCATGACTATCTGTCGGGCATGATGTCCATCCGCTACCGGGGGGAATCCATCCCCGATGTGGTGGGCCATGTGCTGGGGCCAGCCTTTAAGGTCTTCATGCGCCTGTTTTCCCTGCTTCTCCTGGTGCTGGTGGGGGTGGTTTTCGTCCAGGCCCCGGCTTCCCTGTTGGACAGCCTGACCCGCATGGAAGGCGACTATATTATCTGGCTGGTGCTCATCTTTGCTTATTATTTTCTGGTCACCATCATGCCGATCGAGGTTTTGATTGAGCGCCTGAACCCTTTTTTCGCCGTGGTGCTGTCCATTATGGCCCTGGGGGTGATTGGCTCGCTACTCACCGGCGATTATAATTTCTACCAGTGGGCGGACTGGCATAAACCCCACCCCGATGGTTATCCGCTTTGGCCGCTCATGTTTATCACCATCGCCTGCGGGGCCCTCAGCGGCTTTCACGCCACTCAGTCACCCATTACCGCCCGCTGCATGGTCAATGAGCGCCAGGGGCGCCTGGTCTTTTACGGGGCGATGATTGTCGAGGGGGTCATCGCCCTGATCTGGGCCACAGCCGGGATGACTCTTTTCCCCACTGCCGAAGCTCTAAATGAAGTGCTCAACAAAAGCGGCCCGGCCAAAGTGGTCAGTGATATCTGTTTTATGCTTTTGGGCGAAATGGGCGGGATGATGGCTGTCCTGGGGGTGGTGGTTTTGCCAGTGACTTCCGGCGACACCGCTTTCCGGGCCGCCCGCCTGGTGATGGCCGACTTCCTGCGCCTGCCGCAAAAAAGCATCTGGCAGCGCCTCCTGATCGCCGTGCCCATCTTCGCCGTGGCCATCTATCTGAGCCGGGTCAATTTCAGCCTGATCTGGCAGTATTTCGGCTGGTCAAACCAGACCCTGGCCACCATAGTGCTGTGGGCCGGAGCGGCCTATCTGGTGCGCCTCAACACCTGCCACTGGATAGCCACTATCCCGGCCACCTTTATGACCGCCGTGGTCAGCACTTACATTTATTATCATAAAATCGGTTTTAGCATCCCCTATGAACAATCGGTGATCATGGGCGGGGTCACGGCTCTGGCCTCCCTGGTAATCTTTCTGGCCTGCCGCCGCCGCCTGGCCGAGCGGGTTCCCCTGGAGCTGCCGCCTCTGAAGTAGCAGTGAAATATGGTCTCAGAATATAACCCGGGGCCTAGTGCCGTCCTGGGGGCCGATGATGCCCTCGCGCTCCATGTCTTCAATGATGCGGGCCGCCCGGTTATAGCCGATGCGCAGATGGCGCTGGACATGGGAGATGGTGGCTTTCTGGGTGCGCCGCACCAGCTCCACGGCCTCATCGTATTTTTCATCCCGCTCACCCTCGCTCCCCTCCCCCCCGGCCTCGGGGGTGGCGATGTCGTCAATATAATCCGGCGGGCCCCAGTCGCGGATAAAGTCGGTGACGGCTTTTATCTCATCATCGGAGACGAAAGCCCCGTGAAGGCGGCGCAGTTTGCCCACCCCCGGGGGCAGGAAGAGCATATCGCCCCGGCCCAGGAGCTTTTCCGCGCCCATCTGGTCTAAAATGGTGCGGGAGTCAATGCGGGAGGAGACCTGGAAGGAGATGCGGGTGGGCATATTGGCCTTGATAATGCCGGTCAGCACGTCCACCGAAGGGCGCTGGGTGGCCAGAATCAGGTGGATGCCGGCCGCCCGGGCCTTTTGGGCCAGACGGGTGATATAGACCTCCACCTCTTTGGCCGAGACCATCATCAGGTCGGCCAGCTCGTCAATGATAATGACCAGAAAGGGTAGCTCTTTGGGCGGTTCCGGCTCTCCGGCCGCCTCGTGGCTCCGGGCCGGCTTTTTCCTGGTTTTCAGCTCTTCCCGGACTTTGGCGTTATAGGTCTCAATGTTGCGCACGCCTTTTTCAGCCAGCAGCTTATAGCGCAGATCCATCTCGGCCACGGCCCACTTGAGGCCCAGGGTGGCTTCGGAGGGGTCGGACAGCACCGGATAGATCAGATGAGGGATGTCTTTATAAAGGGCCAGCTCAACGCACTTGGGGTCAATCATCAAAAAACGAACCTGATCAGGCCGGGCCTTAAACAGAATGGACATGATCATGGAGCCCAGGCCCACGGATTTGCCGCTGCCGGTGGCCCCGGCGATCAGCAGATGGGGCATCTTGGCCAGATCGGCCACCACTGGCGCGCCCATGATGTCCACGCCCAGCACCAGACTCAGCACGGAGGTCGATTTCTGAAAAACCTCGCTCTCCACCACCTCCCGGAAAGAGACGGTGCTGCGATCCGGGTTGGGTATCTCAATACCAATGGCCGCCTTGCCCGGCAAGGGAGCCACCACCCGGATGGAGATGGCCCGCATGGCCATGGTCAGGTCATCCGACAGGCCGGCCACCTTAGATATTTTAACGCCCGGGGCCGGCTGGTATTCATACATGGTGATGACCGGGCCGCCGGAGACTTCCAGCACCCGGCCCTCCACCCCGAAATCGCTGAGCTTGGATTCCAGCAGGCGGGCGTTGGCCGTCAGCTCTTCCCGGGTCAGGCCTGAGGCGTGGCCGGCCCTGGCCGCCGGCGCCCGATCGAGAAAGCCGGTGCCCGGCAACTGATAGGGGCCGCCGGGCTCCCGGGGGAGGGCCGGCCTCTCGGCCGCTTTTCCCGCCTGGCGCGGCAGGGCCGGCACCAACACCGGCTCCGGCTTCACGATCACCTTCTCCACAATGCGCGGGGCCGGGGACGGCGCCAGGGGGTCGGCCTCCAGACCGGGGCCGGTGGTCTGAGGGGCAGCCGGTTCCGGTTCGTCATCCCCGGCCCGGGCTAATTGATTTAAGAGAGCCTGAGCGGCTCGCCGCAGCGGGCTGACGGCCATAAAGAGGCCGGCCAGGCCCAGCAGAGGCAGGGCCAGGGCTGTGCCCAGGCGGCCGAGGAGATGATTGGCCCCCTGGACCAGGACGTGGCCGAAACGGCCGCCGGCGCGGCCGCCGGTGCCTTCCGGCCAGAAATCAAGCACGGCCAGGCTGGCGAAGAAAAATAAGGCCCAGCCCA
>JAISJK010000005.1 GCA_031261565.1 Candidatus Adiutrix sp. | reverse complement strand
TGCGAAACCTTCGTCATTCTATCAGAGGAGGTCATTTTATCATCTCCTTCGCTTCTGCTATTCTATTCTCCCGCGCATAGCGCGGGGCTTAAGCTGGAGTTAATTTATTGACGAGCCCTAAATGCCAAAATCTAAATCAGATTGATCGAACTGGAACATATTTTTAAGCTCGGCAATCAACTTCCCCTGAATATCAGTCATAGTGGATTCCTCATTTTCATTAGGCTGCCCGGCCTGACCGCCACCAGCCAGGACCAGTAATAGGGTTTATCCACCACCATCTCCACCCGCCCCCTGGTGCGCCGGTCAGGGACTTCGGTCACGGTGAAGCCATAGCCAGCCAAAAAACCGGCCACCTCGGCCGTCTGCCACTGATTCCAATAGGCTTTCAGGTGATTATAGCCGGGGTCAAGATAGCCGTCAGTCTCCCAGCGCCTGATGGTCTCCGGCCCGAAGTTGTCGCGAATGACTATGGCTCGGGCCCCGGTGTCGGCCAGTCGAGCCAGGGGCTGGCGAAAGTCGGGGCCAAAGGAGAGGGTGTTAATCAGGGCCACCAGATCAAAAGACTGGCCGCGCAGGTCTTCAATACTTCCGCAGATTAAGCGTTCCGGGGGCAAGCCCAGGGTTTCCCGGCCAATGTCAATCAGACTGGGGCTGTAATCCAGGCCGTGATACTCCACCTTGAGCCCCCGCTTTTTCAGGGACGGCCATAAATAGCCGCTGCCGCAGCCGGCGTCCAACAGGCGGGGCGGCCGCTCGGCCTGAGTGATAAAGGGGGCCAGCAACTCAGCCCCCTGGGCCGAGGCGTCCATCTCCCCGACCTCTCCCAGAGAACGCTGACGGTAGAGCTGCCTCACATTTTGGGAGTGCTCCCAGATATTCAGTTCCGTATCAGGAATCACGGGCCAGACTGGCGCTCTCTTTAATAATACCGGCCACCAGTTGACCACATTGGATCAACTGAGCCACGGGCTGCTCCTCTTTCGAGGTGTGGACGCCCACATAGCCCGGGGAGAGCCCCACCGCCTTAATGCCGTGATGGTTGAAATGGTTGCCGTCCATGCCCCCGCCGGTGGCCACCACCGACAGGGGCAGGCCCAGACTGGCCATGGCCCGGCCGGCCAGCTGGATGACCGTCTCGATTTCATCCACCCGGAATGTTTCGTATTCCAGATGGCGCTCAACTGAGATATCCGTCTGGTATTCGGCGGCCACTTCCTGAAAAACCCGATCAACTTCCTCCAGATAGGCGGCCAGTTCCTCCGGCCGGCTGCTGCGGGCCTCGCCCTTGACCAGCGCGAAATCACAGACGATATTGGTGGCCAGGCCGGCTTGAAAGCAGCCGAAATTAGCGGTGGTGTAGGGCGACAGACGGCCTTCCCGCAGGCGGGTGAGAGCTGCCGCCGCCACCCTGATGGCGCTTAAACCCTTTTCCGGCTCCATACCGGCGTGGGCGCTCCGGCCCCGCACCTTGACGGCCAGGGTATATTGGGTCGGGGCTTGATTGACCAGAGTGCCCACCGGCCCCCCGGTATCAATGACATAGGCCATTTTAGACTTAATCCGGTCATAATCCAGGTGGAGAGCGCCCTGGAGGCCGACTTCCTCGGCCACGGACAGCACCACTTCAATCTCGCCGTGGGGCAGGCCCTCGGCCCGCACCCGCCGTAGCCCATCGAGAATGGCGCAGAGGCCGGAGACATCGTCCGCCCCCAGGATGGAAGTGCCGTCGCTGCGGATGACGGCTCCGTCCTCGGCCATAATCGGCTGGATGTGCCCATGGTTGGCCACCCGATCCAGGTGGGCTGAAAACATGATGGCCGGAATCCGGGGGTCACCGGGCAGGCGGGCAATCAGGTTGCCGGCCTCGCCCTGGATCAGGGGGCCGGTTCCGTCTTCCTCCACAGTCAGGCCCAGGGCGGTCAGTTTGGCCCTGAGGGCGTCAGCCAGGATCCGCTCCTGGCGGGAGTTGGAGGGCAAGACGGCCAACTCCAGAAAATCTTCAACAATAGCCGGCAGGCTCATAGTGGTTACTCCCGAGTTACCTGAGTTCCAGACCGCCCGGCCCCAGGTGGCGGCGGGCGGATTCAATCAATTCCCGGCAGGGTTTTAGGGGTGCGTCCAGCTTATAAACAGCCACCCCGTCCGGCTCCCTTAACTTTAAAAAGGCGGGCGTTCGGCCGGGATAAGTCTGGGCCACGGTTTTCAGGAAGGCCAGCGAATCTTTGAGCCTGGCCCGGGGCAGGTTGAAGGCGATGGTTCCCGTCCGGCCTTCCACAGCTTCCGTCAGGCTCAGGACATCCCGGGCCAGCACCTTGACATTGGCCTGCCCGGCTTTTTCTCCGGCGTCCACCTGGCCTTCCACCACCACCACCTCGTCCGGCTTTAAAATATCGGCCCGCTGGGTATAGGTGTCCGACCAGACCATGACCTCCAGAGAGCCCTTTAAATCCTCCAGAGTCAGGCAGGCGTAGTTTTTTCCCTTTTTGTCTTTTTTGACCAAGACCTTGGCCACCACCCCGCCCAGACGCACAGCCGCCTTATCGGCCAGGGTCTTGACCTGGCCGGTGTCGGCGCTGGAGACCACGGACAATTCCATCTCATAGCGGGCCAGGGGATGGCCGGTGATGAAAAAGCCCAGAAATTCCTTTTCAAAGGCCAGGCGCACATTCTCCCGCCAGGGCTCAACCCGGGGCCAGGCCGCCTGGGCTGTGTCCGGGTCGGCTTGGTTCAGGAGATCAAACATACTGCTCTGCCCGGTGCGCCGATCCCGCTGGCGGCGCAGACCCGACTCCCGGGCTTCATCCACGGCGGCCAGCATGACCGCCCGGTCGGCCCCGCCGGAGAGGTCAAAGGCCCCGCACTTGATGAGCGACTCAATGACCCCCCGGTTGACTTTCTGGGTATCCACCCGCTCGCAAAAGTTATAGAGGCTGGTGAATGGCCCTTCTTTCCTGGCGGCGATAATGGCTTCAATGGCCGCCTCCCCCAGGCCCTTGACCGCGCCCAGGCCGAAGCGGATGCCCCCCTCCACTACTGTGAAGCGGTCGCCCGACTCATTGACATCCGGCGGGGCCACCTGGAGGCCGGCCGAGCGGCACTCGGCTATCAGCCGCACCACTTTGTCCTGATTGTCCTTTTCCGAGGTCATCAGGGCGGCCATGAATTCCAGTGGGTAATGGGCCTTGAGGTAGGCCGTCTGGAAAGAGACAATGGCGTAGGCCGCGCTGTGGGATTTGTTGAAACCGTAGTCGGCGAATTTGGCCATCAGCTCGAAAACGTGGCCGGCTTTCTGAGGGTCAATGTGGTTGGCCCGGGCCCCCTCCATAAAGCGCTCTTTTTGCCGGCCCATTTCCTCGGCGTTTTTTTTGCCCATGGCCCGCCGGAGCAGATCAGCTTCGCCCAGGCTGAAGCCGGCCAGCACCTGGCTGATCCGCATGACCTGCTCCTGGTAGAGAATGACGCCGTAAGTCTCGGCCAGAATGGGCTCAAGCTGGGGCAGTTCGTAAGAGGCCGTGACGCGCCCGTGCTTGCCGTCGATGAATTTTTCCACCATGCCGCCATTGAGGGGGCCGGGCCGGTAGAGGGCTACCATGGCCATCAGGTCGTCAATGCAGTCAGGCCGCAGCTTGACCAGATAATCCTTCATGCCCGGGCTCTCCAACTGGAAAACGCCGGTGGTCTCGCCCCGCCTCAGGAGGGCGTAAGTGGCCTCGTCGCTCAAATCAAGGCCCTGGATATCCACCTCCAGGCCCCGATCTTTCAGAAATGTCAGGCAGTGGTCAATGACCGTCAGGGTCTTGAGGCCCAGGAAGTCAAATTTGATGAGCCCGAGGCTCTCCACCCCCTTCATGTCAAACTGGGTGATGACCTGGGGTTTTTCCCCGTCCACCTCGTCAGTTTTCGAGTCGCAGCAGAGGGGCAGATGCTCCATCAGGGGCTGGTCGCCAATGACCACGGCCGAGGCGTGGGTGGAGACTTGCCGGGGCAGGTTTTCCAATTGCCGGGCGTATTCGAGCAACTGGGCCAGTTGGGGGTTGGCCTGGGCTTCCTCTCGCAGTTTGGGCTCCAGCTCCAGGGCCTGCTCCAAAGTTATATTGAGCTTGTCGGGCACCAGCTTGGCCAGCCGGTCGGCCTCTTTGTATTCCACCCCCAGGGCCCGGCCCACATCGCGGATAACCCCCTTGGCCTTCATCTGGCCGAAGGTGACTATCTGGGCGACCTGCTCTTTGCCGCCGTAATTATCAGTGACATAGCGGATGACATCATCGCGGCCGTTAGTGCAGAAATCCACGTCAATATCGGGCATGGTGACGCGCTCGGGGTTGAGGAAGCGCTCAAAGAGCAGACCAAAGCGAATCGGATCCACATCGGTGATGCTCATGGCGTAGGCCACAAGACTGCCGGCGGCCGAGCCGCGGCCCGGCCCCACCGGGATGCCGCTGTCTTTGGCCCAGTTGATAAAATCGGCCACAATGAGAAAGTAGCCCGGGAAACCCATCTTGATGATCAGGGCTATTTCCAGCTCCAAACGCTGCCAATAGACTTCCCTGGCCCCCTCCTCCATATCTTTTAAGCGTTTTTCCAGGCCGGCCCGGGCCAGGGCGGCCAGGCGGTCGTCCGGGCTCTCCCCGGCCGCCAGTTTGAGGGCTGGAAAGGCGTAGTGGGGTTTGGGAAATTCAACCTGGCAGCGCTCGGCAATGGCCAGGGTATTGGCCAGGGCCTCGGGCTCGCCGGCGAAACTGGCGGCCATCTCGGCCGGTGATTTGAAATAATACTCATTGGTTGAAAATTTCATCCGCTTATCTTCAGCCACCGTCTTGCCCGTCTGAATGCACAGGAGCACATCGTGCATCTGGTAATGCTCTTTGAGCAGGTAGTGGCAATCATTGGTGGCCACCAGGGGCAGGCCCATTTTGGCCGCCAGGTGTTTGAGGGTCTGATTGGCCTCCACCTGCTCAGCCAGGCCGTTGTGCTGAATTTCCAGATAAAAGCGGTCTTTAAAAATGGCGGCGTATTCCCCGGCCGCCCTTTCCGCCTCGGCCTGGCCTCTCTTGAGGAGCAGCCAGGGCACTTCCCCCTTCAGGCAGGCCGAGAGGGCAATGATCCCCTCGCTGTATTGGGCCAGGAGTTCCTTATCCATCCGGGGCTTGCCGTAATAATAACCCTCGATATTGGCCCGGGAAACGAGGCGGCAGAGGTTGCGGTAGCCGGCCAGGTTCTCGGCCAGCAAAATAAGGTGGTGGCGCAGATCGCCCTGGCCCTGGTCTTTCCGGCTCCGGTCGGCCACCACATAGGTCTCCACCCCCAGGATGGGTTTGATTCCAGCCTCCCGGGCCGCCTTGTAAAAAGGCAGAATACCGAACATCTGGCCATGGTCGGTCAGGGCCACGGCCGGCATATCCATTTTTTTAGCGGCGGCCACCAGGTCTTTAACTTTGATGGCCCCATCCAGCAGGCTGTAACAGGAGTGAACGTGGAGATGGACGAAGGACATTTTCAGGATTCCAGGCGGTAGTTGGGAGCTTCCTTGGTGATGATGACATCGTGGACGTGGCTTTCCTTGAGCCCGGCCGAGGTGATGCGCACGAAATTGGCCTTGTCTCGCAAGTCAGGCAGGGTGGGGGCTCCGACATAGCCCATGCCGGCCCGAACGCCCCCGACCATCTGATAAATGATTTCCGAAAGATAGCCCCGGTAGGGCACCCGTCCGACAATGCCTTCGGGCACTAATTTGCCGTTATCGGCCAGCTGATGGTCATTGGTGATGCTCTGGCCGTAGCGGTCGGCCGAGCCATCGCGCATGGCCTCAATGGAGCCCATGCCCCGATAGGTCTTATAGGTGCGGCCCTGGTAGAGAATTTTTTCGCCCGGGCTCTCTTCCGTGCCGGCGAACAGGGAGCCGATCATGACCACTGCCGCCCCGCCGGCCAGGGCCTTGGTGACATCGCCGGAAAATTTGATGCCACCGTCAGCCCAGATGGGGATCCGGTGGCGGCGGGCCTCCCGTGCGCACTCCAGAATGGCCGTCATCTGGGGCACCCCCACTCCGGCCACCATGCGGGTGGTG
Organism: Candidatus Adiutrix sp.; assembly: GCA_031261565.1. Lineage (GTDB taxonomy): Bacteria > Desulfobacterota > Desulfarculia > Adiutricales > Adiutricaceae > Adiutrix. Next base: position 6,943 of record JAISJK010000005.1, on the reverse strand, counting down.
CAAATAGAGCCGGGGCCCACGCCCACCTTGACCCCATCGGCCCCGGCCTCGGCCAGAGCGGTCACCCCGGCGGCCGTGCCCACATTGCCGGCGATGATAATCAAATCAGGGTAAGTGCGCTTGATGAGCTTGACCGTCTCAATGACATTGCGGGAGTGGCCGTGAGCTGAATCAAGCACCACCAGATCCGCCTTGGCCGCGACCAGAGCCGCAGTGCGCTCCAGGGCCTCGGCGTTGGCCCCGATAGCCGCTCCACACCGGAGCCGCCCCCGCGAATCCTTGGTGGCCTGGGGGTATTTGCGCACTTTTTCAATATCCTTGATGGTGATAAGCCCCACCAGACGGCCCTGGTGGTTGATCACCAGGAGCTTTTCAATGCGGTTTTCATGGAGCTTGAGTTTGGCCTGTTCCAGGGTGATGCCGTCCTCGGCCGTGACCAGGTTTTCCCGGGTCATCACCTCGGACACCGGCCGCTCATAGTTGGTCTCAAAGCGCAGATCGCGGTTGGTGACAATGCCCCGGAGATCGCCTTCCGAGACCACCGGCACCCCGGAGATGTGATACTGCTCCATCAGGGTCAGGACGTCTCTCACCCTGGCCTCCGGGGTGACGGTGACCGGATCCACAATCATGCCGCTCTCGCTCTTTTTGACCTTTTCCACTTCAAAAGCCTGGGACTCAATGGACATATTTTTGTGGATAATCCCCAGCCCCCCCTGACGGGCCATGGTGCTGGCCGTCTGGGACTCGGTGACCGTGTCCATGGCCGCGCTGACCAGGGGTATTTTCAGGGTAATGTCCCGGGCCAGGGTGGTGGTGAGATCCACCTCGCCGGGCAGGATCTCGGAATAGCCGGGAACCAGCAACAGGTCGTCAAAAGTCAGACCTTCTTTAAACTGTGGTTTTTCAGACATATCACACCTTATATTTCAAGCTCGGGTTAAGCTGGCCGGGCGGCCCGCAGCCAGAGACCTTCCAGAAGGCCGTTATCGCTGACGGAAAGCTCCCGCTGGCCAAAGAAATCCATTATTTCCAGCACCAGAACCAGCCCGGCCACAATGGCGTCGGCCCGCAGGGGGTGCAGGCGGTGCTTCCGGGCCCGCTCGGCCACAGTTTCGGAGGCCATGACATCCAGCAGGGCGGCGATATCGTCTTTGGACAACCGGGCGTTCTGAATCAGCTCGGGCTGGTATTCGGTCAATTTTAAAAGCAGAGCCGCCACCGTGGTTACTGTGCCGGCCGTGCCCACCAGGGCCGCCCCTCCCCCCACATCGCTGAAATCAGCCGACCTCAGCACGGCCCGCACGTTTCGGGCCACGGCAATGAGCTGGTCAGGCGTCACCGGGTCGGAGAGGTGGTCTTCGGTCAGGCCCACCACTCCCACCGGCAGACTGCGGCTCTGGATAATCTCCCCCCCGGAGGAGGTGACAAATTCCGTGGAGCGGCCGCCAATGTCAAAAATCAGGGCATCGGTCAGGGCCAAACCCACCAGGACGCCGGTGGCCGTAAGGTAGGCCTCTTCTTCGCCGGTGAGAATCACCGCCTCCCAGCCGTAGCGGCGGTTGATTTCGACCATTAAATCCGGGCCGTCAGCGGCCAGCCTGGCGGCCATGGTGGCCCCAGCCAGCACTTTGGTGGCCCCGGCCGCCCTGATCCGGGCCGCGAAATCATCCAGGGCCTCCCAGGAGCGGGCTAAAGCGGCTGGGATAAAACAGCCGCCCGGCTTCAGCTTTTCCGAGAGCCGGGGGATGTACTGGTAAACCTGTTTCCCGGCCCACAAATCTTTGCGCCTGGCCAGCATCAGTCGGAAGGTGTTGGAGCCCAGATCCAGGGCGGCTATAGGCGGGGCAGACATGGCGGCTCCCATTCAAAATATGGCGGCCAACAGATAAAACGGCCTTTTTAAAATATAACAGATTTTGAGATTTCTGCCAACCTGAAGCCTGAAGGGGCTATTTGACACGGCGGCGGCCAGCATGGCATAATCACAGGCGGCAAGTGAGGGCTCTGAATGCTATCCGTCATCAAATCCATGCATCCCCGTTATCGCTGGCGGATTAATAACGGCTACAGCCATGCCCTCAGAATCTGCCTGCCCCTCATCGCCTCCCATATCTCCCTCTCGGCCATGATCTTCACCGACCGGCTCTTTCTCAGCCGCTACTCAATGGAGGCCATTGCCGCCTCTCTCCCGGCCGGAGTGGGCATTGTCACGGTTTCCTCCTTTTTTCAGGGGCTGGTTTCCTATGTCAGCGTCTTCACCGCCCAATACACCGGCGCCGGCCAGCCCCGGCGGGCGGCGGCCGCGCTCTGGCACGGCCTCTATCTGTCGCTGGTCTCCGGCCTGCTCATCGGGCTGACCTATTTCGCGGCCCCGAAGCTCTTTGAGGTGGGTGGCCACTCGACCAGGGTGCAGGAGCTGGAAGTGACCTATTACCGCATTCTGGCCCTGCCCTCGGTTTTGAGCATGCTCTATTTCGCCATGTCCTCTTTTCTGTCCGGGCTGGGCCGCACCAGAGTGGTCATGTGGGTCAACCTGATCGGGGCCCTGGTCAACATTCCCCTGACCTATGCCCTGGTTTTCGGGCTGGAGATTGGCGGCCTCCGGGTGGCCCCGGAATGGGGCATCGCCGGAGCGGCCGCAGGCACTGTGGTTTCCTGGCTGGTGACCACCCTGATTTTCATCCGCTTAATTTTCAACCGGCGAATGGCCAGGAGTCACGATATTTTCAACGCCCGGAGCCTGGACTGGAATCTCCTCGGGCGGATGATCATCTACGGCTTCCCGGGCGGGATGCAACGCTTTCTGGAGCTGGCCACCTTCACCTTTTTCGCCTTTGCCGTCGGCTGGCTGGGCGAGCTGCAACTGGTGGCCAACAACATCATCTTTTCCATTGAGGCTCTATCCTTTTTCCCCATGCTCGGGATAGGGGTGACCATCAGTATTATGGTGGGCCAATCCATTGGCCGAGGCCGGCCGGAGGAAGCCTCGGAAGCCGTGGTCAGCGGCCTGGGCATCGGCAGTCTCTATGTGATCGTGGTGGCCATTGTCTTTCTGGTCTGGCCCCGGCCGCTCCTGGAGCTGTTTCTGGCCAGCCACTATGACCCGGCCGCCCGGGCCCAGATTCTGGAGCTGGGGGTCATTCTGCTGCGGTATGTGGCCCTCTACACCGCCTTTGACGGCCTGTATATCTACTGTTTCGGGGCCCTATCCGGGGCCGGCGATGTCTGGTTCCCCCTGGCCGCCATGGGCCTGGCCGGGGTCTTCGGCCTGGCCGTGCCCATCTGGTTGCTGTTTGCTTTCAATCTGGCCGACATCTATACCCTGTGGGGCGCTTTTGTCCTGTATATCCTGTGCCTGACCGGGGGCGGGGTCTGGCGCTACCGCCAGGGCCGCTGGCGCCAGATGCGGGTCATTGATAAAAGCGGGGGGCCGTGATGTGGCTGTTAGCGAAATTATTGGGCGGGGGTAGATCATGTGGAGAGTAAATGGTCGGCATTTGGCGCACGTATTTGGATTGAGGTTCCCAAAAGATTAAATATCGTAATTTCCATAAGTTCAGACTTTCGACTCTATGCTCTTTATTTATTGAGAGGGGCAAGAGGATCACGAGCGCAAATATTATGAAGCCCGGTCTATCGAACCCCTCGCCCCGCCTATGGCCATCAGGCCTCAAAAAGCATATGCAAAGTTTAGCGATGTGATGTTACCCTGAGCTTTGTTTTTATTTTCAAACTCCCAGAGAGAACGCACCGCGACATTGACCCCGATGGATTCAATGGCAAAACCGATCTCAGGGCCAATGGCATAGGCTCGCTCTCTGTCCCCAGAGGCCCCAGGGCCAGAATCATCACTCACCTGCCAATGACAGTAACCGGCCACGCCTATATCAAAGGTCTTGTTGATATTCTTACCAATCCCCCATTCAAAATGGAGATGATTCCCAGGCGTTATATCCGTCTGGTCTTGTTCGGTATGGGTTTCAAAACGCCCGAGGACTGAGGCGCTCCAGGTTTTTTCCTCATCTAAATAGACTGTGCCGCCAAGAGTGTACATGATGGTCCAAAACCCCAGACCCGGACTGGCCGGCCTGTTTCGATCGTAATCGCCCGTTGGCACATATGCGCCAATTGCGGCCAGCGCATCCCAGCGATCTCCGTGCCAGCCGATGAAGAGGGGTTCCACAAAAATATCGCCCAGACCAAATTTATTTTCACCGAAAGAACTCGGCCCGATGCCTTTGTAAGATATGTCAGTATAAACAGTAGGAATGATAACATCGAAGAGCAGATTGCCGCCCAGTATCTCAATGTCACTGGAGTAAATGAAACGGTTGGCAAGCGCATAGACATTAACATTGAAATCCCCTGGTGCTTTTGAGCCGTTATTGTCGCGTATTGAACTCGCTGTATAGAACGCGTTATACATTCTCCAATAGAAATTTCCACCGGCCGGGGGCACGCTGGCGGCCCTGATTCCTTCCACGCCGCTGGTATAGTGCCCTGCGCCTGCAAAAGCTAAATTTGCCCCTAACCCAAACCAAAAAAGCATACCCACCAAAAAAATGTGTTTCATAAAGAACTCCTTGCGCACAGTAAATGTTGACTCTCAATAAGATATAGATCCAGAAACCAGAACACCATCGCCAGAGTTTATGTTGTTTCAAAAATAAATGCAACAATAATAGAAAGCCCATCGTAAAACGAAGCCATTCTATTTATCATTGTTTAAAATTATATTTAGACGGAATTAATAAAGCAAAAACAATGCCACAGACGATAGCATAGAGCCGGACAAATAGTGGTGGCTATTAATTATAGTGCCGGATAAGTCTAATAATTGTGTATTTGGTTGAGGTTACTGCATAAAAATAAAATGTCCCGAAATAAATCATATTCTCCTGGATCAGATTGATAAATTGTTAGGGCTTAGAGGGGCAGGCGCCGCAGTATTTATTGCCGGTTTAGCGAAAATTAGCGGTCAAAATGTGCCAAAACAATACAGTTAGGTCAATATTGCTGCGACAACCGGGAATTATAGCGCATAACTGTCGCATAATGGGACACTTCGGACAGAAGATGATTTGAATCTATGTGTGTGATAGAGTTCTTTGGATTCAAATTAACTCATATTAATAAGCATGTTGGTTAGAAATTTTTTTTGTAATCGGGTGCCAGTGAGCCTTTCTGGGAAACTAACCATCGCTCGCAGATCATTTGGCAATCAACTAAAATATTTTTGATTGAAATATCAGATGTTATTAAGAACATGGCAAGCGGGACAGCTCATGCTGTAATTGTTGGCATTTAATTTGCTTAATGATGAAAGTAAAAATTACGCATAAATAACTCAGTTTATCACCTGCCGAAATAGGTGAAGCAAGTTATTGTTAATGTTAGGTCAATGACGGCAAAAGTATAATAAATATTTTTGCTTGAAATTGATTGATATGGTGAAATGTTCAAAGATAGCTCCCCGGTTGGAGAGGCTTATAATAAAATGGAGGTAAATAGACAATGGAAGAAAATTCAATTGGTCAGAAACTGACTTTTGCGTCAGGTGGGCCTACGGCTCTGTTCACGCTAGGCTTTTATGTGATTCTTCTCTGGCCCATAGCGACAGGACGTGTTGACCCAAGTTTAGCTGGTGTGATTGTTCCCATGGGAATCATTATTGCTGTGATTCAACTTATCTGTGGAATTATTGAACTTCGGAACGGCAATTTGCTGGGGGGGACTATCCCTCTGGCCTTCAGCTGTTTCATGGCTATGGGGGCCGGCGAAACTCTTTTGAAAATCAACGGTCTTATGCCCGCAGATTCAAGTCTGATAGATGGTTATGCCATGACTCTGATGGGCTTGATGATGGCGGTGTTTGTTCCCATAGTGGCACGTGCTCCTGTTGTGGTATTTCTCTTCTATCTAGCGAACGCATGTTTTTTTACCCCGGCTGGCCTTGGATGTATTTTTAATATTCCTGCTCTTGTCGTGATTGGCAATACCATTATGATAGCGGTTTGCCCTCTCGCGGTCTGGATAGGGGTGGCGCAAGTTTATGAGGCAGAGTTGGGCAGGTCTGTAGTCTGGTTAGGAAAGCCTCTGATCAAGTAGGAGAGAATGGCCATTGCCAAGGTTGTAAGGATGATAAAATGTAGAAGTTTCGATATGGCTTGGCAAAATAGGGCCAGTCATTCATAAGAAGAGGGCCTTGTGCGGGAATTCTCCCGGCAGGCTGTAGAGGGTGAGGGATGGTCGGAAAGACTAGTCCCTAAAGATAAAACACTTCATTTAAGGAGAGATTTATGCTCATTCAAGCTGCTGTATTGCGTGAAAAAAACGCCCCGTTAGTTATTGAAGAGGTGGAAATTGAAGATCCCCGCGATGACGAGGTATTAGTTAAAGTGAGCCATGTTGGGATGTGCCACACAGATGTGTCAATTCAGGCGCAGGTATTTCCTACCCCTCTGCCCGTGGTTCTTGGTCATGAAGGCTCCGGATATGTCGCCAAAATCGGTAAATCTGTGCGTGGGTTTAAAGAAGGCGATCCGGTTATCATGTGCTATGACTCTTGCGGTCAGTGTAATTATTGTCGGTCTGGGCACCCCACCTACTGTGAATTGGTAACCCCATTATCATTCGGCTGTAAACGTCTCGATGGCACCTCCCCCATGCGCAAGGGGAATGAAACTATATGGGGCAACTTTTTCGGTCAATCTTCGTTTGCAACTTACAGTATGGCGACCCCGCGGAACCTGGTCAAACTTCAATCGGACAAAGGCCTTGAATATTTCGGGCCCCTGGGTTGCGGCTTTCAAACTGGTGCCGGAGCGGTCATTAACGGCCTCAAAGTCGGCATGGGCGAACATATCGCAGTTTTTGGCGTCGGCAGCGTTGGGCTTTGCGGCATTATGGCGGCCAATTTGGTCGGTGCCGACAAAATTAT
>JAISJK010000122.1 GCA_031261565.1 Candidatus Adiutrix sp. | reverse complement strand
AAGACCCGCCAGGCGGTCAGCATCAGCATGGAAGCGGCCCCGATGATCTCGGGCATGGATCGGCCCACCCAGATCATCCAGACCGTCACCCCGCAGATGGTGGAAAAGCCGGCCACCTCCAGTAGCCAGGCCGGCAGCATACCCGCCACCATTAGAAAAATCCGGCTCGGCATACCGGCCCGCAGGGCCAGGCCGATGGTTTGGAGAAAACTCTCCTGCTGGTGGTAGAGAATGACCTCGCGAATGCTGCGGGTCACCCCATACATGGATTTCTGCTCATTAATGCCGGCGGCGGTCAATGATTGCCCGGCCCGGTCAATCCGGCGGCGGACACCAATATAGGTGGCCAAGCTCACCAGGGCAAAAATTCCCATGACCAGCACCGTCAGATAGGGCTCGGCTATAAACAGGCTGACGAAGAGAAAAAGGCTGCCGGTGTCTCGAATGAAGGAGTCGTAGATATCAGTTGGCAGTTTTAATAAACGCATGGCTCTCAGACACCTCTGGTTCTTCGCAGATAGGTTTCCAGCGGCCTAAAAATGATCCGATCCGTCAAGAGGCCCACAGCGATGATGACCACCATCACGGCCATGACCTGATCCATGGCGTTGAGCTCCCGCCCAAAGTGCAGGAGCTGGCCCAGGCCGAAGCGTTTGATGATGGTCACATATATTTCGGCGGCCATCAGGGAGCGCCAGGCAAAGGCCCAGCCCTGTTTGGCCCCGGCCAGCATCTGGGGCAGGGCGGCCGGCAGCATAACCGTGGCCCAGGTATGCCAGCCCCGGGAACCCATGACCCGGGCCGCTTTCAGATAGAGAGACGGCACCGACCTGATGGAAGTCTCCACACTGAGGGCCAATGACCACAGAGAGCCCATGACCACCACAAAGTACATGGCTCCCTCGGTCTGCCCAAACCAGAGAATGGCCAGAGGTGCCCAGCAGACCGAGGGCAATGTTTGCAGCCCCAGGGCGGCCAGGCCAATGGTGTTGCGGGCCAGGCGGCTGGTGTAGAGGAGAAAGCCTAAAAATAGCCCCCCGGCCAGCCCCAGACCGTAGCCAGTGAGGAGGCGGCCCAGGGTGACGCTTAAGCAGGACAGCCACAGCCCCTCCTGCCCGGCCTTGACCAGGTAAGCTCCGGTGGCCAGAGGCGAGGGCAGCAGAATGGGCGAGACCCAGCCCCAGCCGGTCACCATCTGCCAGAGACCCAGAAAAGCTGTTAAAACCCCGGCGGCGGCCAGCCTGTCTTTCATGGCTCAACCTCAGTCTGCAAAAAGCAGGATATATGGGCGGCCACGGCCGTGAGCTTTAAATCATTCAGGGTGCGGGGATAGGGCAAAGTCACCCGCTCATCAGCCACCACCTGGCCGGGGCTGGCCAGGATGACCACCCTTGAGCCCAGGCAGACAGCCTCCCGCACATTATGGGTGACCATCAGGATGGTTTTTTTCGTTTCAGTCCAGATCCGCTGCAAATCAGCATAGAGCTGCTCCCTGGTCAGGGCGTCCAGGGCGCTGAAGGGCTCGTCCATCAGCAACAGATCCGGGTCGGGGGCCAGAGCTCTAGCCAGGGCCACCCGCTGGCGCATCCCCCCGGACAGCTGATGGACTCTGAAGCGGCGGCAGTCGGCCAGGCCCACCATCTCCAGAAACTTTTCCGCCCGGCTCAACCTCTCCGCATTAGTCAGATTTTCCACCAGATTTAAGCCATAGAGGACATTAGCCAGCACATCCAGCCAGGGGAAGAGGGCCGCGTCCTGAAACATGAGCAGGCGGTGGCGCTCCGGGCCGGCCACCACCTGGCCGCGACAGCGTATTTGGCCGCGATCCGGCTTTTCCAGCCCGGCCACAATGGCCAGGAGGGTGGATTTGCCGCAGCCGCTCCGGCCTAAAAGAGAGACATACTCCCCCTCCTCCACCGTCAGAGACAGCTGGTTTAAAGCGCAGACCGGAGCGCCGCCCCTGGGGCCGGGAAAGGTTTTGTCAATCGCCTCCAGGGTCAGAAAACTCACGGTTGAGGCACCAAACCAGATAGATCGCCCGGTTCCTCGCTGACCAGGCCGGCGGTTTGGGCGGCTTTCAAAGCAAACTGGAACTCCTCCACCCTGACCTTATTTTCAAACACCAGGCGGGGCCAGGCGTGCTGAACCAGCTTTATGGGGAATTCCCGGCGCATCTGTCGGGTCAGCTCGGCCGCCACCCGTTTTTGAGCTTCCTCAGGATGCTCTTTAATCCATTCAGTGAGTTCCTGATGAGCTTTAATGAATTTAGCCGTCAGCTCCGGCTCCTCTTTTTGAAATTTCCCGCTCACCGACAAGACCGTGGTCAGGGAGGTCTCGGCCGGTTCTGAGTAAACCAGTTTACCGCCCCCCTCCATTTCCAGGCGGGAGAGCCAGGGCTCCACGGTCCAGGCCCCGGCTATCTCGCCCTTAATGAACAGGGGCAGGATGGAGGGGTTGGGGGTGGGCACGATGGTCACCTCGCCCCCGGTGGGGCTGACTTTGAGGCCGGCCTGAATCAGCCAGTAGCGGCAGGCGATATCCTGAGTGTTGCCCAGTTGGGGGGTGGCGATGCTTTGGCCTTTAAAATCGAGAGGCTGAGAGAGGGAACTGTTATTGGGAACCACCAGCCCGGCCCCGCCTCTGACCGCCCCAGCCCCGACATACACCCCCCCCTGGGAGCGGATATAGGCGTTTAAAACCGGGTTGGGGCCGACATAGGTCAGGTGCGCCACCCCGGCGAAGAGGGCCTCCATGGCTGAGGGGCCGGCGTTAAAGCTGTGCCAGTTGATGGCCACCCCCGGCAATCGCTTTTCAAACCAGCCCTGCCCCTCAGCGGCCATGTTCTGGGCGATGAGGGCCTGAGCGTGGGTGACATTGGGGAAATAGCCCACCTCCAGCGTTTTCTCCTCAGCCCCGGCCATTGTGGGACATACAAGTATCAATAAAAACAGCCAAGAAAAAGCTTTCATCATCTCCCCCCATTTAAAATATTTGTGATTTTTCAAAAAACTCAGCCACTGTTTCAGCCAAAGTTTCCGGCGGCAGAGTGCCGTTTAGGCGCAAGTCCGGCGACTCCGGTATTTCAAAGGGCGCGGAAATGCCGGTGAAGTTGGGCAGTTGACCATCCAGGGCCTTGGCGTAAAGCCCTTTGGGGTCGCGTTTGATGCAGACCGACAGGGGGGTATCGACGAAAATCTCAAAAAAGTCGCCGTCAGGGAAGCGATCCCGGATGGCCGCCCGGTCGTCCCGATAGGGGGAGATGAAAGCGGCCAGCACGATCAGCCCGGCGTCCACCATCAGGCGGGCCACCTCGGAAGCCCGGCGAACATTTTCCGCCCGGGCGGCCTCGGTGAAGCCCAGATCCCGGTTCAGGCCGTGGCGCAAATTCTCCCCGTCCAGGATATAGACGTGCCGTCCCTGACCGTGGAGCATTTTGGCGGTCAGGTCGGCGATGGTGGATTTGCCGGAGGCCGACAGGCCGGTGAACCACAGCAGTTTTGGTTTTTGATTCTTTTGGGCCGCATGAGCCGCCATATTAAGATTGAAATTATGATAGAAAAGATCGTGGCTATTCGTTTGCCATTCCTTGAAGTCATTTGGGTTCATAGTTGCCTATTCTTCACTTGTTATAACAATGTCATAAAAAGTAACCATATAAATTCCTTTGTATCATCTTTAAATTACAGACAGCCAGAACCGCTTCAGAATATACTCACCCTGATTAAGCCAACTTTGGAGATAACCATACCGCAAAGAGCCCAGACTGCGTCTGCGGAGCCATTTATCCGGTTCAGTCGATGTCTCAGTCCGCATCAGCCCATCCAAAATAACGGCGCCACTCCGGCGGCATCAGGTCGGTCACCTGGCGTTGCTGCTCCGTAGATAGTTCCGTCTGCCAACTGTCCACTCGTCCCGATCGGAAGTGGCTCCCCGCCATAGTTTTTTCGGGCGGTGGCGGAGGAGAAAAATAGCAACGGGGGATATTATAAAAATCCAAAATATTAAAGATTAACATGTCATCCCCCGAAGCCACCAAGTCTTCATGAGTCGTCAGCATTACTTTTGTGCCACAGGGGGGCGGCGCATAATATTTATCAAATCTTTCCTCTCCGGCCCGGACAAGATCACTGCCCAAATAATATATATTGGGCGTAGCCCCGGTCGCGGCAACCTCGG
>JAISJK010000121.1 GCA_031261565.1 Candidatus Adiutrix sp. | reverse complement strand
AAGACCCGCCAGGCGGTCAGCATCAGCATGGAAGCGGCCCCGATGATCTCGGGCATGGATCGGCCCACCCAGATCATCCAGACCGTCACCCCGCAGATGGTGGAAAAGCCGGCCACCTCGAGTAGCCAGGCCGGCAGCATACCCGCCACCATTAGAAAAATCCGGCTCGGCATACCGGCCCGCAGGGCCAGGCCGATGGTTTGGAGAAAACTCTCCTGCTGGTGATAGAGAATGACCTCGCGGATGCTGCGGGTCACTCCGAACATGGCTTTCTGTTCATTGATGCCGGCGGCGGTCAATGATTGCCCGGCCCGGTCAATCCGGCGTCGGACACCAATATAGGTGGCCAAGCTCACCAGGGCAAAAATTCCCATGACCAGCACCGTCAGATAGGGCTCGGCCATAAACAGGCTGACAAAGAGAAAAAGGCTGCAGACCACATTGCTGTAAAGCATCAGCATATTGGTCAACAGGGTAGCCAGATTGCCCCGCTGGGACATCCGGTAGATGACATCGCTGCTGGCCGGGGAGAGGTGCCAGTAATAGCCTTTATAAAGGAAACGCTTCAGGGTTTCCAGGCAGATATGCAGAGACATATCTTCGCTCAGGTTGGCGGTCAGGCGCATGACCACATAGCTGACGATATTTTTTACGAGTATAAAGGCGGCGGTCAGGAGGCTGGCGAAGGCCACCAGGGAGCGAGGGCCGTGCAATAACTCCGACAAATAGGGGGACATGGCGATGAGGCCGCGCACCAGCACATTGTTCAAGACCGTCTCCGGCGCGCTTAAACTCACGGCGAAAAAGGAGATGACCAGGATGGTGCTGGTTTCCATGATAGCCAAAACGAACTGGGCCACAAAAATTACCCAGAAACGGAAGCGGAAATTGGTCGGCGAAACCCGGTAGAGCCGGACGGTGTCTCGAATGAAGGAGTCATAGATGTCAGACGGCAGTTTTAACAGGCGCATGGCTTTTATTACCGCCTTTCTCAGCCGCCTTGACGGCCGACCAGAGGCCTGGAATAGTGTCTTCATGCCGCCCCTTGACATAAAATCCCTGGCCGCCATCGCTGACCGTGCGGACTAGAATAGTCTTCCAGGGCCGGTAATAATACAAGGCCGAGGCGCGGTCGGCCTCACGAACGCCGCCCTCGGGCAGATCGTGCAAATCACAGACCAAAGTCGTAAACCGGCGCGGCCCGCCCACCGGGCCTCCGGCGGCGTTGCGGGCCATGGCCAGGGCTTTTAAAAAAACCTCGGGGCCAACCACGGCGCTGCCGAAATTACCAAAGACGCCGCCTTCCAGCTTTTCCATAATGGCCGCGAAGATGAGAAAATCGGTATAGCTGACTGCTCCCAGCGCAGCTCCATCGCAGTCAGGCAGTTCGTGAAGGATGTCGCTGCCAATGCCCATATGCACGGTGAAGGGAATCTTCAGCCGGTTAGCGGCCGCGAACAGGCTGATATCCCGATGAGGAAAATTACGCTCATTGATGAGGCGGCCCACAGCTTCCCCGGCCCCCAAACCCTTGGCCGCGCCTTTTTTAAAGGTTTCGTTCAATTCGTCCAACTCCGCCCACAGGCCGAACTGGCCCTCGCGGATATACCTGGCCACGCTCTCGGTGGTGGCCCCGATGCGGGCCAGCTCAAAATCATGGATCGCGCAGGCCCCGTTACCGGCCAGAGCCGTGATCAGACCCCGCTCCAACAGGTCGATGAGGTAGCGCTGAACCCCGGCCCGAATGACATGAGCCCCCATCATAAAGATGGTCGGCGCACCCCGGCGGCGGGCCTCAAGCATAGCCTCGGCCACCTGACCCAGTTTGTCTGGAAAGGCCGTCTCTTTTAAATCCAGGATAGCGGTCAGATGGAGATCGTGTTCCCGATCATTTAAGGGGCGCAGAGAAAGGCGGGAGCGGTCAAAGAGGGGGAAGGAACTCATTTCAGCATGGCCGTGAGGGCTTTTTTGAGGCCGGAGGCATTGATGGCCGTGTTATTGCCCACATTCTCCACCAGTCGGGCTCCGGCTATGTTGCCGATGAGGCCCAAAAGCTCCAAGGGGCATTTCAGGTAGGCGGCCAGGGCTGTGGCCACAAAAAGGGCATCGCCGGCCCCCACCCGATCCACGACCTTGGCCGCCAGAGCCGGGGTCTGGACATAGTCATTGGCAGTCAGAGCCTTCAAGCCGTCTGCCCCGCAGGTGACCAAAATGGTTTTGGTGTCAATTTTTTGGAATAAATTGCTCATCAGCTCCAGAACCGGGGCCTGGCGGTTCTGAAAGGCCAGGCTGATTTCGTGCCTGGCCAGGGAGATAAAATCGGCTTTGGGGTAGCGGAGGATGGTGTGGTACCCCCGGTTGCCGGCGTTGGCCTGGGTGTTGACGGCCAGAAAGGCGGACTTTTGGGTTAAAACTTCAATCATTTCCGGGGTGATGAAGCCGTGGCCAAAATCAGCCGCCAGCACCAGGTCATAATCAGGCGCCACGGCCGCAAGGCGATCTACCCGGGCGCGGATAGTCTCCGGGGGAGAGGGAGAGTCGTCCAGGTGGTAAATTTCCAGAAGTTTGGCCAGGGAATAGCTGTCGAGATAGCGCAGTTTGCGCACGGTGGGCATGTCGGGCACTTCTTCGGCCAAAAGCTCCACATGGGGCGGCAAACATTCTTCCGCCAGTTGGCGCCAGGGACATTTTTCCCCGAAGGAGGTAAAAAGGGCCACTTGCCCGGACAACCCGGAGGCATGCCGGGCCACGGCCACGGCCCCGCCGGGAAAGCTTTCTCGGGATATCTGCCTCAGGGTCATGGTGGGGTCTTTGGAAGAGAGGCCCAAGGGCTGGCAGTAGGCATATTGATCAATTATCGCGTCGCCGACGATGAGAACCTTCAGATCCCGCATCCGGTCTATGACGGTCATAACGTCTTCCAGCCGGTAGCGCTGGCGGAGGAGCTCCAGATACTGAGCCAGCTCCTCGGGATAGACGTCCAGATGGCGGTTGATGAGAGTGGAGGAGCTATAAACTATATCCTCGACAAAAACCAGCTCGCTTCCGGCTTCGGCGGCGGCGGCGGCCTCCAGGGCAATTTTGCCGGTGGGGTCTTCGAGGCCTTTGAACTCAGCCCCCTTGGCGTAAAAAGCCGGGCGCAACCGGCGCAAAGTGTTTTCGGCTGTGGGCCACTGGTTGATGGCCACATAATCCACGACCCCCAAAGAGGCCAGAGCTTCGGCCCTCAGGGCCTCGGTGAAGACCGGCCGCCCCGGCCCCTTGTCCACCCAGCGGTCCGGGGTCAGGGTGACCACCAGAAAATCGCCGAATTCCCTGGCCCGGCGCAAATAACGGATGTGGCCAATGTGCAGAAGGTCAAAGACGCCATGGCAGAGAACCGCCCTCCGGCCCTCGCTCCGTTGGCGGTCAACCAGCTCAACCAGTTTATCGAAATCAAGGATTTTGTTCATTCCTGAAACTCCCAACCGATTATTGTTGATTTCAGGCCTAAAGTCAATATAATGATAACCATCAATTTTTATCGCAATATTTAAGGAGATTTGAAAGCATGAGCCTAGTGGATCAATACCGCATTGACGGGCATAAATTGCATCTCCACCCCCGGCGGGTGGCCGACTGGCTGGAAGGTAGGGAGATCGCCCCTATTTATATGGAGATCAGCCCTTCCGGGGCCTGCAACCACCGTTGTTCCTTTTGCGGCCTTGATTTCATGGGCTACAAACCCCGCTTTCTGTCGGCGGATATCCTGTGTGAACGCCTGAGGGAAATGGGTGAGGCCGGCCTCAAATCCGTGATGTTCGCCGGCGAGGGCGAGCCTTTTTTGCACAGGGAAATGGGTGCCATCGCCATAGCCGCCA
>JAISJK010000068.1 GCA_031261565.1 Candidatus Adiutrix sp. | reverse complement strand
TCAGCCTGGCCCAGCAGGGCCGCCTCTGAGGCCACGGTGAAATTGTTGACCTTGATGGTGGCCTGACTGCTGACAATGGTCTGGCCGCCGGCCAGGGCAACGTCAAACAGGCCCCGGCCGGTGTAGCGGTATTCATAGCCCAGCTCAGTATTGTCAGCGCCATAGCCCAGAATGTCGTCTTTGATAGTGAAGCGGAAATTCGGGTCAGGCGTTCCGGTTATCGCCTGGCCGTCCGCATCAGCGGCCAGGCCGAAATTTAAGTAGGTTGATTTGGATGGGACTTGGTCATCCTCGCCACTATAATAATAGTCATTGATAATCCGGCCCTGGATGGAGGCCCCGTTCAGGATGTTTATTTCGCCGACATGGCTGTTGCCCCCGATGTAGATGGCGCTGCGGGAACCGGTGATGGAGCCGGTCACATCGAAGCTGGCAACCAGGGGGCCGTCCAGATCGTCCGTAGCGTTTTCAAATTCAGCGCATAGGCCGTCATTATCAGGATCACCACAGAAGCTTGAGGAAGAAGCAAAATCAAAGTATGAATACTGGGCAAAACTGCCATAGCCGTTCTTATCGAAATCTTCATAATCAAAAAAGTTGACCCCGATGTCGAAACGCACCGCGTCGCCATCCGGCCCGGTGGCCTGAATTGTGCCCCGGTTGACAACTGTGCTGTCATGCCCATAGGCCACCAGTAGGCCGCTGCCCCTGGCCCCGTTGGCCGTAACTTTCACGCCGGGGTTGACGATGATGGTGTTTTCCACGCCGTCAGAGCGAATGCCCCCGCCGCCGGGGCCATCGGCCAGAATATCGGCGTTTTGATATACGGTGTTGCCATCGCCGAAAACATGCAGGCCCAAGCCATAGGGGGTGAGGTTGGGCTGGCCCTCCAGATAGGCGGTTCCGGCCTCGTTGCGGGCGAAGAAACCCTGATTGTTGGCGATAAAATTGTCTTCGGTATAAACAGACCGTCCGAAATGATCGCGCAGATCAATCTCGTAGCCAATATCTATCAGGGCGGCCAGCTCGGCTTCAACAAAGGTGGCGTAGTTGCGGAAAAAACGGTGCGTCATCAGGGTGTTGCGCAGACCAAAATGGGATTTTTCTTGCTCATGATCGCTGTCTTCCATTGGCAGGGGTCTATTATGGCCATCGCCATAGACATTCATGGCCTTTGGGCCATAAAAATACCAGCGTCCAGGATCGTCAGGGTTATCATCATTCATTTGAGTCTCAAAAAGAGAGGGCTGAGCGGGTAAGGTATCAGGGTCATCATCGTCATCATTATCATTATCATTGATACCCAAAGCATGGCCTATTTCATGGATCATTAAGGTTTCAAGGTTCCAGGGCATTACATTTTGCTGGCCATTTAAGTCAAAATTATAACGATTGACGCCTATTTTCATAAAGGCATGAAAATAGGCGTCAAGCTCAGATCGCACCGGCCGGCCAAAAGCCAAAACCGCTTCAGGCGGGGTAACAAAGCGTGTTGTCCCATCGCCCAAATCAAACCATTGCAAAACCCCCGCTGCGGCATTGCCTGGCTCAATATCCGGCATGATATTAAAGATAACCGTTTCAACCGGCGCTTTCCGGGGGCTCAGGATGTCGACCCAGTATTGCCCGGCCCGCTGCAGGGCATTTTTTTCAGCTGCGCTAAAAGCCCGGTAGGCGTATTCATCCGGGTCACCGCTACCCGCGTCATCAGGATCGTAATATTCCCCTTCAGCAAAATAATTATACTGAAACACCGGCTGCCCGGCGGGGTTATAGACCAGCACCGGCTCATAGGCCCAGGCCCGGGGAAGGGCCGGGTTAATGAAAAATCCCACAGCGGCGATGATGGCGAAAATGGTTTTAGAAAGTTTTTTCATCTGTTCACTCTGGAGGTCTAAGGATTAAAACATATATAAGTATATATCAATTAGATTTAATTTGCTATAAAAATAAGCTATCAACAAATCACCACTAGTGGTGGTTCGCCGGGAGGCGCCTACCATTGGTTGCGGGTTGGGGGGGGCGGCTAAGGCTTTAGCGTTCCTTGACAATGGTGAAGCGGTTGCGGTCGTAGCGCAGCAGGCCTTCCCGGCTCATTTTGGAGAGCTCGGCGGAGAGGGCGCTTCGATCCACGGCCAGATAATCAGCCAGTTCCTGCCGGTTAAAGGCGATCTCAAAGGTGGAGCTTTCGGCCGCCTGAGCCTGGGCCGACAGGTAGGCCAGCAGTTTTTCGCGGGTGGTGCGCCGGGTGACCTGCTCTATTTTCCGGATCAGGGAGATATTTTTACGGGCCAGGATTCGCAACAGGTTTTTGATCAGCCCGGCGTGAAACACGCAGGCCGAGGAGCAGGTGGTGACCAGGCGGGCCAGGTCAATCAGCAGCACCCCGGTTTTTTCGGCGGCCACCACACTGACCGGCGATTTGGCCAGCCCCGCGCCGGCCAGGGCCTCGCCGAACAATTCCCCCGGCCTGATCAGGGCCAGAATAGTCCGGTTGCCCCAGTAATCCTCCTGGATGACATGGGCGCTCCCTTCAGTAATCACGCCGACCCGGGTGGCCGGCTCTCCGGCCTCGACCATAAAGCCGCCTTTTTCAAACTCCGCCCGGACGGCGGACAAACAGTCGAGCAGGGCCTTGAGGTCATCTTCGGCTATGTCCGCGAATAACGGGCAATCTTTTAAAATTTTCATTTCAACCTGATCCTGTTGGAAATACAACCGACTGATCCCGGCCAATATATTATGCTGAGGCCGTGAAGTCAAGCTGGACGATAACCATCAAACCGGAGGAAAGTATAAATGCCCAATCTATTTTGTTTTCAGTGCGAGCAGACGGCCGGCGGGAAAGCCTGCCAAGGCCAGGCCGGGGTTTGCGGCAAGAGCGAAAGCGCGGCCGCCGCGCAGGATCGGTTGACCGGCGAGCTGATCGGCCTGGCCCGGGCCCTGGACGGCCCCGCGCCCACCGCCGACACCTATGGGCTGATCATGGACGGCCTTTTGGCCACCCTGACCAATGTCAACTTTGACCCCCGGGCCATTGGGGAACTGACGGAGCGCGTTGTCCGGGAAAAGGATAATCTTGTGCCTCGATGCGGGGACTGCGCCCCCGCCTGCGGCCGCAACGACTACTATGACCTGGGCCGGCTGTGGAGCGCGGACGAGGATATCCGCTCGCTAAAATCCCTGGTTCTGTTTGGCCTGCGGGGTCTGGCGGCCTACGCGGCCCAGGCCCGCCTGCTGGGCGCTAGCGACGATGGGGTGAACGAGTTTTTGCCCCGGGCCCTGAGAGCCGTCGGCGATGAAAATTACGGCCGGGAGGAATTGCTGGCCCTGGCCCTGGAAACCGGCCAGGTCAATCTGAAATGTATGGAGCTGCTCGACCGGGCCAACCGGGGTGCCTTTGGCCGCCCCCGGCCGGCCACCGTGGCCCTCGGGGTGGAAAAGGGCCCCTTCATCATCGTCAGCGGCCACGAGCTGCGCGACCTGAAACTACTCCTGGAGCAGACGGCCGGCCGGGGCGTCAATATCTACACCCACGGGGAAATGCTGCCGGCCCACGCCTACCCGGAATTGAACAAACACGCCCATTTAAAGGGCCACTTCGGCACGGCCTGGCAAAACCAGACCAGGGAGTTTGACGGCCTGCCCGGGCCCATTCTCTTCACCACCAACTGCCTGATGCCGGTCAGGGACAGCTATGGCGACCGCGTCTTTACCACCTCGGTGGTGGGCTATCCCGGAGTGAAGCACATTGGGGAGGATAAAAATTTCCAGCCCCTGATCGACCAGGCCCTGGCCCTGGGCGGCTTTGCGGAAGACAGGCCCTCAACCGGGATAAACGGAGGCTCGGCGGTCACCACCGGCTTCGGCCATGAGGCCGTGCTGGCGGCGGCCGAGACCATCGTCGGCGCGGTCAAGAGCGGGGCCATCCGGCATTTCTTTCTGGTTGGGGGCTGCGACGGGGCCAAACCGGGGCGCAACTACTACACCGAGCTGGTCAGGCAGACGCCGCCGGACACCGTGGTTCTGACCCTGGCCTGCGGTAAATTCCGCTTTAATGATCTGAATCTGGGGGAAATCGGGGGCCTGCCCCGCCTGCTGGACATGGGGCAGTGCAATGACGCCTACTCGGCCATCAAGGTGGCCCTGGCCCTGGCCGAAGCCTTTGGCTGCGGAGTGAACGAGCTGCCCCTGACCCTGGTGCTGTCGTGGTATGAGCAGAAAGCCGTCAGCATCCTCCTGACCCTGTTGCACCTGGGCCTTAAGAACATCCGCCTCGGCCCCAGCCTGCCGGCCTTTGTCTCGCCCGGGGTGCTGCAATACCTGGTCGAAAATTTCAAGATAGCCCCCATCACCACCCCGGAGGCGGATTTGGCGGCCATTTTAGGTTGATGAAGCCCGGCGCCGGGGCGGGATCCATTTGAGCAGAGCCTGAAACAGCTCCGTGATATTGATCGGCTTGTTGACATGGTCGTTCATGCCGGCCTTGAGGCTCAGCTCTTTGTCCCCGCTCATGGCGTGGGCGGTCATGGCCACGATGGGCAGGTCTTTGAATTTATCCAGAGCCCGGATGCGGACGGCGGCGGTCAGGCCATCCATCTCCGGCATCTGGATATCCATCAGCACCAGATCAAAGCTCTGACTTTGGACCAGCTCCAAAGCTTCGCGGCCATTGTTGGCGATGGTCACTTCAAACCCCGCGTTTTTCAGGATGCGGCTGGCCACCAGCTGGTTGACCTCGTTGTCCTCGGTCAGCAGAATGCGCGCCCCCCGGATGGCCTTGACCAGCTCGCCGTCCCCGCCCGGCCCGGCCCTGGCCGCCGTCTTTTTCCGGCGGCGCGGGCCGAAGACCTCCATCAGGGCCTCGAACAGGGTGGAAGGAGAGATGGGCTTGGTGAGCACATTTTTGATGCCCACGGCCCTGGATTTATCGGCCACCGCCTCTTTGTCGTAGGCCGTGACCATGAGCACCACCGGCAGCCTCTCCGGCCCGACCAGCTCGTTTAAGCGGCGGATGGTCTCCAGGCCGTCCAGGCCGGGCATTTGCCAATCCACCATCACCAGATCAAACCGGCGCTCAGCCTCGGCCCCGGCCAGGAGATTTAGAGCCGCTTCCCCGGAGGAGGCGGTCTGAACCTTCAGCCCCAGGGCGGACAGGCCGCGCTCCAGGATCTCCAGGGCCAGGGGGCTGTCATCCACCACCAGGGCGGTCAGCCCGGCCAGGATATTCAGGGAGGCGGTCAGGGCCTCTTCGGCCCCCTCTTCCGCCTGGCCCAGCTTGAAGCGGGCGGTGAAGCCGAAGGTGCTGCCCTGGCCCGGCCGGCTCTCGCACCATATCCGGCCGCCCATCATTTCAGCCAGGCGCTTGGAAATGGCCAGCCCCAGCCCGGTGCCGCCGTATTTACGGGTGGTCGAGGCGTCGGCCTGGGTGAAGGCGCTGAAAAGCTTGTCTCTTTGCTCGGGGCTCAGGCCGATGCCGCTGTCGGTCACGGTGAACCGCAGCAAAACCGTGGCCCCGGCGTTTTCCAGGAGGGCCACCCGCAGGGCCACCGAACCCCGGGCGGTGAATTTTATGGCGTTGCTGATGAGGTTATTCAAAATCTGGCTCAGGCGCACCGGGTCGCCCACCAGGGCGTTGGGCAGGCCGGCCGGAAGGTCGAGGATAAATTCCACGCCCTTGGCGTGGGCCCGATCCACCAGCAGATCCACAGTGCCCCGGAGCAAATCGCCCAGCTGGAAATCAGCGTCCTCCATTTCCATCTTGCCGGCTTCGATCTTGGAGAAATCCAGAATGTCGTTGATGATGCGCAAAAGAGCCTTGGCCGCAGTTTCCGTGCGCTGGACATACTCAAACTGCTGCTCATTCAGCTCGGTCTGGAGAGCCAGGTGGGTCAGCCCTAAAATGGCGTTCATGGGCGTGCGGATTTCGTGGCTCATATTGGCCAGGAAACTGCTCTTGGCCCGGGCGCTCTCCTCGGCCAGATCGCGGGCCAGCCTCAGTTCCCGCTCCTGCTCCCGCATGGCCTCAAACTCAAGCTCCATCTTTTTCTTTTCATCAAAATCAAAGTGGCCGCCCACCACTCTCAGGGCCTGGCCCTTTTCGCTCCATTCCACCACCCGGCCGAAGTCATAGACCCAGATATAGCGCCCGTCCTGGTGTTTCATGCGCAGCTCCCGGGCGTATTCGGGGTCGTCGCCGTCGATGAGGCGCTCCATGGCCGCCTTGGCGGATTCCAGATCATCGGGGTGGACAAAGCTCTCCCACTCCTCAATGGTTCCCCTGATCTCGCCCGGCCGGTAACCCAGCATGGCCAGATAGACGTCGTTGAATTTGATGGCCCCGGTCAGCACATCCCAGTCCCAGGCGCCGATGCGGGCGGCCTTGAAGACCAGCTCCAGCTGCTCTTTGTTTTCGGCCAGGGCCTGCTCGTAATTTTTCTGGCGGGTGACGTCAATGAGGACGCCTATCAGGCGGGCGGCCTGGCCGTTTTCGTCATATTCCACCACCCGGCCCCGATCCTGGGCCCAGATGATGGAGCCGTCTTTGCATCGCATCCGGAAAACGGCCTCATATTGAGGGGTGAGCCCCCGGCAGTGGGCCTCCACGGCCGCGTTGGCCAGAGCCAGGTCTTCGGGCAGGAGGGCCGCTTCCCAGGTGGCCACGGTCGGGCTGATTTCATCCAGCCGGTAGCCGATGGTTTCCGCCCACCGCCGGCCGTAGATCACCTCGCCGGTCTTGATGTTCCAGTCCCAGGTGCCCAGGGCCGCCGCGTCAATGACCGCCGCCAGGCGCCCGCGCTCCAGCTTCAGCTCCTGAGCGGCGGTGCGGCGCTCCTGGACTTTGATTATCACCCCCCGGATCCGGCAGGGCCGGCCGGCCTGATCCTTCTGGCAGACATCGGCGTTGGCCTGAAACCAGCGCCAGCCCTGCTTTCGGTTATTCCAGAAGCGGTGCTCCAGGCGGAAGTATTCGGCGTCGCCCCGGATGAAACTCTGTAAAGTGTCAAAAACCATACTGATTTCATCAGGATGGTTCCAGCGCGCGGAAAATTGGCGGAAATCGAGCGGCCCGTCGTATTCGGCGTCGCCGCAGACGAGATTTTTAAAGCTTTCATTGATGGACAGCCTGGCCGTGGCCAGATCGCCCTGGTCAAAGGTGATTTCCCACAGGCCCACCCCGCTTCTGAACAGGGTGTCGCTGAGGTCGGCAAACGACATTTCCAGATATTTCGAATGCTTGTTGGCCGTCATTAATCAATTTCCCGCCAGGCCCAGATGACCCGGCCCACCAGCTGCACATCGCTCACGTTCATAAACCTGGCCGGGTAGGCCGGGTTTTCCGACTCCACGGCCAGGATCCGCCCCTGGTCGGCCCAGCGCAGCCGCTTGACTGCGCACTCGCCATCGGCGAAATCCCAGCAGAGGATATAGACCGAGCCCTCTTTGATCTGCCGTAGCTCATTATGCCGCAGGTCGGCCAGCACAATGCCGCCCTCGGCCAGGAGGGGCTCCATGGAGTCGCCCCCCACCCGGAAAGCCTGGAGCTGCCTGGCGCTGCGCCGGCCCAGGGAGGGGCCGTGGACAATGACCTGGCTGGTCTCCTGGTCATCGGTGACGGGAATGCTGCCCCCCCGCCCGGCGGCCAGCTTCATGTGGTCGGAAAAGGGCACGGTGAAAAAGCCCCGCTCGGCCAGCTCCTCCGGCGTCAGGGCCCTGGGCTCGGGCGGAACCAGGGCCCGCTCGTCCACAAAGGGGATTAAGGCCTCCCCCACGGTCGTCCCGGCCCGGGCCGCCATTTTATCCATCATGGATTCCGAGGCCTTTTTCTTGCCGCTCAACAGGTTGTGGATGGTGGCCTGGGCCACCTCCCAAAAGACGGCCGCCCGGGGCTGGTTTAAATCATGCTCGCGCATATAGGCCCGCAGCCAGTCTCGGAAAGCTTGATCTATCTCGCTCTTGGTCGCCAGGATGGCCATAAATTTATCGCCTCCTTTTTAACCCATTATAGCACTCCCGCCGAATTACCACAAGGAATTATTGGCATACAAATATCACTTTAGAGCATTTTTAGGTATTGTCGGAGGGATTGCGCGCCTTGAAAGAACCCGGCGCGCCGGGCCCCTATTGGAGGATACAGGTGTTCCGGCTCTTTGGGCAGCTCTTTCTATATTTTCCTATCTTTATTTTAACGCAAAGAAGGGGGAAAATCAAGGCCCGTGGTGAGATATCGAATAGCCGTTTGATATCTATAAAGGGCTATGCTATACTTTTATTGTCGTTGTATCCACCATCTTGGTCAGGTTTTATTTTTCAAAAGAAAGGATTTACCCGATGGCCGTGCCTTCCCGTTTCATCCTGCCGGTGGCCATGCTTTTGCTGATGGCCGGGGCCTCCAGCGCCGGTGCTCAAGAGCCCTCTTATGTCCGCGTCTCCCCTCCGCCCGCCTTGGCCGAGGATAATCACGCGACGCCCGCCCTGGCCGCCCCAGCGGGCAATGTCAACGCTCCCCAGGCCGCCGCCCATCCCGCGGCCCACGCCGTCCCAAACCCCTATGTGGCCGACTCGGCTCTGAAACTTTTAAAGGCCGGCAATCAGCGTTTCGTTGACGGCCAGGTCATCCATCCCAACCAGGAAAAACCCCGGCGCGACCAGCTTACCGCCGGTCAACAGCCCATGGCCGCCATTCTGGCCTGCTCTGATTCCCGGGTGCCGGTGGAGCTTTTATTTGATGTGGGCTTTGGCGATGTGTTTGTGATCAGAGACGCCGGCAATGTCCCCGGCGTTGATGAAATCGGCTCTATTGAATACGCGGTGGAGCACCTGGGCGCGCCCCTGGTGGTGGTTCTGGGCCACACCAAATGCGGCGCGGTGACCGGGGCTGTGCAGGGCGGCCCGCCCGAACCGGGCGCTCTGGGCGAGCTTTTGGCCAAAATCAAACCAGCCGCCCTGGCGGTGACCACCCTGCCGGCTGATCAGCAGGTGCCCGCCGCTGTGCACGCCAATGTGGAGCAGGGCCTGAAACAACTGACGGCCAAAAGCGATGTGCTGGCCAAAGCGGTCAAGGAAGGCCGGACTAAGATCGTGGGCGCTGTCTATCAGCTGGAAGACGGCCAGGTCATCTTTAAATAAAGGCTGAAAAGCTGGAAACAGATAAACCCCGGCCGCCCACAGAGGAGCGGCCGGGGTTTTTTAATGGTGGCCGCTCAAGACCTGCCAGAGGTGAAAAATGGCCAGGTTGGCCGCCCGGGCCAGGGCCCGGTTGGTCGCCCCGCCGAGGGCGTAGTGGCGCACCAGGGGCTGCCCGTTTTGGTAGCCCTCGCGCTGCACCGCGCTTTCCACCATCAGGGCCGATTCGCCCGGGCGCGGCTCCGGCGCGCCGGGGTCGGGCCGGGCCGTGACAATGAGGCGCACTTCCTGTTGGCAGCGCCGGGCCGGGACGGCCTCGCTATCTTTTAAAGCCGCCGAGTCGGGGTTATAGAGGCGCAAAATCTCCAGGGTTCCGGATAAACTCTCCTGCCAGGGCAGATCCTGAGCGCCGCTCCAGGTTTCCGGCCCCAGGCTGGGGGCCAGGGCCCCGCTCAGGCGGCCCTGGGTAATGGCGTCGAGGATAATCAGGGTCAGGCCCTGCTCCTGGAGCAGAGCGGCCACGGCCTGGGGCAGGCTGATATTGTCCTGGCGAGCGAAAATGTGCCCGGCCAGCCGTTTATCCAGCTCGGCCAGGGTCGGAGCCAGGGCCTCTTCAATTTCCCGGTCATCCCGGCCCTCGGCCGTCACCAGCACCCGCACCTGATCCGGCGAAGCCAGGAGACCCACGGTGGGGCTTCGCCCCGGGGCCATCAGGTCAGCCACCCGGTCATCGACCATGCTCTCCCCCAGCCCGCCAGTTTTGAGAACCACTGTTTTGAAGCGGCGGCAAATGTCGGGGAATTGCTCCCGCAGACGGGGCAGCACCCAAGCCTTGACCATCCGCTTCATCTCCGGGGGCACGCCGGGCAGAAAGACCATCAGGCGGCCAGCATCGGCCAGGGCGAAGCCCGGGGCGGTGCCCAGGGGATTGGGCACCATGGCCGTGCCTCCGGGGAGCCAGGCCTGGCGCAGATTGTTCTCGGTCAGGGGGTAGCCCCGGCGCTGGAACATATCCTTCAACTGGGCGGCCAGGTCTTCCTGAAACTCCAGCTCCAGCTCAAAAGCCTCGGCTGCGGCCCGGCGGGTCAGATCATCCTCGGTCGGGCCCAGGCCGCCGGTGACCAGGGTGACCTGGTTATCGGCCCAGGCCCGCTTAAAAGCTTCCTTCAGCCGGGGCAGGTCATCGCCCAGCGAAGTGTGGCGGACCACCGGCACCCCGGCCGTGTTCAATATCTGGGAGAGCCAGGCGCTGTTGGTATCCACTGTCTGGCCCAGCATCAGCTCGCTGCCGGTGGCGATTATTTCACCGTAAAATTTTGATCCCATAATTTAACCCGTCACCCCTTCACTATTTTCCATTTTAACATAAAAAGAGCTAAAAAACAGGCGGCCCTACCGGCCCCAGGCCACTTCCATCAGGCTGCAGCACAGACCGGAGCCAATGCCCATCAACAGGAGGCGGTCAGCGGGACGCACCTGGCCCCGCTCCCGGGCCAAATCCAGGGTAAAGGGCACGGCGGCCGGGCCCATGTTGCCATAGTCGGGATAAGTCCTGACCAGTCGTCTTTCGTCCAGGCCCAGAGATTCGCATAATTTGCGGGTGTTGGCCGCGCTGACCTGATGGCTGATAAAATGGTTAAAATTCTCCGGCCGCCAGCCAAACTGGGCGGCCCCTGATTCAAAGGTTTCTTTGGCCAGGGTCACTCCGGCGGTCAGGAGAGCGGTGGAATCGGTCTCCATGCCCTCGCCGTCGCCCTGGCAGAGGTGGTTGGAGGCGGCGTCACTGCGGCTGATGGAGGCTACCAGGCGGGGGGCCTCGGGGTAATCCTCCCGCCGCCCCAGGATCATGGCCGCCGCGCCGGAGCCCAGGGTCAGGGTGGCGAAATGGCGGAAAAACAGGGGGCGGTCGCTACCCTCAGCCAGAATTTTATCAATGGTCGTCTCCAGAAAGGGGTGGCTGTTTTCACCGGCCACCACCAGGGCGTATTCGGCCAGACCGGCCTCAATGGACAGGGCGGCCACCTCCAGGCCGTCAATGAAGCCCAGGCAGGCGCTGCCGATGTCCAGGCTCTTGACCCGGCCGGAGAGGCCCAGGCGGCGCTGGATAATGGAGGCCGTGGAGGGCTCCAGGCGGTCACGGCCCACCGAGGTGGAGTAGAGCAGATCCAGGCGCTCTCGGTCAAAGCCCCCGGCGGCCAGCAGTTTCTCAGCGGCCAGGGCCGCAGCCTGGCTGGGCTTGAAGTCCAGGGGATACAGGCGGCGGTTGACAATGCCGGTCAGGGAGGCCAGGAGGCCCCGGGGCAGTTTCAGGCGGGTCAGGGCCGGGGCCAGACGGGCCTCAATCTCGGCCGAGGGCCTGATCAGGGGGGCCTCGTCCCGGGCCAGCCCGACAATGGCCACATTTTTATACCGGGGGGCGGGCATGTCGCTCTCCATCAGCAAAGTTCGTGCGCAATTATATCACTTCCCGACCCTGATGTGTTATTATAGAAAACATTATCTGCACCTGGGAAAGGACGGCTGATTATGAAACAGTATCGCAAGACTAAAATAGTGGCCACCATCGGGCCGGCTTCCTCCTCGCCGGAAGTCTTAAAAAAGCTGATTGAGGCCGGCCTGAATGTGACCAGGCTCAATTTTTCCCACGGCCGGCCGGAAGAGCACCAGGCCATGGTGCAGACCATCCGGAACCTGAGCCGGGAGATGAATCAGGAAGTGGGCATCCTGCAGGATCTCTCCGGCCCCAAAATCCGCCTGGGCAATCTGAAAGACCGGGTGCTGGAGACGGGCTCCACCGTGCGCCTGGCCCCCGGTGCCGATGAGGTGGATGACAGTCTGCCGGTCAATTACCAGTATTTACTGGAAGATGTGGCCGTCGGGGAGCAGGTGCTGCTCTTTGACGGCAAAATAGATTTGCTGGTGACGGCCAAGGACAACCAGTATCTGACCTGCCAGGTGGTCAATGGCGGGGCCCTGAGTTCTCACAAAGGGGTGAACCTGCCCCACAGCGACCTGCGGATACCGGCTTTCACCGAAAAAGACCGGGCCGACCTGACCGTGGGCCTGGAGGCCGGGGTGGATTTTGTGGCCATGAGTTTTGTGCGCTCGGCCAAAGACCTGGTGCCGGTCAGGGAGATGATCCGCCGCAGCGGCCGGCCGCCCCTTTTGATCGCCAAAATAGAAAAGCCCCAGGCTGTGGCCGGCATTGAGGACATCCTGGAGGCGGTGGACGGCATCATGGTGGCCCGGGGCGATCTGGGGGTAGAAATGCCCATTGAGGAAGTGCCGGCCACCCAGAAAATGCTCATCAAGGCCGCCCGCCACCGAGGCCGGCTGGTCATCACCGCCACCCAGATGTTAGGCTCCATGGTCTCCAATCCCCGCCCCAGCCGGGCCGAAGTTACTGACGTGGCCAACGCCATCCTGGACGGCACCGACGCGGTCATGCTCTCCGAGGAAACCGCCATCGGCCAATACCCGGTGGAAGCCGTGGCCATGCTCGACAAGGTCTCCCGCCAGACCGAGCCGATTATGGACAACCGGGCCTTTTTAGTGGAGAAACAATGCGGGCTGCTGGATCCGGTAGCCTGCGCCATCACCCGGGCCGTGGCCATTCTGGCCCGCGATCTCGACAGCAAAGCCATTGTGGCCGCCACCCAGGGCGGCACCACCGCCCGGATGGTGGCTCACCTGCGGCAGCCGGTGCCGGTCATCGGCCTGACCTCCGACCCCTCCACCATCCGCCAGTTGACCCTGTCCTGGGGCATCATCCCGGCTCTGATCCAGCCCTGCGACTCCATTGTCCTTTTGGAGCAGCTGGCCAGCGAGTGGCTGGTTCGCCACGGCATCGCCGAAAAAGGGGATAAAGTCTTTCTCACCTGCGGGCTGCCGCTCCAGACTTCGGGCACCACCAACCTCATCAAACTGCTGGATATCGGAGAATCGGCCGGCAGTTGATCCGGCTGTTCAGGCCTTTTATATAGATATGGAAGACAAAAAGAGAAGACGGCCGGCCAATCCCCTGCCGGATTTTGATTTGGAAGGCCCGGCCGCCTGGGGCGAATCCCCGCCGGAAATGAAAAGGGCCCCGGCCCGGATTCGGGCCCGGGCCGGGGCTGAAAAGCGGGCCGGCCGCCCGGCCCCCCGCCCGCCCAAAACCCGCCGGCCGCTAGGCTTCTGGTTCCGCTTCCTCATCTGGGTCTTCTGGACCGGCCTGAGCTTCAGCGTGGCCGGCGGCGTGGCCGTTTTTTTCGCCTACCACTATCTGGCTCTGGATCTGCCCTCCACCGACGGCCTGAAAAACTACGCCCCGCCCACGGTCACTTACTTCTACTCCGACGATGGCCGGGTGGTGGGCGAATACTACCACGAGCGGCGCTTCGTCGTCCCCCTGTCGGACATCCCCCCTCTGGTGCAGGGGGCCTTCCTGGCCGTGGAGGACGCTGATTTCTACGCCCATCACGGCATCAACCCCAAGGCCTTGCTCCGGGCGGCCATCGCCAACTTTAAAAGCGACGGCATCGCCCAGGGCGGCTCCACCATCACCCAGCAGGTGGTCAAAAGCTTTCTCCTGAGCCCGGAGCGCTCTTACCTCCGCAAAGCCAAGGAAATGATCCTGGCCGTGCGGATTGAGCATAATCTGACCAAAGAGGAAATCCTCCACCTCTATCTCAACCAGATTTATCTGGGCCGGGGCGCTTACGGCGTGGAGTCGGCCGCCCGGACTTATTTCGGCAAGTCCGCCGGCCAGTTGACCCTGGCCGAGGCGGCCCAGCTGGCCGGCATTGTCCGCGAGCCGGGCAACAACCCGGTCAGTCAGCCTCAGAAGGCCCACTGGCGGAAGGTGGACGCTCTGGACCGGATGCTTAAAGTCGGCCTCATCACCCCGCAGCAAAAGGCCGAGGCCGAGGCTGAAAAGCCCCAGGTGCGGCCCAGCTGGCCCAACCCCAACATTCAGGTGGCCCCTTATTTCGCTGAGCATGTTCGCCGGCTGCTGGAGGAGCGCTACGGCTCGGAGAGCCTGTATAACGATGGCTGGCGGGTTTTCACCACCGTCAACATCGAGGCCCAGGAAGCGGCCGATCAGGCCGTGGCCAGGGGCCTGTGGGAATACGGCCGGCGGCGCGGCTACCGGGGGGCGGCGCGGCAGTTGGCCGACGCCGGGGAAATCAAAGAATTTCTGGCCGGGGAAGCTAAAAAACTGCCCGAAGAGGGGCTGGAGCCAGACCACCTCTACCGGGCGGTGATCCAGGCGGTGGATATCCAAAGCAGTGCCCTCTCCATCCAGATTGGCCCCTATCCCGGTCGGATTTCCTCTAAAAACCTGGCCTGGGCTTTAAAAAAGGGCGAGACAGTCAACCGCTTTAAGGTCGGGGAAGTCATCTGGGCCCGTCTGACCGGCCCGGCCGGGGCCCAGCCGCTGGAATTCAGCCTGGAACAGCGCATGGACACCCAGTCGGCTCTCTTGAGCATGGACGTGCGCAACGGCGATGTCAAAGCCCTGGTGGGCGGGCGTGATTTCAGCGAAAGCCAGTTTAACCGGGCCGTCCAGAGCCAGCGGCAGCCGGGCTCCTGTTTCAAGCCCATTCTCTACGCCGCAGCCATGGACAACGGCTTCACTCCCGGCTCGGTCTTAAACGACGCCCCCTTTGTAGTGGATGACCCGGGCAGCGGCAAGCGCTGGAAGCCGGTCAATTCCGACTTGAAATTCAAGGGGCCCATGAGCCTTTACACCGCCCTGGTGGGCTCGCGCAACCTCATTTCCATCAAGATTTTGGATCGCATCGGTTTTGACGCCCTGGACGAGACGGCCCGCAACCTGGGCATCACCGAAAAACTGCCCGCCAGCCTGACCCTGGCCCTGGGAGCCCACGGCCTCCACCTGCCGGAGCTGGTCACCGCCTATTCGGCCTTCGCCAACATGGGGCCCAGGGCAGAGCCCCGCTATATCACCAGGATTGAGGATCGGAACGGGCAGGTGGTGGCCACTTTTGAGCCCCGGATCATACCGGCCCTGGATCCGGGCACCGCCTGCGCCGTGACCTTCATGCTCCGGGGGGTGGTGGAACAGGGCACCGGGACAATGGTCAAGCCCCTGGGCCGCCCGGTGGCCGGCAAGACCGGGACGACCAATGATTTTTCCGATGCCTGGTTTATCGGCTTTACCCCTGAGCTGGTGACAGCCGTCTGGGTGGGCACCGACCAGCAGCGGCCCCGGGCCGTAGGCGAAGTGGGTGGCCGGGTGGCCGGGCCCATTTTCCTCTATTATATGCAGGAGGCTTTGAAAGACCGGCCGGTGACTGATTTTGTCGTGCCGCCGGAGGCCGTGCTGACGCCGGGCGGGGCCTGCGGCATCTGCTACAAGGCCGGCACAGTGGGCACCGGAATTTCCGAGGCCTTCAGCCCGGCCAACCCTGAGGATGAATTTCTGCGGGATGATTTTGAGGGCGCGTCAGAGCCGGCCCGGGAAACCATTACCCCGCCGCCCACCGCAGAGCCCGCCCGGCCGCCGGCCCCGGCGGCCATTGCTCCCCGGCCGGCCCAGCCCAGGCCGGCCCCGGTGGCCGCCCCGGCCCCGATACCGGCCCCCCAGCCAGCCGAGCCCACACCACCCCCCAGCCGCCGCCCGACCGACCGACTGCCCCCCTACGGCCAGGAAAATGCCGCCCCGGGCCGCCTCCCGGCCTATGGGGAGTGAGGGGGTTATTTCCCGGAGTTAAACGCTACGAGTTTTTCCCAGTCAATTCCGCCGTCTTCCAGGCAAAACTCATTGGCAAACTCTTTAACCAGCCTATTAGCCGCCTTTTGATAGGATAGGCCAAATTCTTCAATGTATTTTTCAGGCAGTTTATCCATAAGGCGGATCAGCTTTAGATAAAACTCCTCATCTCCGGTCAATGCCGTCCAGAAATTCTGCCCGGAAAGCTCCTGATAAAACCTGGGCAACCCACGGCCAGTCGCTTTCTTTTGACCATAGCCATAACCCACGATCGGGACGAATCTCTTTTTAGCCTGTTGCGCCAGCTTTTGAGCGGCCATGAAATTCTGCTCCTGTCGCTTTCGGCTGTTGGCGTTAAAGACGCTTGTCCCGGATTTTACAGCGATAGCGTAGATGGTGTTTTCCCGCTCGACCATAATATCAACGCCTTCGGCCAAAGCCTTTTGCCCTTGCGCGGCGGCGGCGGCTATCGGCTCGAAAAATACATTGCCGAAGATGGTTTCTTCGGACGAGGAAATAAAGGCGGCGAGAAGCGCATCTACAATTTGCGCCGCTCCATTAATGGATTTGGCCCTGAAAAGGTAAGGATTCTTCCGCCGCATTATTTTTTTAATATTCAGCCGGTCAAGGCCAGCGATCAGACTCTTATAAAACTCCTCGAGGGCTACTGCGGTGGCCAGGGCAACCGCGCTCTCATCATAGCCCTCGTTAATTGGCATGGATACTCCCCATTTCAATGGCGTTCCTGATTTTGTTGTGGACGTTTGTTCCCCGCGCTCTTTTGGTCACAATAGTCGCCAGGCCATCGGCAACGGCGATAATCGCCTGTCCGAGGGCCTTAGCCAGCCCGATGGGGACGGCGTTCCCAATTTGCCGGTATTTGCTCATCATATTTCCCGAAAAAATAAAATCATCTGGAAATTGTTGTATTCGGGCGTATTCCCTCACGCTCAGGGGCCTGTCCTGAGTCGGATGGCAAAGCATTGAAGCCTTCTGGACAGGCGAGGTAACGAGCGTAGGCGCTGGCTGGTCGTATGAAAGCCGCCTATAAAAACCGACTTTGCCGCCGCCGGAGTTATAGGCCCCCCCCATCGCTTTCTCTGCGAACTCTGACGAAAGACTTTTCCAATTTCCGCCCTCCGGCACCATTCGCAAATAGCCCAGCCGTTCTGAACTGAAACAGGAGCATTCACCAGGGTCGCTTTCTAAATCCGCTATCGCGGTTTTCAGCGTCACCCACTGATAGGCGGGATCCTGGTGCGTTTGGAAGTGGGTGGGCATGGGCAGGAAAATATCCTCGTTGTCCCGGCTGCCCAAAAGCACAAAACGCTCCCTGAACTGCGGAGCCCCGTAATTTACAGCGTCAAGGACGCCGTAGACAGTTTTATAGCCCAGCTTTTCAAATTCACACAAGACGATTTCAAGCACGGAGTCATTTATAAATTTAGATTTATCACTTACAGGGAAGAGACTGTATTGCTTTTCAACAGCCGCGTTTTGACGCGATAGAGCGGACATTAAGCCCTTGACATTTTCCATGATGAAAAAGCGGGGTTTCATGTAGTCAATCATTCGGATAAAATCCATGAACAGGCTCCCGCGCGGGTCGTCAATACCCAAACGCTTGCCGGCGGTTGAAAACGGCTGGCAGGGCGGCCCGCCGCAGACCAGGAATGGATCCGCCGGGGACAGGCTGGCCGCGCTGAGCAGCTGCTGAGGCTGTATCTGACGAATATCTCCCGTGAAAACATCGCGGTGATTGGCTTTCATGGTGGCGATGCAATCGCTGTCGACATCCTGACCGATTTTAACGTTTAGTCCCGCCTGCGATAAACCCAGATCAAGCCCCATAGCGCCTGAAAAAAGGGAAATGACCGCCCGGTTTGAGAGGGATTCCTTATATTTTGGAGAAACTAACATATCTGATCTGAAAACATTGGGGCCTATTTCTTATAAAGTATTACCTTCTGATAATATCCGCCTGGTCGCCATTGGTCAAGTTTTTTAAAGCGCCGTTGGCCGTTGCCGCCGGAAGCCCTAAAAAATTTAACCCGGCCAGTAAAAAATATCTTGCTTTTCCCGAAAAAGTCTGTTAGAGTACCAAAAGAAGTTGAGTTTTTTCACAAGCCCGACAATTTGATAATGATAATTCAAAAGAGGGCGCTTTCTCTTTTTAACAGGCAGATGACTTTTGCTCAGATCTCGTTTTCTTATTTTGACCTCCTTAAGAAGTCTCCCTTATTCAGCTTTTTTGATAGAGTGTTGCCGGCGGCGTCCCTCGTTGACCCCATCGGCTGGTTATATTTATAGCCAACACTAGACGAACTAGACCCTTTCGGCCTTTGACCGGAAACTAGACACCTCGCCTTGAGCGGGGTAATATTGCGCGACGGAGATATATCTCATGGTGAAAACGATTTATGTTGGGAATCTGCCCTTCAGCTCTAACTCTAACGATGTTGGCGATATGTTCGCCCCTTACGGTGCCGTCCACTCGGTCAACCTGATCAATGATCGGGAAACCGGCCGCCCCCGCGGCTTTGGCTTTGTGGAAATGGACGATGAGCCGGCTTTGGCGGCCATTGAAGCCCTGAACGGCAAAGAAATCGGCGGCCGCAGCCTCCGGATTAACGAAGCCCGCGGCCGCGAAGACCGTGGCGGCGGCGGTGGTGATCGTGGCGAGCGCCGTCCCCGTCGCAACGAATATTAAGAGCCGGAAAGATTGCTCAAGACCGGAAGGCCGGAACCTTTATGGGGTTCCGGCCTTCTTTTTTCATCAGTTCCACAGATTGTATTTCTGCAACAGGGGCCTGGGGTCAACCAGGTGGAGTTTCCACCACTTCTCGTGCTCACTGGCCTTCACCCCCATAAACAGGGCCAGCAACTGGTTGAGGTGCAACACGGGCAGATGGTTGGTCATGGGCATTTCGCGCATTTCAATGTTCATCTGGCACATGGCGCAACTGGTGACCAGGCATTCGGCACCCTGCTCCCGGGCACCGGTGATGATCTGGGAAACCATATCCTCGGCGATTTCGGGGTAGACGGCCGAGGCAAAGGCGCTACAGCACTTGTGGGGCCAGGGCCAGGTGATCAGTTCCCCGCCCATTTCCAGGATAATCCGCTCCAGGGTGTCCCGGGGCGGGCCGGCCGGCCGCAGCGCTTTGGGATACATAGCCCCGCAACCGTAGTAAACCGCCACCTTCAGACCATTTAGGGGCTTGGTCTCCGGCAGAGTGTAGGAGCCCATGCGCACCAGGTTGAAGACATGGTGGATAATGTCGTAAATATTGAGCACCGGGTCAGTGAGATTGATGCGGCCAAACTCGGCCTCATTGGCCTTGAGCGTGGCCGGATCCTCAATCAGGTGATGCCGGGCGGTGGAGATATTGCGGAAACAGTTGGGGCAGGGGATGACAATGGGCCGGCCCAGGGGCGCTTTGGAGAGGTTGCGGGCCCCCAGAGAGGTGGCCACCTCGTGACCCATGGCGTGACCGGAGGAGGAACCGCAGCAGTTCCAGTCTTCCAGCTCATAGAGCTTGACCCCCATTTTTTCCAGAGCCAGGTACATGGGCTCGCGGGATTCGTCCGCCCCGGTCTTCAGGGTGCAACCCGGAAAAAAAGAGGCTTCCAAAAGGTAATTACTCATGATAAATAGCCTCCTTTTCTCAATAATTTTTCCAGGGCGCGGCGGCCAGGATCTTGCGAACCTGGGCCTTCCCGGTGCTCATGACGTTTGAAGCCAGCAGGTGAAGCTTACCCATCAGGAGCATTTTAGTGCCCAGCGGGCCATCCTGCAACCAGGCCTGGGGGCCCTGGCCCAGATTGCGGATCTTGTGCTCAACCATCAGCTCCAGCTTGTGAACCCGGCCGTGGCGGTTGATGGTATTCATCATGCAGCGGTGAAATTCCCAGAGGGGCTTGTCGCCCACCGGCAGTTTTTCAGCCAGACACTCCTGGCGCAGGTAATCCATGACCGAGGCGATGTTGATGGCCATGGGACAGACAGCGGCGCAGGTGTGGCAACCCAGACAGCGCCAGATAGTGTTGGAGGTCAAAGCCTCTTTCTTGAGCCCCAGAACCACCAGGCGCATAATGCCGTGGGGGCCGTAATCCATGTACTGATACATGGGGCAGCCGCCCGAGCAGCTCATGCAGGTCAGGCAGGCGTTCAGATCAGTGCCGGCGAGTTTGGCCACTTCTTTGGGGAATTTGGCGTCGCTGTCGCTGGCCTTGATGGGTTCCGGGGATGAGAATTTTTTCGGTTCCCGTTCCATATAGACTCCTTAAAAGGATAGGTTGTGCCACACCTGACTCTGGCCCGCCGGGTGCTTCTTAAGGCTGGAGCCGGACGGCCGGATTTCTCAGACGCCGAAAGTCTCAAACCCGCTTGAGCGTCAAAGCGCCAGGAGGCGGTCAGAAAGGTCTGTGTGGATAGGCGGATTATAACAGAAGACGGCTGGAAAATAAAGGAATAAAAAAAGCCCGGCCTCAGTGGGCCGGGCTTTGGGGGTTAGACCCTCACTCAGTATTCAGGGTTCAGCTTCTCCGGGGTCAGTTTCCGGTGAGACCACCACTGGTAGGCGATGACCAGCGGCACAAAAATGAGGGCCACCACCAGCATAATCAGGAGGGTTTTGGGGGTGGAGGCCGAGTTCTGGATGGTCAGGGCTCCGAGAGGATCCAGCCGGGAGGGGATGAGGTTGGGATACATGCCCATCACCCCGGTTAGAGCCAGGAGGATAATGCCCAGGCCGCTGTAGCGGAAGGCAGCCGGGAAGTTGCCGCCGCTGCGGTAGAGATAATGGCCCGAAGCCACGAAAGCCACCAGGCAGGCCACCGGCAGACCCAGGAGGAGGGGGGCCTCAAAATAGTTTTTAGACAGCCCGGCCCAGAAAAAGGTCAGCACCACATAGAGCAGAAAGCTCAGGAAAAACAGGGGCCAGGCCGCTTTGGCCGCCAGCCTGGCTTTCTTTTCCAGGTCGCCGGTGACCCGGCTGGCCAGATAGATGGCACCGTGCACCACAAACATAAGCACAAAGAGGAGGCCGCCCAGGAGGGCGTAGGGGTGCAGGAGATTCAGAATGTTGCCCTGAAAGAGGCTGTCGCCATCCAGGGGCAGCCCCCGAAAGAGGTTGGAAAAGGCTACGCCCAGGAGCAGGGCGGCCAGAAAACTGCTGCCGGCCGAGACCCAGTCCCAAAACCGGCTCCACTGCCGGTCAGCCAGTTGATGGCGAAATTCAGCCGCTATCCCGCGCAGGATGAGAGCCAGAAGGAGCAGCATCAGCGGGGTGTAGAGGCTGGCGAAGAGGACGGCGTAAGCCGTGGGGAAAGCGGCGAAAGTCACTCCGCCGGCGGCGATCAGCCAGGCCTCGTTGCCGTCCCAGAAGGGGCCGGTCACCAGGTGCATGGTGTCGCGCTCTTTTTCCGTGCCCAGGCCCAGGGCCGGCACCAGCATGCTGATGCCGAAGTCATAGCCGTCCAGGGCGAAGTAGATGCCCCACAAGACCGCCCAGAGAACAAACCAGATGTCGCCTAAATATTCCATGGTCTCTCTCCCTTTCTCACTTGGCCGCCCAGGGGGCCGGGTCTCTTAAAGCGGCCTTGCCCATCAGGTAAAAGCCGAGGATGGTCAAGAGGGTGTAAACCCCGGCCATGACCGCCAGGGAAGCGGCTATCTGATACCAGTCCACCGGGCTGCCGGCCAGGGAAGTGCGCAGCAAATCATAAACCACCCAGGGCTGCCGGCCCACTTCCGTCACTGTCCAGCCCAGCTCCAGGGCCAGGTAGGGCAGGGGGATCATGAGGACGAACAGGAGCAGGGAGTATTTCAGCTCGGGAATGCGGTGGCGGAAGGCCGTGGCCAGGAGGGCCGCCAGAATAAACAGGGTGCCCAGACCCACCATCAGCCGGAAGCTGAGATAGACCGGCCAGACCGGCGGGCGGTCTTCCGGTTTAAAGGCCTTCAGGCCCTTGACTTCCGAGTCAAAATGGTTGGTGGCCATGAAGCTTAAAACGCCGGGCAGGGGCAGGGCCTCCACCAGGTTTTCCTCGCTGTCGTCCAGAGGTGGAATAACCAGAATATGCATGGGGGCCGGCTGCCTGGTCTCCCACTGGGATTCCATGGCCGCCAGCTTGGCCGGCTGGTATTTGGCCGTGATCTGGCCCAGCTGGTGGCCGGCCAGGGCCGAAAGAATGGAAAAAGTCAGGGCGAAACACAGGCCTAACTTAAAGGAGGTGTGGAAAAACTCCACATTTTTACGCAGGAAGAGGTGCCAGGCCGAAACGCCCATCACCAGGAAACCGCACAGGGTCAGAGCCCCCAGGACGGTGTGGGCATACATGGCCCAGCCGTAAGGGTTGGTCAGGACAGCGGTGAAGCTGTCCAGCACCAGACGGCTGCCAGCCGCCAGCTCGCCATTGGCCGTCAGAGGCCCCTCCACCTGATAGCCCACCGGGTTTTGCATAAAGCCGTTGGCCAGGAGGATCCACAGGGCGCTGATCAGGCCGGCCCCGGCCACCAGCCAGATGGCGGTCAGGTGAGTTTTGGGGGAGACTTTGTCCCAGCCGAAAGCCCAGACGGCGATGAAGGTCGATTCGAGGAAAAAGGCCATGGTGGCTTCAATGGCTAAAAGGGAGCCGAAGATGTCGCCCACGCCCTTGGAATATTCGGCCCAGTTGGTGCCGAACTGAAACTCAAGGGTGATGCCGGTGACCACCCCCAGCGCGAAATTGATGAGAAAAATCCGGCCCCAGAATTTGGCCTGGGCTTTGTAAATTTCCTGGCCGGTTTTGACATACCGCGTTTCCATTACGGCGATATACGGGGCCAGCCCCAGAGTCAGGGGCACATACAGGAAATGAAAAAAAGTGGCCAGGGCGAATTGCAGCCGGGATAAAATAACAGGATCCATATGGAAACCTCCGGAGCAGTTTAAGATCAAATAACAATGTCATTTATTATATACCGGAGGCATCGCTCAGGTCAAGGCCCCATTGATTTTGAGCCTTTGGCGGTGTATAATCAACTAGTTCAAAATTTTGCCGAAGCAGGAGGAGGCCAGAGGTTATGAGCCCAGCCCCGCATCAGAGTGGCCAGCCCGTGGAAGGTTGCGTTTTCTGCCAGATTTCCGCCGGGCGCATCCCGTCCATCAAAATATATGAGGACAGCGTCTTCCTGGCCTTTATGGATATCACCCCCCAGACCGAAGGCCATTTCCTCATCGTGCCCCGGGCCCATTACCCGGTTCTGGGCGAGGTGCCCGAGGCGGTGCTGGTCAGGGCCCTGCCCCTGGCCCAGCGCCTTGCGGCGGCGGCCATGGCCGGGCTGGGGGTGGAGGCCTTTAATCTTTTGCAAAATAACGGGGCCGCAGCCGGCCAGGCGGTGGATCACTGGCACCTGCACGTCATCCCCCGCCGCGATAAAAAAGAGTTTCCCTTCCCGCCCGGGCGGGCGGCCGATCTGACCAAACTGCCCTTTGTCGCCGAGAATATCCGTTTAAACATCAAATGAGACCTTAATATTTTACTTGGGCGGCGATTATGCCGATTAGTCTAGTCCGGAGTTATAGCTTTCGTTAAAGTTGGAGTTCAAATATGGCGCCAGTTGGTTTTATTCTCGTCATCACCTGCGTTCTGGTCGGCTACACCATGCACCACGGCGTCATCGCGCTGCTCTGGCAACCCAACGAAGTGGTCATCATCTGCGGCGCGGCCTTTGGCTCCTTTCTCATGGCCAACCCCATGTCTCTGATCAAAGAGACTTTCTCCCAGCTCCCCAAAGTTTTCACCGGCAAGGAATACAAAAAAGAGCAGTATGTCGATGTGCTGCTCCTCATGTTTGAGTTTCTGTCCATCGCCCGCCGGGAAGGTATGCTGGCCCTGGAAGAGCACGCCAACAAGCCCGACAGCTCGGCTATTTTCGGCAAATACCCCTCCATTCTCAAAAATCACCACTTAAAGGAGTTTCTGGCCGACAACCTCAAGGTCTTTGTCAGCGGCAATATCGAGCCCCACGAGTTTGAAAACCTGATGGATATTGACACCGATGTCCACGAGCACCACGGCGGCCTGGTGCCCTCGGCCATGACCACGGTCTCCGACTCCCTCCCGGGCCTGGGCATCGTGGCCGCCGTGCTGGGTATCGTCACCACCATGGGCCTGATGAAAGAGCCGCCCGAAGTGCTGGGGGCCAGCGTGGGCGCGGCTCTCTGCGGCACCTTCCTGGGCCTGCTTCTCAGTTACGGCTATATGGCCCCCATGGCCAAAGCTCTGGAAAACCAGGCCGATGACTTCAACAATATTTTAAAGGTCTCCAAATCCGTGCTGGCCGCCTTTGCCAAAGGCATGCCGCCGATTCTGGCCATTGAGTTTGCCCGGCGGGCCATTCCCACTAACTGCCGGCCCGGCTATGAAGAGCTGGAAGAGTTGCTCAAGTCGGTCAAGAAATAAAATATGAGCGCCGATAAAAAACCGCCCATCATCAAGAAGATCATTAAAAAGGGTCATGGCGGGCACCACGGCGGCAGTTGGAAAGTGGCCTACGCTGACTTTGTCACCGCCATGATGGCCTTTTTTCTGGTGATGTGGCTCCTGGCCATTTCCTCGGAGCAGGGCCGGGCGGCCCTGGCCGATTATTTTAACGAGCTGACCCTGCAGGACGCAGTCTTTAACGGCGGCCTGCCCTCGGCCTTCACCGAGGGCGGCTCCAAGGGCCCCAGCGTTTTGGATGGCGGCTGTTTCCGGCCCATGACCGCCGGCGACGCCAAAGTGAAGACCGAGGCCGAGCCCCAGGAGGAGGAAGCCTCCGATGGCCAGATGGCCGCTCTCCTGGCCCTGACCCAGGATTTTTTGCAGAATTTAAACAGCCTCCCGGCCGGGGTGGATGGCGGCGAGGGCAGCGGCGACACTGGCCCGGGGCTGGCCGATGGTTCGCTGACCCCCGGCCAGCAGCAGTTTTCGGACAACCTCCATGCGGAAATACAGGAGAGCCTGGGCGAAGAAGCCTCCGGCCAGGTGCTGGTGGAAAGGGCCAAGGGTGGCCTGCGCATTCAGATAGTGGATAAAGACGGGGCGCCCATGTTCAGCTCCGGCGGGCCGGCCCTGACCCCCACGGCTAAAGCCATCCTGAAGGTGGTCAGTGATCGCCTGGCCCGTCTGCCCAATAAAATTTCCATTGAGGGCCACACCGACGCCTTGCAGTTTGCCGGCCAGCGCATGACCAACTGGGAGCTTTCCACGGCCCGGGCCTCGGCCGTCCGCCTGTATCTGGCCTCCCAGGGCGTGGCTGACTCCCGCCTGACCGCAGTCACCGGCTACGCCGCCACCCAGCCTCTGGATGAAAAGAACCCCAATGACCCCATCAACCGCCGGGTCAGCATCATGATCTGGGATGATGAAACCGCCCTCCCGCCCCGGGCGGCCGCTTCCGGCAGCCCCGGGGCGGCCCGACCCCTGCCCCGCCCGCGCCCCGCTCCGGCCCGGCCCCCGGCCGCCAGCCCCCCGCCCCGCTCCCCGGGCGAGGTGGAGCGGATGCTGATTGACACCACCATGGAAAAGGCGGCCGCCCCCGATCTTTCCACTGTCGGGCCCCCCGTGCCCCCGCC
This sequence comes from Candidatus Adiutrix sp., assembly GCA_031261565.1. Taxonomy (GTDB): domain Bacteria; phylum Desulfobacterota; class Desulfarculia; order Adiutricales; family Adiutricaceae; genus Adiutrix. The sequence goes on along the minus strand of JAISJK010000068.1, from coordinate 35,637 downwards.
CTCGGACTTACGCCATTAGGTTGCCAAACCGGCGACTAAGTTGTAGAATGATTCTTTCAGCATCATTGCCATAAATGAGGATTGACCATGTTGATCATTTCCGACTATCTGGTCATCGGCACGGGCGTGGCCGGCCTGAGTTTTGCTCTAAAAGCCGCCCGGCACGGCACCGTCAACGTCATCTGCAAGCGGGCCATTGACGAAACCAATACCAATCTGGCCCAGGGCGGCATAGCCGCCGTGCTGGGCGATGACGATCTGGTGGAATATCACATTAAGGATACCCTCGAATCCGGGGTGGGCCTGTGCCACCCGGAAACAGTCCAGGTGGTGGTGGAGAACGGCCCGCGTCTGGTGCGGGAGCTGATAGACATGGGGGTGCCTTTCTCGGCCAGCGTCGATCATCCCGACCGGCCGGAGCTGGGCCAGGAGGGCGGCCACAGCCGCCGCCGGATCATTCACGCCAAGGACATGACCGGCCAGGCCATGCAGAAATCATTGATCGAAAAGGCCCTCTCCGAGCCCAACATCACCGTCTACGAGCATTTTCAGGCCCTGGATATTATTGCTGAAGACCGCCATGGCCTCCCGGCCGCCATCGGGGCCTATGTGCTGGATATTGAAAAAGAGCGGGTGGCGACCTTTGGGGCCCGCATTGTGGTGCTGGCCACCGGGGGCTCGGGCAAGGTCTATCTTTACACCAGCAACCCCGATGGGGCCACGGGCGATGGCCTGGCCATGGGCTTCCGGGCCGGGGCCCGGGCGGCCAATATGGAATTCATCCAGTTCCACCCCACCTGTCTCTATCACCCGGCGGCCCGCAATTTTCTCATCTCCGAGGCCGTGCGCGGGGAGGGGGCCATCCTGGTGGATAAAAACGGCCAGCCCTTCATGAAAAATTACCACCCCCTGGGTGATCTGGCCTTTAGGGACATCGTGGCCCGGGCCATTGACGCCGAGATGAAAAAAAGCGGGGCTGAGTGCGTCTTTCTGGACATCACCCACAAGGATCCGGCTTTTATCCGGGATCGCTTCCCCAAAATTTACAGCACCTGTCTGGCCCTGGGCATTGACATGACCGCCCAGCCCATCCCGGTGGTGCCGGCCGCCCATTATCAGTGCGGCGGCCTCCTGGTGGATCTGGACGGCCGCACTAATATCCAGAGCCTCTACGCCATCGGCGAGGTGGCCGCCACCGGCCTCCACGGGGCCAACCGCCTGGCTTCCAACAGTCTGCTGGAGGCCCTGGTCATGGCCGACCAGGCGGCCCGGGCCGGCCGGGCCGAGATCGCCAATCAGCCGGCCGCCCGGTCGGCCCGGCTGAGCCAGGATCTGGCCTGGCCCAACGGCCGTCTGGGCCGGACGCCCAAGGAGGCGGTGGTCATTGCCCACAGTTGGGATGAAATCAGGCGCTTTATGTGGAATTACGTGGGGATTGTCCGCTCGGACTACCGGCTGAAAATGGCGGCGGATCGTCTGGCCCTGGTCAAGGCCGAGATTGAGGAATTTTTTACCGGCCATGAGGTGGGGGCTGATCTAATTGAAGTGCGCAATATCGCCCAGGTGGCTGACATCATCATCCGCAGCGCCCGCACCCGGCGAGAGAGCCGCGGCCTCCACTACAATCTGGATTGGCCCAACCGGGACGATCTCAATTTCAAACACGACACGATTTTAGCCGAGGCCTGACCTTCGCCTGGCCAGAGTTTCCTCGACCCATTGGGGCACGATCCGGGTGGCCGGCCCGTAGAGACCGGTGTGGAAACTGGCGGCCCCTTGGGAGGATTCCAGATTCAATTCCACGGTTTGGGCACCGGCGTGCCGGGCCAGGCGGACAAAGCCGGCCGCCGGATAGACATTGCCGGAGGTCCCGATGGAGACAAAAGTGCGGCAACGGCTTAAAGCTCTTTCAATTTCGTCCATATAAAGAGGCACTTCCTCAAACCAGACGATGTGGGGCCGCAAAACGCCCTGTCCCCGGCACTGGGGGCAGACATCCTCCAGCCCGAAGTCAGTCGTCCAGGGCAGGATGGCCCCGCAAGCCTGGCAGCGGGCTTTCAACAGCTCGCCGTGCATGTGCAGGAGGGCTTTAGAGCCGGCCCGGTCGTGCAGATCGTCCACATTCTGAGTGACCACCAGCACTTCTTCCGGCCACTCGGCCTCCAGTCTGGCCAGAGCCAGGTGGGCGGCGTTGGGGGCCACCGTGGCCAGTTCCCGCCGGCGGTCATTATAGAATTTCAAGACCTGGCCCGGGTTGCGCCGAAAGCCGCCCGGGGTGGCTACGTCTTCTACCCGCATATCGGCCCACAGGCCATCGGCATCGCGAAAAGTGGCCAGCCCGCTCTCTTTGGAGATGCCGGCCCCAGTTAAAATGACTATCATTAATTAAGCCGTGGCCGCTGGTTTGGCCGGGGCCGGGGTCTCGGTTTTAGAGGCGGCCGGGGTCTCCGGGGACGAGGCGGCCGGCTTTTTGGCCTCATCGGCCTTGGGGCCACTTTTGCCGGCGTAATCAGTCACATACCAGCCGCTACCCTTGAGTTTGAAACTATTCATGCTCATCAGCTTTTCCATATGGCCGCCGCAGGCCGGGCAGACCGTCAGCGGGTCATCGGAAAATTTTTGCAACATTTCAGTAGTTTCGCCACATTGATCGCAGTGATACTCATAAATCGGCATAATATCTCCTTGCAGCTTTCAAAAGCTATAAAGGTAATTTAGCCATTTTTAGCCAAATGTCAAGGCCGGTTTACAATCCCAGCCGGTAATGTTAAAATAAATACATGAATAGGGCCATAAATGTAGGTGGGCGTTTCCTTGGCCAGGGGTGCCCTGTTTTTTTAGTGGCTGAAATCGGGGGCAACCACGGGGGCGACCCGGCTCTGGCCGGTCGGATGGTGCGGGCCGCCCGGGAGGCCGGGGCCGGGGCAGTCAAGTTTCAGGCCTATTGCACGGCTGATTTTATCAGTTCCCAAAGCCCCTATTATGAGGAATTGGCCACTGAGGAATTGCCTTTTGAGCAGCTGGGCGATTTGGTGGCTCAGGCCCAAAAGCTGGGCCTGGCCGCCGGCCTGACGGTCTTTGACCGGGAGGGCCTGGCCCTGGCCCGGGAGGCCGGGGCTGATTTTATAAAAATATCTTCCGGTGACCTGACCAACACCGATCTCCTCCGGCTGGCGGCTGAGGCCGGCCGCCCCCTGTTTGTGTCCACCGGGGCGGCCGAGGAGGCTGAAGTGGCCAGAGCCCTGGCTCTGCTGGCCCCGGCCCGGGATCAGCTGGTGCTTCTGCAGTGCGCCTCCCTCTACCCGGCCCCCCCGGAAGCGGCCAACCTGGCGGTCATGGTCAACTGGCTGGCCGCCGGCCTGGCCGCTGGTTATTCCGACCATACCCTGGGGCTGGAAGTGGCTGAAATGGCCATCACCCTGGGGGCGGTGGCCCTGGAAAAACATTTCACCCTAAACCGGGGCCTGCCCGGCGGCGATAACCGCATCTCCGCCCAGCCGGAGGATCTGCGCCAGTTGGCGCGCTGGGCGGAATTGAGCCGCCAGGCCCTGGGCGAGGCCGTCAAAGCCCCCCATCCCCTGGAAAGCCCCATCCGGCCGGTTATCCGCCGGGCAGTGGTGGCCGCTGGCCACCTGCCGGCCGGCCACCGGCTGGCCCCGGCTGATCTGGCCCTGCGCCGCCCGCCGCCCACGGCCGGGCCCCTCCTGGGGCCGGACGACCTGGCCGGCCTGGCCAGCCGGGTGCTGACCACCTCTCTGACCCCGGGCGAGGCGGTAACCTGGGCCGCTGTCTCCGGCGGGCCCGCCGGCGGCGCTGATGGCTGAGCCGGGGCTGGTCATCTCTCACCTTTTCCACCGCCGGCCCGGGCCCCGGCTTAGGCGGCTGGCGGCCGGCGCCGCCATCTGGTCGCTCCGGGCTCAGCCGGAGCCGGACTGGCTGGCCCCTGACCATCGGCGGATGTTGCACTGGGGCCTGGGGCCGGTGCTGGCTGATTTCCAGCCGGCATTCCGGCGCGAGGGCCTGGCTCGCTATCTGGCTGACCGCCCGGTGGAGCTGCTCAGCTTTGATCTGGGGCCGGCCGCCCGCCGCCACCAGGGTCTCCTGCCCCTCGGCCCGCCCCTGGGGCCTACGGCCATCCGGCGCCACACCGAATCATCCATAAAATTTATCCGTTGTTTTTACCAGGGGCCGCTGGCCGCTGAGAACTACAACTTTTATCCCACCGGGCTCTATGGCCACATCACCGAGCCCGCTTTTATCCGGGCTTATCTGGAGGAATTTGATCTCGGCCTGGCTCTGGATCTGGCCCACGGCGCGGTGACCGCCTACCATCTGGGGGTGGAGCCTCTGGATTATTTGACGGCCCTGCCCCTGGAGCGGGTGGCTGAGATTCACCTGTCCCGGCCCTGGCTGCCGGGGAACCGTGGCCGGGGCCTCCAGGCGGTGGACACTCACTTGGCCCCCGGGCCCAGGGAGTGGCAATGGTTGGAAAATATTTTAAAAAACAGCCGTTTGCCTGAGGCGGTGCCGGTTTTTGTTGAATATTACCGCGATTTGTATAAACTGGAACAAGCGCAGACTCAGTTGGCCGCCCGGTTGCGGCCGCGAGATCTGAACCCCACGGGAGAAAACCGCAAGTGAGCCCAACTGTATGCACCCCGGCCTGGCTGGACGACCCGGCGGCCCGGCTGGCCCGTAAAAACGCCTTTGACGCTTCTCTGGTTTATGGCACGGCCAACTTCAACCAGACCACCGGCCGGCTGGCCTCTAAATCCCGCCCCTTTTTGTGGGCCATTGACCAGGTTACCGGCCTGATCCGCTCCGACCTGACCCAGGCCCGCCGCTGCCCGGTCTGCGACACGCCGCCCGCCTGCGGGCTGTTTGTCAAAGATGGCTTCCGCCACGTCAAATGCCAGGTCTGCGGCCTGATCTACGTCAGCCTCGTTTTGCGGGGCGATGTGCTGGATAAATACTGGCGGGAGGAACAGGCCTGGGCCGCCGTGCTCAATTCCGCCCCCCAGATGGATCTGGATCGGCTCAAATATCTCTACGGCCTGGAAATGGCCGCCGCCCGGCTGACTGGCCGCCATCTTCTGGATGTCGGCAGCGGCTCCGGCGGGTTTGTCCGCCTGGCTGAGGAAGAGGGCTGGTCATCCACCGCCCTGGAGCTGAATATGGCCAACTCCCGGTTGTTGGCCGAGCAGGGCTTTCAGGTGATTGTCAAACATCTGGAATTGTCTGACCTGCCCCCCCGCAGCTTTGACCTCATCAGTTTCTGGGAAGTTTTAGAGCATCTGCCCGATCCCCGGGCAGTGCTGTCCGAGGCCCGCCGCCTCCTGACCCCGGACGGGCTGATCCTGATCCTGGTGCCCAACGCCGGCTCGCTGGTGACCCGTCTGCTCCAGGACAAGAGCAACACTTTCGGGGGCCATTCCCACCTCAACCATTTTGATCTGGGCTCTTTGACCCGGCTTTTGGACAGCGTGGATCTGGTCGCGCTGGAGCAGGAGACGGTCATCACCGAGCTGGGCGCCATCAACAACTACCTTGGTTTTGAAAACCCTTACAGTGGCCGGTCGCCCGCCTTTTGGGACGAGCTGACCCCGGAGCTGATTCATCAGAAGCTGTGGGGCAGCCGCCTCCTGATCCTGGCCGGCCGGAAAACTACGGAAACGGTGAGCGCATGACTTTTCTGGGCATTATCCCGGCCCGGGGCGGCTCCAAAGGCGTCCCCCGCAAAAATATCCGGCCCATGGGCGGCCATCCCCTGATCGCCTGGACTATCCGGGCGGCTCTGGCGGCCCGGCTTCTTGACCGCCTGGTGGTCTCCACCGAAGACCAGGAAATCGCGGCCATCAGCCGCCTTTACGGGGCCGAAGTCCTGGAGCGGCCGGTGGAACTGGCCGGGGACGCGGCCCTGAGCCGGGAAGTCATTGCCCACGCCCTGGCGGCCACCGGGGCTGACCGGTCGGTGCTGTTGCAGGCCACTTCACCGGTGCGCTCCCCGGGCCTGGTTGACCGGGTCATCACCGCCTTTAAAAATGGCCTGTGGGATTCCATGGCCACCGGCTTTGAGCAGCTCCTCTACCCGCCCCACGGCGTGGAGCACCGCCGCCAGGACATCAAGTCGGTCTTTGTCAATGACGGCAGCGTCATTGTCAGCACCCGGGAGACCGTGCTGGCTCAAAGCCTGTTTGGCCGCCGGGCCGGCGCCCTGGTCACCAGCCGGGAAGAAAACGTGGATATTGACGACGAGTTTGATTTCTGGCTGGCCGAAAAAGTGCTGGAGCGGGCCCTCAGCCAGGGCTGGGACATTGAGCCCCGGCGGGTGAACCGGTGAAGCCGTCGGCCCTGTGGGCCCTGGCCGCCCTCTGGTCGCTCTGGGGCCTAGGCCCCGCTCCGGCCCTGGCCTTAGATGAGCTCCAGGTCTCGGAAATTTTTATGATGCTGCCCGACCGGGAATGCGGCGGCTACACCCGGGCCGAGCGCCAGACCCTGCTGCCCACCGCCTTTACCGCCCCGGAGGCCTCCGGCCGCAGCCCGGCCCCCGACCCGGCCCAGCCCTGGGTGCAGCTCCTCTCCAAGACCCTGATGATCCTCCACCGGCCGGGCTTTGGCGACATCACCTACAAACTGTTTAACGGCCACAATTTACAGCTCCTGGCCATTTGCCGGGGCCGTCAGCGGACAGCGCCCATTGACGACAGCTGCCTGTTTAATCTGGCTCTTTTTCGCTACGACCATCTGGGCCTGACCAGGGTGGAGTTGCGGGATTACCTGCCCCCCATTTCCATTCTCGATTTTGTGGCCCCGGACACCATGGTTGACCCCCGGGCGGTCAAAGCCCTGGCCGCCCTGGCCCCCGAGTATGGCCAGTGCCTGCTCTGCAACGCCAGCGCCCACAACCCCAGCGGCCTGGATATTGTCACGGCCACCACGGTTTACGCCTCGGCCTGCAATGATTTTCTGCCCTCTTTCGGGCTCCTGCCCCTGACCTGGAACGGCCTTAATTTCACCAAACCCTATGACCGGGCCGCGCCCCCGCCCCGCTATGAGTCTGAAAGATGACTCCCGCCCCGGGGGCTGACCCGGCTGATTTCTGGGCCGAGGCCGAGAGCTTGACCCGGGCCCTGATCAACCAGCTCGACTATTTTGAGGCTCTGGGGGTGGCTGGTCTGCCCTGGAAAGAGTGGCCGGAGCCGGTCTCATCCGCCCCGGCCCCGGCGGCCGGAACCCTGGCCGGGCTGGCCGACCTGACCAGGGCCTGCCGGGCCTGCCCCGGGGCTCAGGCTGGCCCCCCGCCCGTCCCGGGCCGGGGCGGGGATCGGCCTCTGGTGGTGGTGGTCGGCCCCACGCCGGCCATGTATGAGGCGGCGGCCGGAACCCTTTTGACGGCCATGATTGAGAAGGGCCTGAAGCTTGGCCCGGAGGAATACTACCTCACTTCCCTAATCAAATGCCAGCCGGCCGAGGGCCAGGCCCCGGCCAGCGGCGCTGACCAGAGGTGCCGCCCGATACTGCAGCGGGAGCTGGCTCGGTTGCGCCCCAAACTGGTGCTGGCTCTGGGCCGAAAGCCGGGGCAACAGCTCTGCGGCCTCCCGGAACCCTTGGGGGCTTTGCGAACCCGCTCCCACACCCTCCCCGGCCTTCCGGGCGTCTGGCTGCGGGTCACTTACGGCCTGGAGGATATGCTGGCCTCACCAGAAATCAAAACGGCCGTCTGGCAGGATTTAAAAAAAATCATTCCGGGGCTGGCCAAGCTGCGGGAAACATCAGGTGATCATGCTCAATAAAATTATCCCTCTCCTGTTTTCGCTTCTGCTGCTGACCGGCTGCCCGGCCGAGGATCCGCCCGGCGGCCCGGCCGGCCCCGGCGAGCCGCCGGCCGAAATAGAAAAGTGGAATCTATACGTTGACCTCAGCCGCAACCTGGAGACTGATCTCACCCCGGCTCTGCGCAACTATTTCCGCATTTTCGGCTACAGCTCGGAGTATCGCCAGCCGGATCAGACGGAATACGCGGCCGACTTTCTCTCCACCCTGATGGCCAACCAGGAGTTGGCCACGGAGATTGACCAGGCCCTGAGCCAGGCGGCCGATTCGGACAATGCTCTGGACCAGGCCACCTACGAGATGAGTCTGCACCTCAAGCAGCTTTGGGCCGGCCTGACCAGGGCCCGGACATATCACGAATCGGGCCGCCTCTCCCCGGACAGCTACCAGGAACTTCACGCCAGCATCTATAAAGCCTATCTGGGTCTGGAGGCCTCCCGGGGCCGGTTTTGGGAAGTTTTGCACAAGGAGGACGCGGAGCGGCGCCAGCGCGATATTCAGGCCCTGGCCGACCAGGGCCGGCCCCTGCGCTCGGCCATGCTGAAACTGGTGGACGCCGGCCAGAGTTTGCAGGATTTCCTGAGCGGCCGGGGAGTCACTTCCGGCAATCTGGGGACGGTGACCCTGGATGAGTTTCGCCCGCTTTACGATGAATTTTCAAAAAATATCGCTGAGTTTGACCGGCTGGCCGGGGACTCCCCGGAAAAGCTGGAGGCGGAAAAGCTCACCCCCGCCGAGCTGGAAGCCTACAGCAAAGCCGCCTGGGTGGCCCTGGCCTCGGCCAGTCAGCTCATGGAATATCGCCAGGAAAACACCAGCCTGGGGAGCGTGCCGGAAGAGAGCGCCGGCACCCCGGAAAATTTCGGGCACAAGCTGGGCGAGCTGGTGGATCTGTATAACGAGCTCAATCCCTGACTCTTTTGAGGGTGAGCCTTGACCAATGAGGAGGGCCATCATGTCCACGCCCAATGAGATAAACGCCCATCTGAGTAATCAGCTGCTGGTGTATGTAACCGACCCGGCCACCTTTGAAATTTTATGGGAGAGCCCTCCTTTTGCCGCCCGGTTCAGGGCCGGGCCAGAGAGGGGGCCGTGCCACCAGCGTCTTTTCGGCCTGGATCAGCCCTGCGCCTACTGTCTCCCCTTTTCGGAAGATATGGGCTCCAATCCCGTCGAATCAGCTTTAGCCCAGGATGGCGGACGTTATGAGTTGAGCCAGTCTATTATTAATGATCCCGGCGGGCGCCGCCGGGTCTGCGTGATGCACGACCTCAGCGAACACACCCACCTTTTGAATGATGCCGTGGGGCAGATATCTTTTTATAAACAGTTATTTTCATTTCAAAATAGCTTGATAGCCGGGCGATTCGCCGACCTGGCCGAGCTGCTTTCCTTTATCGCTGACTATTTCAAATCAGAGGCCCTGCTTTTTTCAGCTGATTTGCCGGGGTTAGACGGCGTCTGGCGTCTGGCCCCCAATGCGCGTTCGTCTCTGAAAAGAGAGGGAGTGAAAGAGACCCTGGCCAATCTTTGCGGCCCAACCCTGGGCTCTATTCTCCCGGGCGTTTCCGAAGAAGATGGCGCAACCCTGGGCCTGGCGACTGACCGCCCGGTCTTGACCTGTATGTCCGAGGCTGACTCCGAGCCGTTCTGTATCCTGATAGGCGACCCTAAATGGGTTAGCGCCGGGCTGGACGATAACGACGCCTCGGCCATAGCCGGCATTATCAGCATGGCCGTCGGCAACGCTATTTTGCAGGAAAGAATTGCCTGGAACAGTGAACACGACATCCTGACCGGCCTGTATAACCGGACCAAATTCAGGCTGGCCACCCAAAAAATCAGCGCGGACTGCGAAACGGTCGGGGTGCTTTTCTTTGACGTCAATGACTTGAAAAAATATAACGATGAAATCGGTCACAGCGCCGGGGACAAACTGCTGCAAAAGATGGCCGAGAGCCTGACGGCGGTGTTCACCGAGGACAGCCTCAGCTTCAGACTGGGGGGGGATGAGTTTGCCGTCCTGGTTCCCAACGCCAGGAGCGGCGAGGGCGATTTAGAGCGGTTAAGTCAGGCCTGGCAAAGCCACCTGGACACCATGAACCGCCGGCCCGACAACATCACCTGTGTGGCCGCCATCGGCCTGGCTTACGGCGAAAGAGGTTTTTCCATCAGCGCGGTGCTGGAACTGGCCGACGCGCGCATGTATGAGGATAAAAAAAGGAAAAAGGCCTTAAAGGGCGAGCGGCCCCGCTAGCCGGCCGTTCATCTGGTGTTTAAAATTCCGGAGAAGCCAGTCATTTTAAAGACTTCCATAACCTGGGGCAACACGTTCACCAGGGTAAAAACGGCCTTTTTTGAGGTGGCCGCCTTTTGCCCCATCAGCAAAACGCGCAGGCCGGCCGAGGATACGTAGGTAAGCTCGGCAAAATCCAGCACTATCTCTGAATGGGCCTCAAACAGCGGAATCAGCTCCTTTTGCAGTTCCGGGGCCGTCAGCGCATCCAGCCGCCCCTCAAGCCGGAGGGTTAAGGCCTTGCCTTCCTGGGTCTGGGTAATGATCATAATTAAAATTGGGCACTCCATGTCTTAATATTACCTTTTTATTATAGCACACATTTTTTCAGAGTGGCAAACAGGCGATCACGGTAGAGGTGTGCGTCAAAAATGTGGGGGTAGAGTCAAGGTTTGGTCTGACCATATCGGGAGGGCCAACGCCACCTGCACTGTGAGAAAATATTTTCTCTACCAATTCCTGCGCCAGTTCATCAACGCCTTTTATACAGGGCAAACACCGCCATCACTCCTCAACTTGTACCTTAACTCGGGTTAGATTCAGCTTTCTTTTGGCTGTCGATCCGTTGCGCTTTGCACTTGCATGCGCATCAGTAATATGGCATTATTGAGCCAAGGTGAACGGTTACCTCATTTGTTCAAAATTTACTGAGAATCTCGGCTATTTTATCGCGTGCCAAAGCGCCGCTCGCGTCCGTTCCTTCGATATAAACGGCGAAAAAATAGGGCTTTTCATTTAGTAAGGTATAGCCGACAAACCAGCCGTTTCCATCGCCCGAAGACCCTGTTTTGCCGTAGATTTCAATTGGATAGGCATCTTGACGCAAGATTGATTTCACATATTCCATATTGTCCCGTGAAAACGGCAATTCATTACGATAGAGGCGAATAATGAAATCCAATTGCTCTTGGGAGGAGATAAGGAGCGACGAATACAGCCAAAACTTATCTATGCCACCCGAAATATCCATATTACCATAGCCGACAGCATTAAGGCGGGTTTGCATAGCGGTTTCACCAACTTCTATTGCCAGTTGCTGGTAGTACCACACGGCTGAGTATTTAATCGCGGAAGCCATATCTTGGTCTTGCATTAATTCTCGCCGGTTGTACTCTGTGCCATCCCATCGGCGCTGCGAGTCGTCAATACTAACGACTCCTTCTTCCAGAGCGATTAACGAATTACAAATTTTGAATGTGGAATAGGGCGAAAGGCGCTGTGTTGAAAACGGCTCGTTGAAGACAATTTGAGAAACGCCGTCGCTCAACAGCATTACAGCGTTTGGGTATTCATCAAAATACGCAGCTAAATCCTCAGCAGAAATAAGTTCACTCAAGGGAGCAGACATTTCCTTGGGAGCAGGGGTTTGCGTCTGCGCTTGTGGCATAGTTGTCTCAGTTGTTGATAATATCGGATTGGAAGTATCCGCTGCGGGTTCCGCTTGAAGTTTTTGTAGGGGAAAGGCTTGCAGCAATAGTAGGCTCACTGCGCAAAATATAATAAAAAATTTGTGTCTCATAGCTTCTCCTTTTGGCTGCGTGACCTATGGATATTTTTTAGGTTGCGTTCGATCAGAACTTTACGGCTCTTCCGGTGAATGAATTTCAAGGCAATTGGAATTATAAAATATCTCCCAGACAATAACTCGTCAAGCTATTTTGTAGCGTGCCCTTAGGGGGCTGTAGGCGGGATTTATAAGGCTATTCTCCAGGCGGCTGGGGCCGGCCACGGTGGCCGACACGGTGCCGACCGCCCTGGCTGACTGCCCAGGCGGCGGCCACGCGGCCGATGGAGTTGCCCATACTCCCTCCCTTGTGGTAATATCCGGGGGCTAGTCGCCACGCGCCGTATAACATTGATATTATATGTCAGGGAAAGTCCCGCTGAAGTAAGACATGCTCCATTTACGCCGATGGCCGGCCCGGGGTCTGACGGGCCGCTTTAAAAACAGAGAACGGGGGCGTCTGCCCCTGGTTGTGCTGGCCGCTTTCATCATCAGTCTTTTGGTCAGCCTGCTGTTCTCCTCCCGCCCGGCTGAGCAGGTCATGGACATCACCTATGATCTGCTGCTCCAGACCAGAGCCCGCCTGCTGCCCCGCGCTGATGACCCGCATGATTCCCCGGTGGTCATCATCGCCATTGATGACCACACCCTCGCTTTCGCCCCTCTGGCCGTGCCCGAGCTGTTCCCGCACCACTATTACCTGGAGGTTATCAAGGCCCTTGACCGCGCCGGGGCCAAAGGCGTGGCCCTGACCCGGATTCTGCCCCGCTTCCGCAATGATTTTTCGCCGCCGGAAGATGTCCGGCTCTGGTTTGACTCTCTCAGAAAATTACATAATTTATCCCTGGTCAGCGGCGTTTCCTGGCGGCCGAGCCAGATTGTCCTGCCGGCCACCGACTACCTCCTGTCCATGGATCCGCAGAGCTTCGGCTTTCTGAATCTAAAGCGGGATGATGATGTCCATGTGCGGCGCCTGCCTGTCCGCTGGCCTGATTGCGCCAGCTCGGTGGGCTGCCTGAGCCTCTCCTTTCTGGCGGCCAGAGCTCTGCGGCCGGATCTGCCGGAGCCGGCCGGGGATATATTTATTGACTTTGACCCCCGGCCGGAGGCCGTGCCGGTGGCCAGTTTTCTGGATGTTTACCGCCGGACGGCCGCTTTTGAGGCCAACGCCGGTTTCTTCAAGCAGTTTGAGGGCAAACTGGTGCTCATCGGGGAGCTGAATTTTCTCAACCGGGGCACTTGGGCCACCCCTTTTTCCGGACAAACCGGCGACGGGGACACCACCGTGGAAATCACCGCCCAGGCGGTGCTGAGTCTGCTGGAGCAGCGCGATTTCCTGATGCTGGGCCAGCCCTGGACTTTTTTCAGCCTGCTGGCCCTGACCGGGCTGGCCCTGTTTCCCCTGGTGCTGACCCGCCGCTATGGCCCCTACCCGGGCCTGCGTCTGCCGGCCGCCATCCTGCCGGTTTACCTGGCCCTGGCCGGGGCCGCTTTTGTGGCCGGCCGCCTTTACCTGCCCATCCTGCCCGGGGCTCTAGCTCTGGGCCTGGCCCAAATCTTCGCCTTTAGTCTGCGCTCGATTGAGAGCCGGCAGGCGGCCCGCACCAGCCTGACCGCCCTGAGCCTTTACGTCAACCCCGAGCTGGCCGAACAGATTGTCAGCCACCCCGAATCCCTGGCCCGGGGCGGCCAGCGGCGGGAGATGACCGTCTTTTTTTCCGATCTGGTCGGCTTCACCACCCTGGCTGAGCACATCAGCCCGGAAGCTCTGGTGGCCTCCCTCAACCGCTATTTCGAGACCATGGAGCCCATTATCTCTTCCTCCTGCGGTATTCTGGATAAATTTGGCGGGGATTCCATCATGGCCTTCTGGGGCGCGCCCCTGCTGGAGCGGCCTGACCACGCCGCCGCCGCCTGCCTAGCCGCCCTGGAGCAACAGTCGGCTCTGGCCCGCCTAAACGGGCTTTTGCTGGCCGAGGGCCAAATGCCCCTCTCGGCCCTGATGGGCCTGACCACCGGCCCCATGGTCGTGGGCAACATCGGGGCCGAGACCCGCCTGAACTACACGGTCATGGGCGACGCCGTCAATCTGGCCTCCCGGCTGGTGGCCGTCAATAAAATTTATCAGACCGCCATTATCGTCGGGGAACAGACGGCCCGGGAGGCGGCCGGGGCTGTGGAATGCCGGAGCCTGGATCGGATAACCGTGCCCGGGCGCAGCGTCAGCCTGACTATTTTTGAGGTCATGGGGGCCCGGGGCGGCCTGAACGACCAGCAGCAGCGCGGCCGGGATCTGTTTGAAGCCGGATTGAGCCTGTATTTTAACCGCGATTTTCAAAAAGCTCTGGGGCTGTTTGAGGAGGCCCTGGCTTTTATCCAGGGCGATGGCCCGGCCGAGCTGATGAGCGGCCGTTGCCGCCAATACCTGATGAACCCCCCGGCTGACGACTGGGACGGGGTGACCAAACTAGCCGCCAAATGATCATGACCGGGTCAGCGATGCTTCTCCCGGCGCCAGAGCCAGGGTTCCCGGGGCCTGGCGGCCTGCCAGAGGCCCAGTTTTTTCTGCCGGGCGGCCTTTTCGGCTGACTGCATTTCTTTGCAGATCGGCCGCTTGCAATACTGCTCATAGACCCAGGCCTGGCCGCTGGCCACCATGGTCAGATTGAGGGACAGGCCGGAATCCCTGACCAGGCCCACCACCCGGCCATACTGATCCAGAGCCTGTTTTTCCACCTGCACCTCCCGATCCTGAATCAGGTTGCGCAAAAAATCCCGGGCTTCGCGGCCGTGGTTTTGCGACATTTCCGGGGCGTCCAGGCCGTAAAGGCGCACTTTCAGGCTCCGGCCGTCCCCCCCGGTGACCACGGTGATGGTGTCGCCGTCGTGCACCTGCTCCACCCGGCCGGTGAAGGTCTCGGGCACTGGGGCCTCCCGGGCCCCCGGCCCGGCCGGCCTCTGATCCGCCTGAAACCAGTATAACCCGGCCGCCGCCGCCAGCATCAGCAGACCAGTCAGGGGCCGCTTGGCCAACAGGGCCAGACCGGCCAGGGCCAGCCGGCGCAGGCGGCTGTCGGAAATAACCCGGCGGGAGCGTCTAGAATAGCTCATGGCTGGCCCTCCCGGTAAACCCGGGGCACCCGCTGGCCGACCTGGCAGACCAGCTCGTAGTTGATGGTGCCCAAAAGGGCGGCCGGCTCCTCCACCGGCAAATCCGGGCCGCCGAAGAGCAGCACCTCATCGCCTTCGGCCAGGCCGGGAATGGCGGTCACATCTATCAGGCACTGATCCATGCAGATGCGGCCGACCACCTTCGCCCGCCGGCCGCCCGCCAGGGTGACCGCCCGGCCCGAGAGATTGCGGGGCCAGCCATCGGCGTAGCCCACCGGCAGGGTGGCGATGTCGGCGGGCGCCGTGGTCAGGTGGGTGTGGCCATAACTCAAAGGAGTGCCCGCCGGCACGCGTTTGAGCAGGGCTATGGTGGTTTTGAATTTCAGGGCCGGGCTGAGCTCCACCGGCCGGCTGGTCTCCTCCGAGGGCCACAGGCCGTAGAGGCTGATCCCGGCCCGGACCATATCCAGATGGCTTTCCGGCAGGTCCAGAAGGGCCGCGCTGTTGGCTGCATGGCGGAGGGGTATGTTCAGGCCCAGGGCGGCGACGGCCGCCAGGGCGCTTTGAAAGGCGGCCAACTGTCCGGCGGCCGAGGTCTTGTCCCGGCTGTCGGCTTGGGCGAAGTGGGTATAGAGGCCCTCGATGAGCAGGCCCGGCTGCCTGGCCGCCGACCGGGCGAAATCAGCGGCCTGGCCCGGCTCGACCCCCAGACGGCCCATGCCGGTATCCACTTTCAGGTGGACTTTGACCGCCCGCCCCAGGGCCGCGCCCGCCGCGCCCAGAGCTACAGCCTGGGCCAGGTTGTAGATGGTCTGGGTCAGGTTGTTTTCCGCCACCAGGTGCGACTGAGCCGGGGGGGTGTAGCCCAGAATGAGGATGGGGGCGGTCAGGCCGGCTGACCGGAGAGCCAGGGCCTCATCCAGAATGGCCACTGCCAGATAATCAGCCCCGGCTCGCAAAGCGGCCCCGGCCGCCTGGGCCGCGCCATGGCCGTAGCCATTGGCCTTGACCACCGCGCAGAAGCGGACGCCCGGCCGCAAAAGCGATTTCAGGGCGGCGACATTCCGCCGGATGGCGGACAAATCCACTTCCGCCCAGGTTGGCCGCCCAATGGAACTCATGGCTCACCTCGCTGAATATTTTTGAATTTATGGCACTATAATCAAGACATTTATGATATAATATTTTCGAGTTATTTTAAACCCAAATCAACTGAGATGCAATCGCCCTGAATCATGCTTCGGTCAAAATCAGCCCCCATAAGCGAATTCCCCGGCCGGGAGGCCCCTGGCGGACAGATGGCCGGTCAGTCTGCTGATTTGGCCTCTTTTCTATCCCTGGCCAAAGAGACCGGCCGCATTCTCAATAATTTTACCCCGCCCGACGGCTTCCGGCCGGAGGAGCCTGGCCCGGTTTTACCCCTCTCCCCGGAGCTGGCCCGGGAATTGGGCTCTTCCTCGCTCAATGATTTTTACGCCCTGGCTCTGGAAGGCGAGGAG
The DNA here is from genome assembly GCA_031261565.1 of Candidatus Adiutrix sp. Classification (GTDB taxonomy): domain Bacteria; phylum Desulfobacterota; class Desulfarculia; order Adiutricales; family Adiutricaceae; genus Adiutrix. The sequence continues at coordinate 19,394 of JAISJK010000068.1, read as the reverse complement.
GCCTCTTTCCCTGTCCGGGGCCATCGGGCTCCGGCCGGCTTTCCCCGGGGGCCGGAATCTATCCGGCCGGCCCTGGTGGCCATTGATGATGAGGCTGGCCGCCTGTCCCGGGAGATTGAGGAGCTGGACAGCAAGTGGCCGGTGCAACGCCCTGGTTTTGAGGCGGCTGTCCGCTCGCTGGATAATCGCCTGGTGGCCCTGGCCGAGAGCCGAACCGACCTGGTGCGGGCCGCCCGCCTCTGGCCCCGGATGAAAGGCGAGGCCGCCCTCTGGCCCAAAGAGGCCAAATATCTTCGGCAGCGGGCTCAGCGGCTGCAGGAGGTGGTCAATAACCTTCTGAAAGCGGCGCAGGGCGGCGGCGGGGAATCGGAGAGGCGCGGCCAGTCTGATCTGGGCCGGCGCTCGCTGACCCGGGCGGCCATGGACTTAAAAGCCGAGGTGGGCTCAGCTCAGACTTTTTTGACCGGCGAGAGCGGCTGGACCAACGCCCTGGAAGCCCTGACCGGAGAAATTGACGATCTCCTGACCGTGGTGGTGGACGGCTCTCAGGTTGACCGGGACTGGGCCGCCGACAGCCGCCGTCTCTCAGCCCGGTTGACCGACCTGGAGCGGGAGGATCGGCGCCTTAAAGATGAATCAGCCCGGACGGCCGACAGCCTCAGGCGGGCCCTGACCGCTCTGGGGGAGACCGAAAACCGGCTGGCCGGGCCCTCCGGGACGGAAACCCTGAGCCGTCTGGAAAACGCCGCCCGGGGAGCTCAGGCTCTGTGGCGCTCCACGGTGGAGCGCCGCCGGGAAATGGCCCGGGTTTATTTCGCCCTGCCCCAGCAGCTGGGCCGCCCGGTCTATCTGGAAAAAATATTCCTGGCCACCGCCCAGGCCCTGGGCCGGGCCCAGGGCCTTCTGGAAGACCTGCGGCACCGGCTGGCCCTGGCCGGCAGCCGGATGTCCACCACCATCCGTCTGCGGGCCGAGGGTGAAAACCTGGCCAGCCGACTGGGGCAGGTTCGGGCGAGGACGCCCCGGCTGCAACTGACCAGAAAGCGGCTCGCTTCCCTGGCCGGGGTGATGGATCAGCGTCTGGCCCTCAAGGCGGCTAAGGGCGAGCTGGAAGAGGCCCTGACCCGGGGCCGGGACGCGGAGCAGGAGCTGGCCCGGGGCCGCACGGAAAACAGCCGGATGCTCAAAGAATTGCGGGCCGCCGCTCTGGAAAAGGAGCGGCTGGGCGAGCAGTTGACCAGCGCCAGCCAGGGCCTGAGCGAGATGGGCCAGGTCAAGGCCCGGATTTTAAAGGTCTATGAGAGCAAGACCGCTCTTTTGAAAGAGGTCGAGCTGGCCCGCCAGGAACTTCTGGGGGAGAATGAGACCCTGAAGGCCGAACGGGCCGAAATCAGGGCCAAACGCTCCCGGCTGGCCGAGCTGTATGCGGAGGAGCGCCAGGAAATTAAACGCCTGACCTCTGAATTGCGCGAGAGCCAGGGAGATTTGGCCAAGAGCCAGGGTTTCGCGGCCGAGCGCCGGAGCCTGGAAGCCAGACTGGACGAAACCAGGCTGGAGCGGGAAGCGCTGGATAAACGCCGCCGGGAGGTTGAGGAACAGCTTCAGCAGCAGTCAGACCAGCTGGCGGCCTGGGCGGCCCAGGTGGAATCCCTCTCGGCTGAGCTGAACCGCCACCGGGAGGAATTGGCCGAGGCCAGCCGGGCCCGCCTGACTCTTGGCGAGAAAGTGACTGTTTTGCGCCGGCGTCTGGCCCTCCTGTCCCAGGCCCACGAATCGCTCTTGAAAACTTTGAAGCGCCGGGAAAGGGGCCTGACCCGGGCTGAGACCGAGCGCGACGCCCTGTCCCTCCGGCTCACCCGGCAGAACCGCAACCTCCTGCGCCTGGTGGCTGTGCGCCAGGAATTGCGGGCCGAGCTGGGCCACGCCCGCCTTAAACTGTCTGATTTGGAGCAGGAGCGCGACGATATTTTCCAGCAGTTGGAGGCGGCCAGGGCCCAGCTTGAAGCCGCCGGCCGCGAAAAGAGCGGGCTCACCGAGGCGAATAAGGCCCTGACCGTCAGAACTGCTGAGCAGACGGCGGAAATGGAGGCCCTGCAAACCCGCCTGACGGCCCTGGCTGAGGAAAAAACCGCCCTGGCCAGCCAACTGGCCGCCCTGACCACCGAAAACAGCCGCCTGGATAGCGGCTCGGCCGATCTGGAGCTGGAAAAAACCTGCCTGGCCGCGCGGCTGGCCGGTCTGCAGGATGAAACGAGCCGCCTGAATTTCCGCTTTAAGGAACTGGTGGCCCAAAATGACAGTCTGACCGGCCGTCTGGCCCAGATGGAAGGCCGGCTGGAATCTGATCTGGCCCCGTTCATCAAAATCCTGAGCGAGGCCCTGTGGCGCAGTGAAGCCCAGCTCAAACGGGCCCGCAGCGCCTCCGGCCGGCTGATGGAGCAATTCAAGCTGGAAGCTGATGTGCGTGAGGCCAACCTGCGCCTCCAGGCCGCCGGCCACGAAATAGAATATGTGACCCAGGCCCGGGAGGAAAGCGGTCAGCTCAACGCGGCCATCACCGCCCAGAGCCAGGAGTTCCAGGGGCAGATCACCCGCCTTGACGAGCGCCGGCGGAAACTGCGCCAGGCCCTGAGCGTCTTGAGCCAGCGTTACCGCCGCCGCCTGGAGGACAGCCGCCTGACCGAAGAGACCGAAGATAGTCTGCGCGGTCTTTTGGATCGCCAGGGGCAGGAGATAGAGGCCCAAAAGGCCCGCCTGGCCGAGTTGGAACCCCTGGTGGCCCATTTTTTTGAGGCCGCTCGGGTTGAAGATGAGGCCGCCGGAGTTTCACTGGTGGATCCCATCCTGGTCACTTACCTGAAGAGCGAAAGCCGGTCTCTGCAGACGGAGCTGGGCCAGGATCCGGAAACAGCTGAAACAGCTGAAACCGCTGAAACCGCCGGGCTGAACAACTTGAAAGCCCGCCTGGAGGAGTTGCAGCCCCTGGTGGCCTTCCTGGCCCGCTCCTTTGTCCAGAGCGTGGCCGAGCTGGCCCAGGCCCGCCAGGAGCGCTCCACCCTGGCCGAGGAATTGGCCCAGGCCGGCTCCACCCGTCAAGTGCTGGAAGACAGTCTGTCTTCCCGGGAAGCGGAATTGACCGAGGTGAGGTCGCAAGCCTTTGATCTGGCCCGGGAACGCGACCAGTTGCAGGACTCTCTGGCCGAGCGGGGCATGGACATCACCGCCCTCAAATCCGAATTGGCCCAGGCTGACCGCGATCTGGCCGAAAATGACGGGCGGCTGGAGGCGGCCTGGGCGGCTATGAATTACTTGGGAACCAAAGCCGGCGACACTCTGGGCAGCCTGAAAAACAAGCTGGAGTCTCAGGCCCGCCAGATGGACGACCTCAGCCTGGAGCTGAAAAAACGGGAAGGCGCCATCAAGACTCTGGAGGATCGTCAGGGCAAGCTGGCCCTCCTTTACTGGACTCTGGTCTCCCAGGCCCAGCTCAGCCCGGCCCAGCGGCCGGCTGAGATCCCGGCCCTGCCGGATCTTGATATTTCCCTGAATCTGGCCCTGGAAGAGCGGCCCGCCCTGGGCGAGCCGAATCAGGATGACGCCGGCCACAGCGGCGGCTTTGCCCTGGGCAAGGGCCTCCTGGAAAGCGTCAAGAAGGTGGCCCGGCGCAGTCTGTTTACCCTGCTCCTGGCTGGCGGCCTGGTCATGGCCGGCTCTTATCCGGCCCTGGCCGCCCAGCCGGAAACCTTTGCTCCGGCGCCGGCGGCGGTGGGGGAAACTCCGGCCCATCTGCTGTTCCGCCTTGATTCCACCTATATTGGCCGGCCGGTGAGCCTGGAGACGCTGGAGCCGGAGGCCCGCCTGGCCGGCCGCCCGGCCATGGAAAACCGCCTGGCGCAAATGGTCACTGACCTGGCCGCCGGCCAGGGGTTGACCAATGGCGAATTCCTGCGCCTTCTGCGGGCCGCCAGATCCCCGGAAAGCACGGTGCATCTGGCTGATTTCACCGGCCCCCGGGGCGGGCTGGCCCTTTTGGAGTCTCATTTCCCCAAAATGAGCCGGCAACTGGCCGCCTGGCCGGCGGATAGGCTGAGCCCTGATAAATTAATGGCCCTGATGAAGAGCGCGGCCGATTTTAAACCGGCTGAAGGCGGCTTTTGGGAGCGCCTCTTTTATGATTTCCTGGCCGGGGACAGCCCTGCCCAGGCTGTTGATCAACTGCTGGCCGGCCTGGAACAAAAAAAATCGCTGCAAAATATGATTATCCCCGAATACGCCGGCCGTCTGGCCCCCTTCCCCCAACTGGAAAACCTGGGGCCCGAGCGCTTCATCGCCTTCATGGCCGACTATCTCAAAACCAGCTGGGCCAACCTGTCCGGGCGGGGACGTCATCAGGCCGCCCGCCGTCTGGCCGGCGACATCTATTTCGCCGCCCGGCTCTTCAAACTGCCGGTCACCCTGCTGGCGACGCTGACCCAGGAGGAGGCCGAGGTGGATCAGATTGATTTTACCCGCCGGGGCGCCACCTCCGCCCTCCACAACCGGGCCGCTGACCTGGCGGATCTGACCCGCAGTTTCACCCTCACCTGGCAGGCCGGCCGCCCCCCTCTCTGCGACCTCGACGAAGCCCTGGCCTCCTCGGAAAAAGATTCATTTATTGAGGGTGTTTACCGCAAAAAAATGGCCCTGGTTCTGGCCTTTAACAAAGCCCTAAACAGCGGCAAGACTCTTTTTGACGCCTGAGGTGATATAATTTATGACTGACCTCAAACCCTTCGCCACTACGGCCATCGGCTCCCTGCCCCATCTGGATCCCACCGGGGCGGTGGCCGTGATGGAGGGGCTGGATATCCCGGCCTATCCGCAACTGGTTAAAATCAGCCCCTGGGAAGATATGTTTCTCGGGGCTCTGGCCGGCCTGCCCGCCCTGAGGGTGAACCTGGAGCTGATGAAAGTCTGGGGCAAGCGCCAGGACCGGGAAAACGAGCTGGCTGATTTTTACACCCGGTTTTTGGCCGGCGAGCGCGATTTCCTGGCCCCGCCCCCGGAGGCCCGGCATGGCTTTGACGCCTTTCTGGATCGGGCCGCCCGCGACCCGGGCTATGGCCCTGATTTTTTAAAGGTGCAGGTCATCGGGCCCCTGACCTTTGGCCAGATGGTGGCCATGGAAGACGGCCAGAATACTTTGGTCGATGACCCGGAGCTGCTCCCGGCCCTGGCCCTGGGCCTGGGCGGCAAGGCCGCCTGGGAGGCCCGCCAGATCAGGAAGCTGGGCCGCACCCCGGTGGTCTTTATTGACGAGCCCGGGCTGGCCAGTTTTGGCTCCGCCTTTTGCAGCCTGACCGCCGACACGGTTATCAGCGCCATGACCGCCGCCGCCCAGGTGGTGCGGGAGGATGGCCCGGCCCTCATCGGCTGCCATATCTGCGGCAACACCGACTGGGCCCTGGTCATGGAGACCGGGGTGGATATCGTCAACTTCGATGCCTTTGCCGTGATGGAGCAATTCAGCCTCTATCCAAAACAATTAAAGGCCTTTCTGGAAAAAGGCGGCCTGGTGGCCTGGGGAATAGTGCCCGCCCACGACTATCACCGGGATTTGACGGCCGGCTTTTTAGCCGACCGGCTGGAAACCGGCTGGCGGGAGCTGGAGCGCAAAGGCCTGCCCCGGGAGCTTTTGGCCGGCCGGGCCCTTATTACCTCTGCCTGCGGCCTGAGCTCCCTGTCGCCCGACCTGGCTTCAGCCGCCACTAAAATGATCACCGAGGTGGCGGAGCGCCTCAAGTTGACGGCCTGTTAGGTGCTGACCGAACTGTCAGTCAGAAATCTGGCCCTGATTGAGACCCTGGTCATTGCTTTCGGGCCGGGAGTCAATCTCCTGACCGGGGAGACCGGGGCGGGCAAAAGTATCCTGGTGGGCGCCCTGGGGCTGCTGATGGGCCGCCGGGGGGCGGCCGACCTGGTGCGGGCCGGGGCCGAAGAGGCCGAGGTCTCGGCTTTTTTTGAGCTCTGCAATCCTGATGATTTTATCCCCGCCTTTGAAAGCCTGGGTCTGCCCCCGGCCGGGGAGATTATTCTGCGCCGGGTGGTGACCGCCGCCGGGCGCAGCCGGGCCTATATCAACGGCTCGCCGGCGCCCCTGGCCCAGTTGGCCGCTCTGGCGGAAGAGCTGCTCTCCATCTCCGGCCAGCACGAGCAGCAGTCGCTGCTCCGCCCGGCCAGTCAACTGGAATACCTGGATCGCTTTGGCCGCCACCGGCCCCTGCTGGCGGAAATGAGCCTGGCCTGGCGCCATCTGGTTCAGGCTGCGGCGGAGCTGAAAACTTTGACTGACCGCCTGGGCCAGGCCGCTGAAAAGCGGGATTTATATGAGTTTCAACGCGATGAAATAAAAAATATCGCTCCCCAGGCTGGCGAGGACGATGAGCTCCTGGCTGAAAAAAACCGGATTAAAAATTACGGGCGCCTCCGGGAGAGCCTGGCCTCGGCCGCTGAGCTTTTAGGCGGCGAGCCGGGCAATGTGGTGGAAAAACTCGGCCGGATCCGCCGGCTTCTGGAAACGGCCGCCGCTCTGGAGCCCGGTTTGGCGGAAACTCTGGCCACGACCCTGGACTGTTATCACCGGCTGGCCGATCTGGCCGTGGAGCTGGAAAGGCGGGATCAGGATTTAAACACCGACCCCGACCGCCTGGATTGGGTCGATGAGCGGCTGAATACCCTGGCCAAATTAAAGCGCAAATATAATCTGCCCCTGGCCGATATCATCGCCCACGGCCGGCGGCTGGCCGAGCTGCTGGATGAGATTGACGGAGCCGGGCTGGATCTGGCCCGGCTGAGGAAGGAGCAGGCTCAGGCCCGGGAGGCGGCCCTGGCCCTGGCGGCCAGGCTCCATCAAGCCCGCCTCGAGGCCGGCCAGTCCCTGGCCGGCCTTTTAACCGAGAGCCTGAAACCGCTGGGGTTCCCCAAAATGGAAATCCAGGTGCGGGTGGAGGGCCCGGCCGAAGGCTCGCCGGAAGAGGCGGCCCGGCGGCTGGGGGCCGGCGGTTATGACCGGGTGGAGCTGCTTTTCAGCCCCAACCCGGGCGAAGGCTTGAAGCCGCTGGCCAGGATAGCCTCCGGAGGGGAGTTGTCCCGGGTCATGCTCGCTTTAAAAACGGCTCTGGATCGGCCCGGCGACCAGCTCCTGGTCTTTGACGAAATTGATGCCGGCCTGGGCGGGGCCACCGCCGAGGCCGTGGCCGCTAAAATGTCCCGCCTGGCCGCCCGCCAGCAATTGATCGTCATCACCCACCTGCCCCAGATGGCCGCCCTGGCCGGCCGCCATTTCGTGGTGGCCAAGACCCAGCTGCCCGAAAGTGACCGCACCGTCACCACCATCACGCCCCTGGAGGAGTCCGGCCGGGTGGAGGAGCTGGCCCGGATGCTGAGCGGGGCTTCGCCCAGCCCCGAGGCCCTGGCTCTGGCCGGGCAGCTGCTGGAGGGTGGCCGATCCATTTTGATATAAAAAATTTTGTTGACAAAACGTTTCCGGGAGAGTATAAATAGATCACATTAATAAAGTCGGTTTGCTAATAAAGATAGTCGAGTCTGGCCCGGGAGCTTTAGGCTTCGGGGCGGAAATTGGCTGAGATGCGGTTACGGTGATTCACCGTCCGCAAGTTACTAGGGCTGCCGTTAGCTTGGTCTGGCGGCGAATATCACAACTCTTTGAGACCCAATTTTAAGGATGGAGGTTCTTCATGTCAGATTTCTTTATTCCCCCAGTGAACACTGTTGGTAGCGGCACTGTTAAGCAGGTCGGCGACAAGCTGAAAAGCCTGGGCGCTAAAAAGCCCCTTCTGGTCACCGATAAGGGCATCACCGCCATCGGCGTGACCGACCAGGTGGTCGGCTACATTAAAGCCGCCGGCCTAGATGTCGTTGTCTATGATGAAACGGTTCCCAACCCGACCGACAAAAACGTCGCCGACGGCTTGGCCGCTTTCCAGAAAAACGGCGCCGACTCCATCGTGTCCCTGGGCGGCGGCAGCTCCCATGACTGTGCCAAGGGCATCGGCATCCTGGCCGGCAATGGCGGCAACATCCGCGACTACGCCGGTATTGACAAGTCCGCTAAGCCCATGCCTCCGTTTGTGGCCATCAACACCACCGCCGGCACGGCCTCGGAAATGACCCGTTTCTGCATCATCACCAACACGGAAACCCATGTGAAGATGGCCATCGTTGACTGGCGGGTGACCCCCAATTTCTCCATCAACGACCCTGACCTGATGATCGGCAAGCCCCCGGCCCTGACCGCCGCCACGGGTATGGATGCTCTGACCCACGCTGTGGAAGCCTATGTCTCCATCGCCGCCACCCCGATCACCGACGCCTGCGCCCTGATGGCCTTCGACCTGATCGCCAAATATCTGCGCAAGGCCGTGGCCCGCGGCACCGACACCGTAGCCCGTGAGCAGATGGCCTATGCCCAGTTCCTGGCTGGTATGGCCTTCAACAACGCCTCCCTGGGTTATGTCCACGCCATGGCTCACCAGCTGGGCGGTTTCTACAACCTGCCTCACGGCGTCTGCAACGCCATCCTGCTGCCCCATGTCTGCACCTTCAACCTCAACGCGTCCATTGAGCGCTTCGCCACCATGGCCGAGCACCTGGGCGTCAAGACCTGTGGTCTGTCGGCCCGCGATGCGGCCATCGCCGGCATCGAAGCCATCAAGACCCTGTCCGCTGACGTCGGCATCCCGGCCAACCTGACCGTTTTGGGCGTCAAAGAAGCCGACCTCAAAATCATGGCCGAAAACGCCCAGAAGGACGCCTGCTCCTTCACCAACCCCAGGACGGCCAAACTGGAAGAAATCATTGGCGTCTTCAAGAACGCTCTGTAATCATCAGCCAAACGCCGTCATCCCGCCGCCCTCCGGGCGGGATGACGCTTTTAAAAGCCGGTCAGGTCAACTTTCAAGTTCCCTGGCCGGCTTTTTCTTAGTAGGTACCGTTAGTTTGCTCTGGCGGCGAATAATCACAACTCCACAACTCCACAACTCCACAACTCTTTGAGATCCAATTTTAAGGATGGAGGTTCTTCATGTCAGATTTTTTTATTCCCCCAGTGAACACTATTGGTAGCGGCGCCGTTAAGCAGGTCGGCGACAAGCTGAAAAGCCTGGGCGCTAAAAAGCCCCTTCTGGTCACCGATAAGGGCATCACCGCCATTGGCGTGACTGACCAGGTGGTCGGCTACATTAAAGCCGCCGGCCTTGATGTCGTTGTCTATGATGAAACCGTTCCCAACCCGACCGACAAAAATGTCGTTGACGGCCTGGCCGTTTTCCAGAAAAGCGGCACCGACTCCATCGTCTCCCTGGGCGGCGGCAGTTCCCATGACTGTGCCAAGGGCATCGGCATCCTGGTTGGTAACGGCGGCAACATCCGTGACTACGCCGGTATCGACCAGCTCTCCAAGCCCATGCCCCCCTTTGTGGCCATCAACACCACCGCCGGCACGGCCTCGGAAATGACCCGTTTCGCCGTCATCACCAACACGGAAATCCATGTGAAGATGGTCATGGCTGACTGGCGGGTGACCCCCAATTTCTCCATCAACGACCCTGACCTGATGATCGGCATGCCCCCGGCCCTGACCGCCGCCACGGGTATGGATGCTCTGACCCACGCGGTGGAAGCCTATGTCTCCATCGCCGCCAACCCGATCACCGACGCCTGCGCCCTGATGTCCATCGACCTGATCGCCAAGTATCTGCGCAAGGCCGTGGCCCGCGGCACCGACATCGAAGCCCGTGAGCAGATGGCCTATGCCCAGTTCCTGGCTGGTATGGCCTTCAACAGCGTCGGCCTGGGTTATGTCCACGCCATGGCTCACCAACCGGGCAGTTTCTTGAACCTGCCTCACGGCGTCTGCAACGCCATCCTGCTGCCCCATGTCTGCACCTTCAACCTCAACGCGGCTATTGAGCGTTTCGCCACCATAGCCGAGCACCTGGGCGTCAAGACCTGCTGTCTGTCGGCCCGCGATGCGGCCATTGCCGGCATCGAAGCCATCAAGACCCTGTCCGCTGATGTCGCCATCCCGGCCAACCTGACCGTTTTGGGCGTCAAAGAATCCGACCTCCAAATAATGGCCGAAAACGCCCAGAAGGACGTCTGCGCCTTAACCAACCCCAGGACGGCCAAACTGGAAGAAATCATTGGCATCTACAAGAACGCTCTCTAATCACCAGCCAAACGCCGTCATCCTGCCCGCTCTCCGGGCGGGATGACGCTTTTAAAAGCCGATCCGGACAACTTCAAGTTGCCGGGCCGGCTTTTTCTATATTTTTCCGCCGGGAAATGCTATACTGAAAAAGTTTATATCTGTAAGGGGGTGGGACATTAAGTCGGAAGAACATTCGCCAGCCGGGCCGGGTCAATACTTTCTGGGGCTGGATATCGGCTCCATCAGCGTCAAGACGGCCTTAATCGAGGCCGGCGGCCGGCTGGCCCACCAGTCCTACCACCGCCATCACGGCCGCCCCTTTGCCGCTGTGGCCCAGGCTCTGACCACCCTGCTGGAAACCTGGCCGGCGGCCGAGATTCAGGGGACGGCCGTCACTGGCTCGGCGGCGGCTGAATTGGCCGAGCTGCTGGGCGGAGAGCCCGTCGGCGAAATTATGGCCCTGTCGCTGGCCGCCGGCCGCGAGATGGCCAGCCCGGCCAGTCTGGTGGACATCGGCGGTGAAGACACCAAGGTGCTGTGGTTCAGGCCGGAAAACAGCCGCCCGGCCCTGGCTGATTTCGCCATGAACGCCATGTGCGCCGCCGGCACCGGCTCTTTTCTGGATCAGCAGGCTCACCGCCTGGGCTATAATGTTGAGGAATTTGGCCGGCTGGCCCTCAAGAGCGAGATACCGCCCCGGGTGGCCGGGCGGTGCAGCGTTTTCGCCAAAAGCGACATGATTCACCTCCAGCAGTCAGCCACCCCGGACTACGAGATAATTTACGGCCTGTGCCTGGCTATGGCCCGCAGCCTGAAAAGCGGCCTGGCCAAGGGGCGGCCTTTGCCCGCGCCGGTTCTCTTCACCGGCGGGGTGGCGGCCAACCCCGGGCTTATCCGGGCGCTGAAAGAAGTGATGGGCCTGACGGACGGCCAGCTGATCGTCCCCGAGACCCATTTCGTCTTTGGAGCGGTGGGGGCGGCCCTGCAAGCCCAGGCCCAGGCCCGGCCCGGCGTCGGCTCGGGCTTGAACCGGGCCGCTTTAAATGATTTCCTGGCCCGGGATCACCAGCCGCCGGAACGGCTGCCCCCCCTCAGGCGGCCGGCCCGCCGGCCGGCGGAGACGGAATTTGACTGGGGCCAGGCCCCAGATCGGTTGCCTGTCTATATCGGGGTGGATGTGGGCTCGGTCAGCACCAATGTGGTGCTGGTGACCGAAGACGGCCGGCTGGTCTCCCGCCAGTATCTGCCCACCGCCGGGCGGCCCCTGGAAGCCATTACCATGGCCTTCAGCCGTCTGCCCCAGGTGGTCAGGGACAAGGCCGAGGTGCTGGGAGTCTGCACCACCGGCTCCGGCCGCTATTTGTCGGCCGATTATTTAGGCGCCGACCTGACCGTCAACGAGATCACGGCCCAGGCCACGGCCGCCGTGGCCATTGACCCCCAGGTGGACACTATTTTTGAAATCGGCGGGCAGGATTCCAAATATATCTCCCTGGCCGACGGGGTTATCGTTGATTTTATGATGAACAAGGCCTGCGCCGCCGGCACCGGCTCCTTTCTGGAGGAGCAGGCCGAAAAGCTGGGCCTGCAGATCAAAGGGGAATTCGGCGAGGCCGCCCTGGCCAGCCGGAGCCCGGTGGCCCTGGGCGAGCGCTGCACTGTTTTCATGGAATCCGACCTGATTCATCACCAGCAAAAGGGCGTGGATCATCAGGATCTGACGGCCGGGCTCTGTTACGGCATTGTGGCCAACTACCTCGGCCGGGTGGTGGAAACCAGGCCGGTGGGCCGGAACATTTTCTTCCAGGGCGGCACCAGCTTTAACCAGGGGGTGGCCGCCGCCTTTGAAAGCCGCCTGGGGCGGGCCATCACCGTGCCCGACAACGCCGATGTCACCGGGGCCGTAGGGGCGGCCCTCATCGCCCGCGACCGGCGCCGGTGGCCCCAAAGCCGCTTCGTGGGCTTTGACCTCTCCACCCGGCCCTATGAAATCAAAAGCTTTGAGTGCCGCGACTGCGCCAACCGCTGCGAAATACGCCAGGTGACCGTGGCCGGCGGCTCGCCCTTTTTCTACGGCAGCCGCTGCGGCAAATTCGAGGAAGCGGCCGGCCGCCGCCCGGAGCCCTCCAAGTGGCCCGACCTTTTTGAATACCGAACCGACCTGACCTTCAACCCGCCGGAGCTGTCGGCCGTTCTGGAGCGCAATCCCGGGCTGCCCCGCCCCAAAATGGGCCTGATCCGCTCCATGTTCTTTGGGGAACTGGGGCCGTTCTGGGCTGTTTTCTGGGCCGCCCTGGGCTTTGTGCCGGTCTGGTCCAGCCCCACCAATAAGAGCATCATCCACCGGGGCTGCGAGCGGGTCGGCAGTGAATTCTGTTTTCCCATCAAGGCCGCCCACGGCCACCTCCTGGATCTGGCCGATAAAAAGCCGGATTACATCTTTCTGCCCTCGCTGGTCAATCTGCCCTCCGGCGGCATCAATGACCCTTCTCAGCCCGGCTCGCCGCCGGACAGCGCCGCCTGCCCCTATGTCCAGTCTCTGGCCTACACGGCCCCGGCCGCTTTGGGCCTGTCGGGCGTGAACTTTCTCACCGGCCCGGTTTTTTTCGGCGAGGGGGAAAAAGTGCTGCTCGACTCCCTGGCAGCTCTGACCCGGGGCCTGAAAATAGCCCGGCCCCGGGTGAAAGAGGCCATGCTTGAAGCCCGGGCCGCCCAGGCCGCCTTCAGCCGCCGCCTGGTGGACAAGGGCCGGGAGATGCTGGCCCAACTGGGGCCGGAGGAAAAGGCCCTGGTGGTGGTGGCCCGGCCCTACAACGGCTTTGATCCGGGCTTAAATCTCCGGCTTAACCGGAAACTGGCCGATTTGGGCGTCCTGGGTCTGCCCATGGATTTTCTGCCCCTGGCCACCAATCAGGGCGAAGCGGTTTCCCATTACTGGCGCTACGGCCAGAAAATAACGGCGGCGGCCGAGCTCATCGCCCGGGATCAGCGGCTGGAAGCTCTCTATATTTCCAATTTCGGCTGCGGCCCCGATTCCTTTATCATCCATTTCTTTAAAAACCTCCTGGGGGCTAAACCCTTTCTGGAGATTGAGATTGACGAGCACTCCTCCGATGTGGGGGCCGTCACCCGCCTGGAAGCTTTTCTCGACTCCCTGGCCGCCCGCCGGGCCCGACAGGCGGCCCAGCCGCCGGCCGAGACGGCCGCCATCTCGGTTCACCGCGCCCCCCGGCTGGATAAGACTCTGTATCTGCCGCCCATGTGCGACCATGTGCTGGGGGCGGCGGCGGCTTTCCGCAGTGTGGGCTTCAAGGCCGTGGCTCTGCCGCCCTCGGACCGGGAGACCATTGAGCTGGGCCGGTCTCAGACTTCCGGCAAGGAGTGCTTTCCCCTGATTCTGACGGTGGGGGATTTCATCAAGCTGACCCGGCGGCCGGATTTTGACCCGGAAACCAGCGCGGTCTTCATGCCCTCCTCCAACGGCCCCTGCCGCTTTGGCCAGTACAGCCGCTATCTGCGGCTGGTGATGAAGCGTCTGGGCCTGGGCGATCTGGAGGTGGTTTCTCTGGATCAGACCGGGGGCATGTACCAGGCCCTCGACGCGGCCGGCTCCGGGGGCCGATCCGGCCTCGAAAGCTTGTCCCGCCGCTTCTGGCGGGCCCTGGTGGGCGTTGATTATTTGCAAAAAGCCCTGTGGCAGACCCGCCCCCGCGAATCCACAGCCGGGGCGGCCGATGCGGCTTACCAGACCGCCCTGGCCGACCTCCTGGCGGCGGTGGAAAAGGGCGAGGGTTTGCTCCGGGTCATGAAGGTGGCCCGGGAACGCTTTGAAGTGGCCACTGACCGCTCCATCCCCCCGGGGGCCAAACCTCGGGTGGGCCTGGTGGGGGAAATTTATGTCCGCCACAATGAATTCGCCAATGAAAACGTCATCCGGCGGCTGGAATCTCTGGGTGCGGAAGTGCTGGCACCGACTTTCGCCGAGTGGATTTTTTACGTGGGCTACATCAACGCCATGCGGGCCGGGCGGCGCGGCGACTGGCCGGCTCGCCTGAAACACAAGTTTATCGGCTGGTTGCAGAGCCGCGATCTGAAAAAGCTGGCCGGCCCCTGGCATGGTTTCTTCCATCTCGGGGCGGTGGACCCGCCGGTCAGGGGCGTGGTGGCCCAGGGCGAAAAATTTCTGCACCGCAGTTTCCAGGGCGAGGCCATCCTCTCTCTGGGCAAGGGGATGGAATTTTACCATCGCCAGGCTGCGGGCTTAGTCAATATCATGCCTTTCACCTGCATGCCCGGCATGGTGGTGGGAGGGCTGACCCAAACTTTCCGGGAGGCCTGCGACGGCCTGCCGTCATTAAATTTGTCTTTCGATGGTCAAAGTCAGACCAATACCCAGGCCCGCCTGGAAGCCTTCATGTATCAGGTGAAGTTCTTTCAGGCCGGCCATGGGCGCGCGGGACATTAACTCAAGGAGTATTTGTGAAAATTCTTATCAACGCCATTGACCCTGAAGAGTGCCGGGTCGCCATGCTGGATGAAGCCGGGCACCTGGAGGAGTACTACACCGACTCCATCCTCAGGGAGCTCAGCCTGGGCAACATTTACAAAGGCGTCATTCAAAACATTGAGCCCAGCCTCCAGGCGGCTTTTGTCAACTACGGCAATGGCCGCAATGGCTTTCTGCAGATCGGCGACATCCACCCCGAGTATTTTCAGGAGGAGCCCACCGGCCGCGCCCCTGACCTGAAAAAGATGCTCAAAAAAGGCCAGCCCATCCTGGTGCAGGTGCAGAAGGAGCCCTCGGAGATCAAGGGCGCAGCCCTGACCACCTACATCTCGCTGGCCGGACGCTTTGTGGTGCTGACTCCCGGGCGCGACCATGTCGGGGTCAGCCGCAAGATCGAGAATGACCGGGAGCGGGCCCGGCTGCGCCAGATCACCGACTCCCTGCCGGTGCCCGAGGGCTGCGGCTACATTGTCCGCACAGTGGCCGACAGCCGCACCGAGCGGGAACTGGCCGCCGACCTCAGCCAGGTTTTCAATCTCTGGGAAGATATCCGGGCCCAGGGCCGGGAGGCCCCGGCCCCCTCGCTGATTTACCGGGAGCAGGATCTGGCCGTGAAAATCCTGCGGGATCACCTGACCCCGGCGGTCAAGGAAATCCTGGTGGATGACGAGACCACCTTCCAGAAAGTGCGGGACTACGTCAAAACCATCGCCCCGGATCAGGCCCGGGCGGTCAAGCTCCACAAGGAAAAGCGGCCCATTTTCGCCCGCCACCAGCTTGAGGAGCAGTTGGAGACCATTTCCCACGAGCGGGTCAAGCTCAAAAGCGGCGGCTCCATTGTCATCACCCCCACCGAGGCCCTGGTCTCCATTGACGTCAACTCCGGCCGGGGGGCCAAAGACGGCGGGCTGGAAGATACGGCCCTCCAGGCCAACCTGGAGGCGGCCGATGAAGTGGCCCGCCAACTGCGCCTGAGAGACCTGGGCGGCCTGGTGGTGGTGGATTTCATCGACATGCGCGAGGAAAAGCACCGCCGGGAAGTGGAAAAGCGGATTAAAGACGCCACCAAAAATGACAAGGCCAAAACCGATTTCGGGCATATCTCCAAGTTTGGCCTGCTGGAGCTGTCGCGCCAGCGGCTGCGGCCCTCCATTGAGATGGGCAACTACATCACCTGTCCGGCCTGTCAGGGGCGCGGCCTGGTCAAGACCCCGGAAAACGCCTCCCTGGGGGTCTTGCGCCAGATAGCCCACTCCATGGCCAAGGGCGGCCTGGCCTCGGTCAAAGTCCGCCTAAACCCGGAGGTGGCCAACTACCTCCTGAATTACAAGCGGCTGGAACTGAGCCGGCTGGAAGAGCGCCACCGGGCCAAGGTCATCGTCTGCGGCGACCCGGCCCTCCCCCCCGGCCAGTGGGAAGTGGAGCAGGCCCGGCGCGGGTCGGAATGCGAAGCCTTAAAACCCGGCGAAGTTATGGGCGGGCGGATGGATTCGCCGGCCATTGAGTCAGAGCTGGAGCTGGAATTGGATGGGCCAGATGAAGCCGCGCTGCCCTGTTAATGAAACAGCCCCCCGGCCGGTCTGTCTCTGTCTGGCCGGTCTGGTGATGGCCCTCTTCCTGGCTGGCTGCGGCCCCCGCTCGGCTGTCCTGACTGACCCCACCGCCCCGCCGGTCGGCTACCAGCGCCAGATCACGGTGGTGCTGGAGAGGGCCAACTTCCGGCCGGTGGCCGGCGCGGAGGTCGCTATCGAAGTGGAGGCCCCCACCCGCCTGATCAGCCCGGCCTCGGGCCGGGGCCGGACCGACTCCCAGGGGGCCCTGGAGCTGGTCTTTGAGCCCGTGCCCCGCTATGGCCCCGAGGCCCTGAAAAGCGGCGACATTGTGGCTGATTTCCCGTTGCGGGCCACCTTGACCATCGGCGGCCGGGGCGGCCTCCAGCGGGTCATTGACGACCGCCAGACTTTTGCCCGCTACGCCGACCCCCTCTATCAGGGCTTAAACCGCGACCCGGAGCCCGGCCCGACTTATTTACAGATGACCATCCCCTAAAAGGAAGGCGACCCATGTCCCCAGTCATTGATGTTCATGTTCACCTGACGCCGCCGGAAATAGCCGGGGATCGTGCGCGTTTTATCGCCGGCGAGGGCGCCTGGACGGCCCTTTACCGCGACCCCAAAGCCCGCATGGTCTCCACCGAGCAGCTGCTGGCGGTGATGGATGAGGAAGGGGTGGATCAGGCCCTGGTCATGGGCTTCCCCTGGTCCCACGAGGAGACGGCCAAGCTTCATAACGAGTGGCTGCTGGCCGAGGCCGACAAACACCCCGGCCGCTTGCACCCCCTGGCCGCCTTTGACCTCCTGGCCCCCTGGGCCGAACGCCACGCCGAGGTCATGCTGGCCGGGGGCGCTTTCGGCCTGGGGGAACTGTGTCTTTACGACCGGGGTTTCGGCCAGACCGAGCTGAACCGCCTGGAAACCCTGGGCGGCCTGTGCCGCGACCGGGGCCGGGTTTTCCTCGTCCACGTCAACGAGCCCATCGGCCACCAGTATCCAGGCAAGGCCCCGCTGGAGATCGGCCAGATTTATGAGCTGGCCCGGCGCTGCCCGGGGGTCAAGCTCCTCCTGGCCCATTTCGGCGGGGGGCTGCCCTTTCTGGCCACCCTCAAAAAAGAGGTCAAGGAGACTCTGGCCGATGTGCGTTTTGACACGGCGGCCATGCCCTATCTGTTTGACCCGGCCGCCCTGGCCATGGGCCTCAAAATTCTGGGGCCGGATCGTTTTTTTCTGGGCACGGACTACCCCCTCTTGAAGCCATCCCGCTATCGCCGCTATTTGGCCGAGGCCGGTCTGACCGAGAGGGAAACCGATCTGGTGCTGGGCGGGGCGGCCACCGAGTTTTTAGGGCTGGCCTGATGGCCGAAAACCCATTGAATTGGCTCAAGGTTTCGCTCCACCACCCCCCGGCCGCCACCGAGGCCGTCAGTGCCCTCTTGTTTGAAGCCGGAGCCGCCGGGCTCTGGGAAGACCCGCCCGATGAGCGGGGCCGGCTGGTGATGTTGGCCGGCTTCCCCCCGGCTGACCAGGCCCGGCTGGAGGCGGCTCTGCCGGAGATGGTCGCCCGGCTGGCTGCGGCCTTTGACTTTCCGACCGCTGATTTCGCCTTTGGCCTGACCCTGGAAAAAAATCACGACTGGGCGGAAAAGTGGAAAGAGGGCTTAAAGCCGATCCCGGTCAGCTCCCGGCTGGCTGTGGCCCCCACCTGGTGGCCGGCTGACGACCTGCCCGCCGGAGACATCATCCTGCGCATTGACCCCGGCCTGGCTTTTGGCAGCGGCCACCACGCCACCACCTTTATGTGTCTGGCCCATCTGGCTGAGCTGGCTCCCCGGGCCAGGCGCATTCTGGACTTAGGGGCCGGCAGCGGCATTCTCTCCCTGGCCTGCGCCGCCCTGAACCCGGAGGCAGAAGTGGTGGGCCGGGACAATGACCCTGAAACCTTGGCCGTGGCCGAGGCCAACGCCCGGGCCAACCAACTGACCGGGATTGATTTCAGCGTCCGGCCCCTGGAGGATTTAACCGCCCCCTTTGACCTCATCGTGGCCAATATCACCAGCGGCCCGCTAATGGAGCTGGCCCCGGCCGTGAGCCGGCTGACCGGGCCGGGAGCCTGGCTGATCCTCTCCGGTCTGCCGGAGAAGGATGCCCCCGAAGTTTATGAAGTCTATGAATCTTTGGGCTGGGCCGGCCAGCAAATTTCGCGGCAGGATGGCTGGGAGGCCGGGGTTTTTCTCCGGCGGTGAGGGTCAAAAATTGCGGACTATTCGCCTGAGCTGGCCGCCGGCGGCCCCTTTGGCCCCGGGGCCGGAGGTCTTTCTGGCCCCGGAGCAGGCCCGCCACGGCGCGGTGGTTTTGCGGTTAACCCCCGGGGCGGTGGTGGAAGTGGTCGGCCCGGCTGGTCTGGCCCCGGCCCGGGTCACTACTGTTTTCCCCCCCGCCGGGCTGGGCCTGACCCTGACCGGCCCCTGGGCCCGGGCTGAAAGTTTGGGCGGCCTCCGGCTGGCCCTGGCTCTGATCCAGGGGCCGCGTTTTGACTGGGCGGTGGAAAAATCGGTGGAGTTGGGGGCCGGTGCCCTGACCCCCCTGATTACCGAGCGCACTAAAGGCGCAGAGGCCAGATGCGGCCAGAGCCGGGGTGCCCGCTGGCAGCGGCTGGCCGAAGAGGCCCGCAAACAGTGCGGCCGCTCCACCCCCCTGACCATCAGCCCGGTGATGACTTTAAAGGAGCTTTTGACTGAAGCCGGGGCCTCGGCCGAGCCCGGCTTTTACCTGAACCCCGGCGGGGAACCCCGGCCGGCCGGCCTGACCAGCGCCGGAGAGACCCCGCTGTTGGTCATCGGCCCGGAAGGCGGCCTCAGCCCGGCCGAGACCGCCGCCCTGGAGACAGCCGGCTTCCGCCCCTGGGGCCTGGGCGCGGCCATCCTGCGGAGCGAGACGGCCGCCCTGGCCGCTTTGGCGGTTTACCGGGCGGCTAGGGAGGGGTGAGAATAGGGAGAATCTTTTTTGTCTTGATAATGGGCTCACCACAAAAGAAACATTTAGCTTGTTAGCTTATTTGACAAAACCAATACAATCCATTAAATTAAGAATGTCAGACAATGTTTTAGGCAGGAGGTTCCAA
>JAISJK010000079.1 GCA_031261565.1 Candidatus Adiutrix sp. | reverse complement strand
CCGCCCCAATGGTTTCACCAGCCGGGCTTACCCGCTTTTCGTTGGTGAACAGCAAAGAGACCCAAGGCGATGACGCCAAACCCGACCACTCCCACGACTACAAAAGTAAGGGCGATGGCGCTCATGTTATTTCTCCTGAATTGGACAACTCCCTGGATAAAATCGGGATTAAAGGCTTGTCACAGCGATACGAGCCGATTTGCCTTCTCTCTTCATCAATGGCGATGGAAACCAGAATGGGGTTTTCCCATCGGTTCCCGTAGCGGTGCGAATGTATCTGCTCCATTCCGGCGACCGCCTTTGTCTCAGCCCTGGCGGCATCTTCGGCTACCTTCAATTCTATAATATAAGTCCAATCCCTGTAGTGAGCAACGATATCGCTTCTGCCGAGGTTATTGCAGGCCTCAGCTTCTGTCCTGGCTCCGGCGCAGTTCAAGAAAAGGTAGAGCAGAGAACGATAGTATCCTTCGCCAAGTTCCCTTTTCTCGGCATTCTGATAATCAGGATAGGGGACAGACGCATACATCAAATTGACTTCCCGGACGAGGGCGGGAATATCTTCCCGCTCAAGACAGGCGGTGATTTTTTTCAGTGAATTTTGCGTCTTGTCCTCATTTGAAATGATATCTTGCAGGAGAAACCGGGAAAACGAAGACAGCACCTCAGTGTTGGGGAAATCAAGGAAGTAATCAGCACCTTTTTTGCGCAGGGTCAAATAACCGGCCTGATACAAAAAACCGTGCGCCGAGGTGGATTCAATTTCGCCCGGCGAGGTAATAAATTGACGTGAAACCGCCATATTACGGAACTGATCTAGGGTCAGCTTTTGGTCTTTCAAAAATTTTTGTATAAATGACATGGAACCTGATTCCATCCAGTAGTTGTCAAATTCGCCACGTTGCATCAGGCAGAGCGTAGAAAACGGATTATACACCCGGGTTTCACCGTCAAAGGAAAAGCCGTTGTAATATTCTTCTATCAGTTTCGGCAAGTCCCCGGCGGGAATGCCGCTCTTTTCAGAAACATTGCTCAAATAGGGCTGAAAATGTTTTTCAAATTCCTCATGCGTATACCCCATTAGGGCGCTGAACCTGGGATCAAGAGAGATGTCAATGATGTTGTTCAGCGACGAAAAAACGCCCATCTTTGTGAACTTGCTGATGCCGGTGATAAAAGTAAAATGCGTATACTCATCAGTGGCCTTGATTTGGTTGTAAAAACCGCTCATGAGATTGCGTATGTCCGGCAGCAGCGGGAGATTAGAAATTGCCCCGAGAACCGGCGAGTCGTATTCGTCAATGAGGATAACGGGCTTGAGGCCGGTCTTTTGCGCTATATCCCGAACCAAAAAATTAAAAGAGCGGGCCGGATTCAGGGCGCGAAGCGTCAACCCGTAGGTCTCAGCGATACATTGCAGACTAAACAAAAAATCCTTCTCAAAATTCTCTTTGGTGGAAAAATCCGTAACTTCGCTCAGATCCAGCTTGATGACGGGTCTTGGCGTAAACGCAGGGTCAGAGAGATGCTTTTCGGCCGCCAGCCCGGCAAAGAGTTCTTTCTGGCCGGTGAACATGGCTTCAAGGGTGGAAACGGTCAGTGACTTGCCGAACCGGCGCGGGCGGGCGCAGAAAACAACCTCGCCCATTTGGGGCAATTGGACAAGATACTGCGTTTTGTCAACGTAAACGGCACCTGTCCGGCGTATTTTATTGAAACTCTGGCTGCCTACAGGCAGCCGCGGCAAATCCGACAGGGCTGAATTTCTATGATTGGCACTTGAGTTGGTCATTATTTTTTACTTTGCTTCAAAACATCTAATGATAGTCAAGCATTATTGGGGCCATTTTAGCTTGAACCGTCTGATAGCGCAAGCCATTTTGCCAGGCCAGCCCCGATTCCCGCTATTGCCTTTCAGCTGATTTTGACGGATAATAACGGGTTATCAACTTCAGCGAAAAGGACGAGCCGACCATGACGACTCCAGAGCCTCTGGACAAAAGTTTCAACCACCAGGCCGCCGAAGCCCGCCTCTACCAGTGGTGGGAGCAAAGCGGCTTTTTTAAAGCCGACCCTGACGCCCCCGGCCAGCCCTTTGTCATCGTCATCCCCCCGCCCAATGTCACCGGCAACCTCCACATGGGCCATGCTCTGGATGAGACGCTCCAGGACATCCTGGCCCGCTACCACCGGATGATCGGGCACAACACCCTCTGGCTGCCGGGCACCGACCACGCCGGCATCGCCACCCAGAATGTGGTGGAGCGGGCCCTGGCCGCTGAGGGGTCCAGCCGCGAGGCCCTGGGCCGGGATAAATTTGTAGAGCGGGTCTGGCAGTGGAAAAAAGAATACGGGGACAACATTGTCCGCCAGCTCCGCCGCCTGGGGGCCTCCTGCGACTGGAGCCGGGAGCGCTTCACCATGGACGAGGGCCTCTCCCGGGCGGTGCGCGAGGTTTTCGTCACTCTTTACGAGCAGGGCCTGATCTATCGCGGCCACTACATCACCAACTGGTGCCCCCGCTGCCGGACAGCCCTGGCCGACCTGGAAGTGGAGCATGAGGATCATAAGGATCAGCTCTATTATATTACCTATCCGATAGTGGGCAGCGACCTGGACTCTTTGGTGGTGGCCACCACCCGGCCGGAGACGCTCTTTGGCGATACGGCCGTGGCCGTCAACCCGGCCGATGCCCGCTACCAGGCCTTTGTCGGCCAGCAGGCGCTGGTGCCCCTGACCGGCCGGGCCGTGCCGGTCATCGCCGACTCTTATGTGGATATGGAATTTGGCACCGGGGCCCTAAAAGTCACCCCGGCCCACGACCCCAATGACTATAAGCTGGGCCAGACTCATAATCTGCCGGCCATCCGGGCCATTGAGGATGACGGCCGTCTGAGCCCGGCCGCCGGCGATTACGCCGGGCTGGATCGCTTTGAAGCCCGCCGGGAAATGACCGCCGCGCTGGAGGCCAAGGGCTACCTCAAAAAAATCGAGCCCCTGACCCACGCCGTGGGCGTCTGCTACCGATGTAAAACCGTGGTGGAGCCCAACCTTTCCCCCCAGTGGTTTGTCAAAACCGAAACCCTGGCCGCCAGGGCGGCCCAGGCCGTGCGTTCCGGGGCCACCAGCTTTGTGCCCCAAAACTGGGAAAACACCTATTTCGCCTGGATGGACAATATTCGGGATTGGTGCATCAGCCGCCAGCTCTGGTGGGGCCACCAGATCCCGGCCTGGCACTGCCGGGAGTGCGGCCAGACCGTGGTCAGCCGGGAAGACCAACTGGCCTGCCCCTACTGCGGCGGCGACCTGGAGCGCGACCCCGATGTACTCGACACCTGGTTTTCCTCGGCCCTCTGGCCTTTTTCCACTCTGGGCTGGCCGGATCAAACCAAAGACCTGGCCCGTTATTACCCCACCACCGCCCTGGTCACCGGCCATGACATCATCTTTTTCTGGGTGGCCCGGATGATGATGATGGGCCTCCACTTCATGGGCCAGGCCCCTTTTAAGACCGTCATCATCCACGCCCTGGTCAAAGACGCCGAGGGCCGGAAGATGAGCAAATCCAAAGGCAATGTCGTCGATCCCCTCCTGGTCATCGACCGCTGCGGGGCCGACGCCTTCCGCTTCACCCTCTGCGCCCTGGCCGGTCACGGCCGCGATATCCGCCTGAGCGATGACCGCATCGCCGGCTACGGCAAATTTGTCAACAAGCTCTGGAACGCGGCCAAACTGGTGCTGACCAATGTCGGGGAGGCCGCCCTGACCGACAGCCCGCCGGCCCCGGTCAGCCTGCCTGACCGCTGGCTGCAAAGCCGCCTGGGCCAGGTGGCGGCCCAGGTGCGGGCCCACCTGGATGAATTCTATTTCGACCGGGTGGCCGACACCCTCTACCACTTTGTCTGGGATGAATTTTGCGACTGGTATCTGGAGCTGATCAAGCCCATCCTCTACGGCGATGATCTGCCGGCCAGGTCGGCCACCCAGGCCGGCATGCTCCAGAGCCTCTCGGCCATCCTGCGCCTCCTCCACCCGGTCATGCCCTTTGTCACGGAGGAGTTGTGGCAAAAGATCCCCGGCGGCCCGGCCCTCAGCCCCAGCATCATGCTGGCCGCCTTCCCGGGCCAGGTTTTTGAAGACCGGT
Organism: Candidatus Adiutrix sp.; assembly: GCA_031261565.1. Classification (GTDB taxonomy): domain Bacteria; phylum Desulfobacterota; class Desulfarculia; order Adiutricales; family Adiutricaceae; genus Adiutrix. The sequence continues at coordinate 13,681 of JAISJK010000079.1, read as the reverse complement.
CGGCCGAGGCCAGCATCGGATTTTTGATGGATGTCACCCGGGCCGTGCGCTCGGCCAGGGCCGATTTCGGCGTCCCCCTGAATCAGAAGCTGGCCCCGCTGGTCAAGACGGCCGAGCCGGCCCTGGCCGCCGCTCTGGCTGAATACAGCCCCCTCCTGTTAAAGCTGATGGGCGCGGAATCTATCACCCTCTCGGAGGCCGGCCTGGCCAAGCCGCTGGACGCGGCCCTGGCCGCCTTTCCCTGGGGCGAGGTCTGGATTCCCCTGGCCGGGCACATTGATCTGGCTGAGGAGGCCGGCCGCCTGGCCAAAGAGCTGGCCACCCTGGCCAGAGACATCAAAGCGGCCACGGCCAAGCTGGGCAACCCGGATTATGTGGGCAAAGCCCCGGAGGAGATTGTGGAAGAAACCCGCGACCGCCTGGCGGCCATGGAAACCCGGAGCCAGGCCCTGAGCCGCTCCCTGGATATGCTGAAAGAAATGGGAGCCTGAAGGTGAATCCTTTTTCCGTAACTGAAATTGTCCGTCTGGCGTTGGTGGAGGATCTGGGCCCCGGGGACATCACCTCCCGCCTGACCATCCCCTATAACCGGCAGGGCCGGGCCCATCTGGCAGCCCGGGGCGACCTGGTGCTGTCCGGCCTCACCGCCGCCCTGGAAACGCTGCGCCAGGTGGATCCTTCGGTGGTCTTCACCCCGGCGGCGGCCGATGGCGACCGCCTGACCAATGGGGCTGAAATCGCCTGCCTGGCCGGCCCGGCCATCTCCATTCTCTCGGCTGAGCGGGTGGCCCTCAATTTTCTGATGCGCCTGTCCGGGGTGGCCACCCTCACCGCCCAATATGTCGCCGCCGCCAATAACCCCCAGGTGGCCGTGGTCGATACCCGCAAGACCACCCCCGGCCTGCGGCTCCTGGAAAAGGCGGCCGTGCGCCACGGCGGGGGCCGCAACCACCGCCTGGCCCTCTATGACGGCGTCCTCATCAAGGATAACCACATCGCCGCCGCCGGCTCCATTGCCCAGGCCGTGGCCCGGGCCTTAAAGCGGGCCCCCCACATGCTGAAAATAGAGGTGGAGGTGGATACTCTGGAGCAGCTTCGGGAGGCTCTGGCGGCCAAAGTGGACATGGTCATGCTCGACAACATGGGGCCGGAGCTCCTGCGCCAGGGGGTTAAAATCACCCGGGAACACCCTGATCCGGCCGTCCGGGCCACCATTCTGGAAGCCTCGGGCGGGGTCAACCTGACCACCATCGGGGTCATCGCCCAGACCGGGGTGGACATTATCTCGGTGGGGGCCCTGACCCACTCGGCCCCCTCGGTGGATTTGGGCCTGGACTGGGAATAGCCGGAACCCCATGTTCGAGACGCGCCAAGCCCTGCGCAAGAGCCGCCGCCTGGTTTTCAAGGTGGGTACCAACATCCTCTTTGAAAAAGACGGCTTATCCCGCAACCGCCTGAAATCTCTGGCCCGGCAGACCGCCGCTTTGAAAAAGGCCGGCCGGGAGGTGCTGATCGTCAGCTCCGGGGCCATTGGCAGCGGCTTTAAAAAACTGGGGCTGGCTGAGCGGCCTCAGAGCCTGAAAATGAAGCAGGCCTGCGCGGCAGTGGGCCAGGTCTCCCTGATGCTGGCCTGGGAAAAAGCCCTAAACGAGGCCGGCCTCCTGGCCGCCCAGATTCTCATCTCCGCCGCTGACCTGGCGGACAGGACGCGCTTTCTCAACGCCAAGAACACGCTCCTGACCCTGCTGGAACAGGGGGTGGTGCCGGTTATCAATGAAAACGACACCGTGGCCCTTGATGAATTGAAATTCGGTGACAATGACACCCTGGGTGCCCTGGTGACCAGCCTGGTGGAGGCCGACCTCTTCATCAACTTGACGGACATTGACGGCTTTTACAGCGACGACCCCCGCCGAAACCCGGAGGCTGATCTCATCGCCGAGGTGGAGCGGATCACTCCGGCCATCCTGGCCGCCTGTGGCGGGGGGGGGGATTTGGGCTCCGGGGGCATGTACACCAAAGTCAGGGCCGCCAAGCGGCTGGCCGAGCAGGGGCTGGCCAGCGTGGTGGCCTCCGGGGCTCAGCGCGATGTGATCCTGAAAATCGTGGAGGGCGAGCCTCTGGGCACCTTTTTCCGTCCCCGGCCCCGGAAACTGCACGGCAAGAAAAACTGGCTGGCCTTCGCCAGCCGGCCCAAAGGCCAACTGACGGTGGATCGGGGCTGCGCCCTGGCCCTGACCAGCCAGGGCAAGAGCTTGCTGCCGGGCGGGGTGACCGGGGTGAGCGGCAGTTTCGCCGCCGGCGACCCGGTGGCCGTGGCTGACGAGGGCGGCCTGGTTCTGGCCCTGGGCCTGACCAACTACACCTCAGCCGAGGTGGAAAAAATCATGGGCCGCCCCAGCCGCTTCATCCCCGCCGCTCTGGGCTTCTGCCACTCCGATGAGGTCATTCACCGCGACAACCTGGTTCTGTCCGAGGGTCTCCTCTAATTAACCGGCGCTTTCGACTGCCCCTTCAACCCTGCCCCGGCCGCAGGGCCACCGACATCATCAGCCTGATCCGGTTGAGCTGGTTGACTTCGCTGGCACCCGGGTCATAGTCCAGGGTCAGGATGTTGGCCGCCGGATAGCGGCGTTTCAATTCCTTGATCACGCCTTTGCCGGTGATGTGGTTGGGCAGGCAGCCGAAGGGCTGCAGACAGAGCAGATTGGCGATGCCGTGCTCCAGCATCAGCGCCATATCCGCCGTCAGATACCAGCCCTCGCCGGACTGATTGCCCAGGGAGACAATCTTTTCGCCGGTTTTTTTCAGATCGCTGAACACATTTAAATGGCCAAAACGGGGGTAGCGGGCCAGAGCCTGGCGCATGGGCCGGCGATAGCTCTCCACCTGGCGGATCAAGCACAGCGACAGCCACTTTTTGACCCGGCTTCCGGCCATGGCCTCGGCCAGGAAAACATGGTCGTAGAGGCAATAGAGCAGGAAATCAGTCAGCTCCGGCAACACGGCCTGGCCGCCTTCGGCCTCCACCAGCTCCACGGCCCGGTTATTGGCCCCGGGGTGAAAATTGAGCAGGATCTCCCCCACCAGGCCAACCCTGGGCCGGTCGGCCGGGGCCAGCTCCAGGGCGGCGAAATCATCGGCCATGGCCAGAATGTCGCGGCTGAAAGATTTCCGGTCGCCGGCCTCCACGGCCGGGGCGGCCTGCCTGACCCAGTCATCCACCAGGGCCTGGGCCGCGCCGGGAGTCTTTTCATAGGGCCGGGTGGCCAGGAGCAGGCGCTGGAGCATATCTCCGCCTAACAGCCCCAGGATGAGCCGCCGCCAAAGGGCGGCGCCTGTCTTGACGCTCTCGCTGTCCGGATGCGAGCCCAGACCGAGGGGCCAGACCGGCACCTGGCCCAAGCCGCTGCGCTCCAGGGCCCGGCGCAAAAAGGTGGTGTAATTGGTGGCCCGGCAGCCGCCTCCGGTCTGGGACATCAAGACCGCAGTGCGGTTTAGGTCGTAGGCCCCGCTTTTTAAGGCGTGAACCAATTGGCCGATGGCCACCAGAGCCGGGTAGCAGGCATCGTTATTGACGTAGCGCAGGCCCTCCTCAATGGCTTCCCGGCTGACCTCGGGCAAAACCGTGAGGCGGTAGCCGGCCGGGGCCAGGGCCGGGGCCAGAAAATTCCAGTGAATCGGCGACATCTGGGCCACCAGAATGGTGTATTCCGAGCGGGCGCGGCGGGGCGCGGCCGCCGGCCGGTACTGGTAAACCCGGCTGGTGGCGTTGGGCTGGCGCTGGCGGCGGCGGGCCTTGACCGCCGCCAGGAGCGAACGGACGCGGATCCTGGCGGCCCCCAGGTTGGCCCCCTCGTCGATTTTGAGCAGGGTGTAAACTTTGCCGGCCGCCTCCAGAATGTCCCCCACCTGATCGGTACTCACCGCGTCCAGGCCGCAGCCAAAGGAGTTGAGCTGCACCAGCTCCAGCTCGGGCCTGGCTGCGGCCACCAGCGCGGCCCGGTAATGGCGGGAGTTGGCCACCCATTGATCCACCACCCGCAGTCTGGCCCCGGCCGGGGCCAGATGCTCCACCGAGTCGCAGGTCAGGACAGCCAGGCCGTTGCCGGCGATGAGGTCGGGAATGCCGTGATGCACCTCCGGATCCAGGTGATAGGGATGCCCGGTCAAAATGACGCCGCCCCCCCCGGTCTGCTGGAGATAGCGGAGAGCCCGCTCGCCGGCTGAGTGAATATCGGCCCGGTAGCGGGCCATTTCCCGGTAGGCGGCCTTGAGGGCCGCCTTCGTTTCTCTGGGGGCCACGGCCAGGAAAGACAGCTCCCGGGCCAGAGTGCGGGCCAGAGAGGCGGCTGAGGCCTGGTCCAGAAAGGGGGAGACCAGGGGGATCCCGGCTTCCCGCAGCAGATCCGTATTGAGGCGGATAACCTCGCCGTAGCTGCCCACCAGGGGGCAACTGTAGCGGGCCGTGGTGGGGTAGGGAGCCGGCAGGTCGTGGGTGACGCAGGGGAAGAAAACGCAGTCCGGTTTCCGCCCGATCAGCTCCAGCACATGGCCGTGCACCAGTTTGGCCGGATAGCAGACTGTCTGGGAGGGGATGGTCTCCAGAGCCCGATTGAACATTTCCTTGGAAGTGGGCGGCGACAGCTCCACCCGGAAGCCCAGGTGGTGAAAAAAGGTGAACCAGAAGGGGTAGTTTTCGTAAAGGCCCAAAGCCCGGGGGATGCCCACTGTCCCCCGGGCCGAGCCGGCGGCCAGAGGCCGGTAAACCTCAAAGAGGCGGTAGAGGTTCCATTTAAAGAGGTTGGGCAGGTCGGTGAATTCAGCCGGCTGGCGGTCGGCCAGGGCGCTGATTTTGCCGGCGGCCGGGCTTTTGGCCGCCGCCCCGCGCTCGCAGCGGTTGCCGGAGATAAAAAGCCGGCCGCCGGAAAAGCGGTTGATGGTCAAGTGGCAATGGTTTTCGCACTGGCGGCAGCGGGTGTTTTTGGCCGTAACCTCAAAGGCGGCCAGATCCCCGGCTTTGAGAATGGCGCTGGGCCGGCCGTGGTCGCGGTAATGATCCCGGGCCAGGAGAGCCATGCCAAAGGCGCCCATCAGGCCGGCGATGACCGGCCGCACCACCCGGCGGCCGATGGACAGCTCAAAAGCCCGGAGGACGGCATCGTTTAAGAAGGCGCCGCCCTGCACCACCACGTTTTCGCCTAGATCTTCCGGCCCCTTGAGACGGATGACTTTATAGAGAGCGTTGCGCACCACGGAATAGGACAGGCCGGCCGAGATGTCGCCCACGGGCACGCCCTCTTTCTGGGCCTGCTTGACTTTGGAATTCATGAAAACAGTGCAGCGGCTGCCCAGATCCACCGGGCGGGTGGCGGTCAGGGCCGCCTGGGCAAAGGCGGCCACATCCATCTCCAGGGCCCGGGCGAAAGTTTCCAGAAAAGAGCCGCAGCCTGAGGAGCAGGCTTCGTTGAGCATCAGGTTGTCGATGACCCCGTTTTTGATGGACAGGCATTTGATGTCCTGCCCGCCGATGTCCACGATAAAGCTGACCTCCGGCTGGAAAAAGGCGGCCGCCTGGTAGTGGGCCACGGTCTCCACTTCCCCCATGTCCACGCCCAGGGCGGCCCGGATCAGGCCCTCGCCGTAGCCGGTGACCCCGGCCCGGTAGATGGACAGGCCGGCCGGCATCAGATCGTAGAGCCCGGTCAGGGCCCGGATGACTGATTTTAGGGGGTGGCCCAGGTTGTGGCCATAAAAGGAATGGAGCAGGCGGCCCTCTTCATCGAGAGCCACCAGCTTGGTGGTGGTGCTGCCGGCGTCCAGCCCGACGAAAATGCCGCCGTCGGCCGGCCAGTCGGCCCGGCGCGGGCGGGCTGAATCATGGCGGGCGCGGAAGGCGGTCAGCTCGGCCAGGTCGTTAAACAGGGGCGGCAGGGAGCCTATTTCCGGCGGCAGCTGGGCCCCGGCCAGAGCCTGGGCTCGCTCAGCCCAGTGGCTGAAAGTCGAGGGCGGAAGCGACCGGCCCTCCAGGGCCGCCCCCAGAGCCACATAGAGCTGGGCCTCCGGGGGGCACCTGGCCGCCTCCGGCTGCAGATTCAAGGTGGCCATGAAACGCCGGCGCAGCTCGGGCAGGAAAAAGAGGGGGCCGCCCAAAAAAGCCACCCGGCCGCGAATGGCCCGGCCGCAGGCCAGCCCGCCGATGGTCTGATCCACCACCGCCTGAAAAATGCTGGCGGCGATATCTTCCCTCGGGGCGCCGTCGTTTAAGAGCGGCAGGATATCGGAGCGGGCGAAAACGCCGCAGCGGGCGGCGATGGGGTAGATGGCCCGGGCCTGGGCGGCCAGCTCGTTTAACCCGGCCGGGTCAGTGCGCAGAAACGAGGCCATCTGGTCGATGAAGGCCCCGGTGCCTCCGGCGCAGGTCTCGTTCATGCGCTGGTCAATGCCGGCGTCAAAAAAAGTCAGCTTGGCGTCTTCGCCGCCCAGCTCAATGGCCACATCCGTGCCGGGCAGATAGCGCCGGATAGCCTCGGCCCCGGCCACCACCTCCTGAACAAAGCCGGCGCCCAGCCACTGGGCGGCGGCCAGGCCGCCGCTGCCGGTCAGGCTCAGGGTGGCCTCGTCCCCCGGGAAATTATCAGCGGCGGCCCGCAGCAGGGCCGCCACAGCCGGGCGGATCTCGGAAAAATGGCGCTGGTAGAGACTGAAACAGGGCTGGTCACGCTCATCGGTGACCGCTGCTTTAACTGTGGTGGAGCCCACGTCCAGTCCAATATGGTAGATCATATCCGGCCTTTTGGGCGTCGCCAGAGCCGCAGGAGGGTCAGGGCGTGAGCCTGGCGGGTGACCAGGGCCAGGCCCACGTAAATCATCACGCCCCCGGCCACGGCCGCCAGGGTTTTCAGGGTCAGGGCCAGAGGGCGGCCAATGGCCGCGCCGGCCCAGAGGCCCAGCGGCCAGACGGCCAGGCCCATCAGGGCGGCTAAAAGAAAATAGACGGCGACCTCGCGCCGCAGGGCCGCCCGGGGGAAATTTTTCTCCCGGAGCAAAAGTTTCCCATAGAGCCAGAAAAAATTGATCAGGCTGGAGATGGAACTGGCCAGGGCCAGGCCGAAATATTCAAGGGGCCCCATCAGCAGGAGGGCGGCCGCCACGCCCAGGGCCAGGGAGTAGGCGCCCACCAGGGCCGGGGTGCGGGTGTCGGCCCGGCTGTAAAAAATACGGGCCAGGAGACCGGCCCCGGACAGAAAGGGCAGGCCCAGGGCGTAGGCCTGGAGGGCGGCTGCCGTGCCCAGGGCGCTTTGAGCGTCAAACTGGCCCCGCTGGAAGAGGGTGGCCACCAGCGGCCGGGCCAGCCCGATCAGCCCGGCCATGGCCGGGGCGGTGATAAAAAAAGACAGGCCCAGCGCGAAGCGGGCGCTGCCCAGGAAACCCTCCTGGTCGCCCTGGGCGCTCTGGCGGGCCAGGGCCGGCAGAGCGGCCGTGCCAATGGCCACCGAGAAAATCCCTAAGGGGAACTGCATCAGCCGGTCAGCGTAATAGAGATAGGAGAGGCTGCTTTCGGGCAGGTAGGAAGCCAGATTGGTGTTGATAAAAACCGAGAGCTGATAGACCGCCGCCCCCAGAGCCGCCGGCCCCATCAGCATCAGGATTTTTTTGACCCCCGGGGAGAGGAATTTAAAGCTGGGCCGGAGGGGCAGACCGGCCTGGCGCAGGCCGGGCAGTTGAATGGCCAGTTGCAGCCCGCCGCCCACCAGGGCGCCCAGGGCCAGCCCCAGGATAGGCGGATCCAGGCGCGGGCCTAAAATAACGGCCCCGGCGATCATGGCCAGGTTGCTCATGACCGGCCCCAGGGCCGGGGCCACGAAAAAGCCCTTGGCGTTCAGGGCGCCCATGAACAGGGCCCCCAGGCCCATGAAGAAAATGTAGGGGAAGAGCACCCGGGTCAAAAAAACAGCCATCTGGTATTTGCCCGGGTCGGCCCAGCCGGAGGCGGTGAGGGTGACGATCTGGGGGGCGAAGGCCGCCCCCAGGAGGCTCAGCAGAGTCAGAACCATGGCCAGAAGGGTGAACATATTCCGAAAGAGGGCAGCGGCGGCGGCCGGCCCGCCATCGGTCAGGGTTTCCGAGAAAACCGGCACAAAGGCCGCAGTGAGCGCTCCCTCGGCCAGGAGCCGCCGGAGCAGATTGGGGATGCGGAAGGCCACCGTAAAAATATCCATGACCTGGGAGGTGCCGAAATAGTAGCCGGCCACCTGATCCCGAACCAGGCCGGCCAGGCGGGAAAGCAGGGTGGCCCCGCTGACCAGGGAGGCGGTGCGGGCTATCTGGCCGGTCTCTTCCATTTTCGTGATTGACAACCCTTCCCTGAAGCAGATATAATAAACTTTTACTTGCATTGGCCTGGTCGGGCCAAGCTGGTTCCACTTGTCAAATGTCTTTTATACCAGAAGGAGGCTCTCTTGGCCAACCATAAATCAGCTTTAAAGAGGGTTCGCCAGAGCGAAACCCGGCGGATCCGCAATCGTATCAACAAGACCCGGGTAAAAAACGCGGTCAAAAAAGTCCGGGTGGCCATTGGCGAGGCCCCGGCCTCGGCGGCCGAAGCTTTGCGGGCGGCCATGAGCGCCCTGACCCGGGCCGCCTCCAAAGGGACTCTGCACCAGCGCAACGCTTCCCGCCGCATCGCCCGCCTCTCCCGGCAGGTGGCTGCCGCTCAGCCGAAAGCGGCTTGACCCGGCTCTTTCAAGTGACGTCACCCGCGAGGTAACGATTATGTCCGGTAAAAAAATCCGGGTGGCCCTGGTCATGGGCGGCCGATCCAAAGAGAGGGAAGTTTCCCTGGCTTCCGGGAGCGAAGTTCTGGCCCACATCGACCGCGACCGCTTTGAGGTGGTCGTCTATGACCCGGCGGACGATCTGGTTCGTCTGGCTGAGGACGCTCCCAAAATTGATTTGGCCTTTCTGACTCTCCACGGCCCCCTAGGCGAAGACGGGGCCATGCAGGGTTTCTGCGAGATGCTGGGGCTGCCCTATATCGGCAGCGGAATTATGGCCAGCGCCATGGCTATGGATAAAGCGACCTCCAAGCGCATTTACCGCGATTCCGGCCTGCCGGTGGCCCCGGATCTGGTATTGCACCGGTCGTCAGCGGAAAATCTGGCTGAAACATCTAAAGTCTGTCTCTACAGCCTGGGCTCGCCCCTGGTGGTCAAACCTCTGCGCCAGGGCTCCTCAGTGGGCCTGTCGATTGTGGATACGGAAAAGGATCTGAGTCAGGCCCTCTCCGCCGTCTTTGCTCTCGAGGGGTCGGCTCTTCTGGAAAAATACCTGCCCGGCCGGGAGTTTACCTGCGCGGTGGTGGGCAACGCCGAGCTGACGGCCCTGCCGCCCATTGAAATTATACCGGCCGAGGGTCACCGTTTTTTCGACTATCAGGCCAAGTATGAGCCCGGCCAGTCTCAGGAAATATGCCCGGCCAAAGTTTCGGCCAGGCTTTTGGATGAAATCCAGCAGTTGGCGGTGGCCGCCCACGAGGCCCTGGCCTGCCGGGGCCTGTCGCGTTCGGACATGATCTATTCCGATGGCCAGGTGCTCCTTTTGGAGACCAACACCATTCCCGGCCTGACTTCGGGCAGTCTGGTGCCCAAGATGGCCCGGGCCTATGGCCTGAATTTCACCTCTTTCATTTCCTATATGATTGATCTGGCCCTGACCCCCGGGGATGTGGATCTCAACAGTTATAAATCGTAGTGAACCCGGGCCAGGTAGAGGCCGTCCGGCGGGGCGGTGGGCCCGGCCCGGCTCCGGTCGCGCGATTTGATGATATCGGGCATTGAGGCCGCCGGAAGGCGGCCTCGGCCTATTTCCACCAGGAGACCGGCCACCGCCCGAACCATGTGCCGCAAAAAGCCGGAGCCGGTCAGGCTCAGCCGTTGAATCTCCGGGCCGGGCCGGCTCAGGCTGGCCTGGTGGATGACCCGCACCGTGCTCTCAACCTGGCTGCCGGAGGATTGGAAGGCGGCGAAGTCGTGCCGGCCCACCAGGGCCGGCAGGGCCGCCGCCGCCTCGGCCCAGGCCAGATGCGGCCCCACCCACCAGGCCCGACCCTGAAAAAGGGGGCGGCGGGTGGGGCTGACCAGAAAATCGTAGTCATAGGTTTTGCCCCGGCAACTGAAACGGGCGTGAAAATCCGGCCCCACTTCCTCAGCGGCCACAATGGCCACCTCCGGGGGCAGGAGGCAGTTGCCGCCCCGGACGATCTCCAGGGAACTGCGGCCGGAGCTGGTCTGGAAGCTGGCCGTCTGGCCCCGGGCGTGAACCCCGGCGTCCGTCCGGCCGCTGCCGTGGAGCGTCACCGGGTGATGGCAGAGGCGGCTCAGGGCCTCTTCCAGCGCGCCCTGCAGGGTGGGGCCGGCCGCCGGGCTCTGCCGCTGCCAGCCGGCAAAATTCCTGCCGTCATATTCAACAGTTATTTTAAAATTTTTCATGGCCTCATCATAACCAATTTAACCTGGTTTTGGGAAGCTCAAAAAATAAACCTTGACTTGACCGCTTCCGGCAAGGTATGTAATCAGCATGTCAGATGGATTAGACAACAGCGAGAGACTGGCCCGACTGGCCCTCTACCTGGGGCTCAAGACCAGCACGGCCGCTTTCCACCGGGTTCTGCGGCAGTTGGGCTCGGCGGTGGCCGCTTTCGAGGGCCACGACCGGGCCGCCCTGGGCCTCAATCTGGCGCCCCTCCTGGCCGCCGGCCAGTTTGAGGAAGCCGCCGACCGGCTGGAGGAGGCCCGTCAAAGCGGGCAGGAGATCATCATCTGGGGTGATGAAAACTATCCCCTGCGCTTAAATGAGATACCCGACCCGCCGCCGGTCTTATGGGTCAAGGGCGGCCTGGAGCCTGGCGACCAGTTTGCGGTCTGCCTGGTGGGTTCCCGGGAGGCCGGCCCCAACGGCCTCAGCCTGGCCCGCCGTCTGGCCCGGGACGGGGCGCGGATGGGCCTGACCATTGTCAGCGGCCTGGCCCGGGGCATTGACGCCGAGGCCCATCTGGGCGCTCTGGAGGGCGGCGGGCGGACTCTGGCCGTGCTGGGCAGCGGCCTCAACTGGGTTTACCCCAAAGAAAACGCCCGTCTCTATCAGGAGATAGCGGCCAGCGGGGCTCTCATCTCCGAGTTTCCGCCGGAGACCAAACCCCTGCCGGTCTATTTCCCCCGCCGCAACCGGGTGGTGGCCGGCCTGTCTCTGGCCGTGGTGGTGGTGGAGGCCGGCGAACGCAGCGGCGCCCTGATTACCGCCCGCCTGGGGCTGGAGCTGAACCGCGAGGTCATGGCCCTGCCCGGGCCGGCCGGGGCGGCCAGCGTCCGGGGAACCAACAGCTTGATTAAACGCGGGGCGGCCCTGGTGGAGAGCATGGCTGAGGTGGTGGCCGAAATCAAGCCGCGCCTCCTGGAGGGCCTGACCCCGCCGGCCGGGGTGGTCGCCGACCGACCTGGGCCGCTGGAAGATCCCGGCCCGCCCCCGGGTGGCCCGGAAGCTGAGATTATGGCCGGGCTGGCCCGGGGGCCTCTCGATATTGACAGCCTGACCCGGGCCACGGGCATCGGGGTGGCTGACCTGACCCTTCTTTTATTGAATCTGGAGCTTTCCGGCCAGGTGGCCCGCCTGGAATCAGGACAGTTCGCCCTAGCCAAGTGACGAGGTATCAACCAAGATGACGAAATCGCTTTTAATCGTGGAGTCGCCGGCCAAGGCCAAGACCATTGGCAAATACCTCGGATCCGACTTTGAAGTCCGCGCCTCGGTGGGGCATATTATCGACCTGCCCAAGAGCAGCCTGGGGGTGGATATCGCCGATGGTTTCGCCACTGAAGACGTGGTCATCCCCGGCAAGCAGAAAGTCATCACCGATCTGAAAAACGCGGCCCGGGGCAAGGGCGTGATCTATCTGGGCTCCGACCCCGACCGCGAGGGCGAGGCCATTGCCTGGCACATCGCCCAGGTCCTGGGCCAGAAACACACCTATCAGCGGGTGCTTCTGTATGAGCTGACCCCTTCGGCCATCCGCGAGGCCATCGCCCACCCGGTGCCCCTCTCCAAGACCAGGTTTGAATCTCAGCAGACCCGCCGGGTGCTCGACCGGCTCATGGGCTACCTCATTTCCCCTCTCCTGTGGCCACGGGTGGAGTATAAACTGTCGGCCGGCCGGGTGCAGTCAGTGGCTTTGCGACTGATTGTCGAGCGGGAGCGGGAGGTCTTCGCCTTTGTGGCTGAGGAATACTGGAGTCTCACCGCTGATTTCCGCTCGGAGGGCCAGCCCTTTGCGGCCCAACTGGCCAAAATCGACGGCCGGAAAGCCGCGCTGAAAACCGAAGAGGAGACCCTGGCCGCAGTTAAGGCCGTCACCGGCCAGGAGTTTGTGGTGGCCGAGCTGGCCACCCGGGAGAGCCGGCGTTACCCCCGGGCGCCTTTCACCACCAGCACCCTGCAACAGGCCGCCTTCAGCCGCCTGAAAATGGCCTCTAAAAGGGCCATGAGGGTGGCCCAGGATCTCTACGAGGGCGTGGATCTGGGCGAGGAGGGCCAGGTGGGGCTCATCACCTACATGAGGACTGACTCGGTCAGGGTCAATGATCAGGCCCGGACGGAAGCCGCCGCCCACATCCGGCAGCATCTGGGGCCGAACTATGTCCCGACCCGGCCCAACCAGTATAAAAATAAAAGCGGGGCCCAGGATGCCCACGAGGCCATTCGGCCCACGGCCGTTGAGCAAACTCCGGCCCGGTTGAAGGGCCGGCTGGAATCAGACCACTGGAAGCTCTATGACCTGATCTGGCGGCGCTTTATGGCCAGCCAGATGTCGCCGGCCGTCCTGGATCAGACCACGGCCGACCTGGTTGCCAGCCGCCACGCCTTCCGGGCCACCGGAACGGTGATCAAATTCAAGGGCTTTCTGACCCTCTACGAATCCGGCCAGGACGAGGAAAAAACCATCCTGCCGCCTCTGGCCCAGGGCCAGAAATTAAAGGCTGAAAAGCTGACCCCCAAACAGCATTTCACCCAACCGCCCCCCCGCTTCACCGAGGGCACTCTGGTCAAAGAGCTGGAGGACAAGGGCATTGGCCGGCCCTCGACTTACGCGACCATCATTTCCACCCTCAAAGAGCGGGGATATGTCGAGGGGCTTAAGGGTGCCTTAAAGCCCACGGAAAAAGGCTTTCTGGTCACTGATTTACTGGTGGGGAGTTTCCCGGACATCCTGGACGTGGGCTTTACCGCCGGCCTGGAGGAAAATTTAGACGAGATTGAGGAGGGCCGGGCTGAGCGCCTGGCGGTGCTGGCCCGCTTTTATGACCCCCTGGCCAGCGACCTGGAGGCGGCCAAAACCACCATGCCCGACCCCAAGCGCGAGGGCCTGCCCCTCGGGCTGGACTGCCCGGCCTGTCAGGCCGCCGGCAGTCTCCGCCTGCGTATCGGCAAAAACGGCTGCTATCTGGCCTGCGCCGCCTGCGGGGTCACGGGTGATTTCGAGCGGGACGAGCAGGGGGTCATCCGGCCGCTGCCCCCGGCTGAGCCAGTGGGCCTGTGCGACAAGTGCGGCCTGCCCATGGTGGCCAAGAAAGGCCGCTTTGGCCAGTTTCTGGCCTGCACCGGCTATCCCGGCTGTAAAAATGCCAAA
>JAISJK010000050.1 GCA_031261565.1 Candidatus Adiutrix sp. | reverse complement strand
GGCCGACCAGCCTGACGGCCGCCGGCGGCCGCCCGCCCAGATCCAGCGGCTGGGCCGCGCCGCCCATCAGAGACCTGAGTTCCTCATAGACAATTTTTTTGACCTGCTGGCCGGGGGTCAGGCTGACCATGACCTCGGCACCCAGAGCCCGCTCCTCCACTTTCTGGAGAAAATCCCTGGTCACCTTATAGTGGACATCGGCCTCCAGCAGGGCCAGCCGCACTTCCCGCAGGGTGTTTTTAAGATCAGTCTCGCTGACTTTGCCCTGACCGGCAATCTTTTGAAAAGCCGTGCTCAGCTTGTCGCTTAAACGGTCAAACATGGGGAAACTCCGCCGCTAGTTGAGGTATTCCGGGGGAACCACGATATTGGCCCGGGAGGCTTCGTATAAGCCGCTCCGCCAGACCTGATACATGAGGTTGCCCTTGTTCATGGTGGTAATCGTCCGGATAATGTTGCCGGCCTGATCATCAGGGGCGGCCTCGTCCGCCGGCTGGATTTCAGCCAGGCGCAGGGCCAGGGAACCGGAGCCTCCGGCTTCCTCCCCGGAGACGGTTAGAGGCGAAATCTGGCCGGGCCTGGTCACTGAGCTGCCGGCCGCATACAGCTCGGATTGGTTGGCCCGGGCGAAAGCCGGAGTGCCGGCCAGCTCGTTGCGCGCGGCCAGATCGCTGTGGCCCTGAATGATCATACTCTCCGGTGGCCAGGCCCTGACGGCCTCTTCCCAGCCGGTTTCAGAAGCTTTTTTAATAAAGGATGAGGCTTCAGCCTGGGCCCGGCGGTCGGCTTCGGCCGCTATCCAGGCCAGGGCCGCCTCTTCCCGCACCTCGGCCAGAGCCGGAAGGCGGCTTTCCTCTTTTTCCACCGGGACAAAAACCACTAGGTGGTCGTCTTTTTCCAGAGGGGCGGCCACCTGGCCCAGGGGCGTGCCAAAGGCCTTGGTGACCTCGGCCGCATCGCCCTCGAAGAAATCAGGGGGCTGATCAGCGGTAAAAGAATCGCTGGTTTTGACCGTCAGCCCCATGGAGGCGGCGGCGTCGGCCAGCTGGGGATTGGTTTCCAGGCGGGTCAGGAGATCCTCCAGGGCGTCAATGGCCGCCTGTTTGGCCCGGACGGCTTTCTGCTCGGCCCGCAGAGCGTCTTTGACCTCGTCAAAGGTTTTGAGGCCGGCCTCCCGGCGGGCGGTGACTTTGAGGAGGTGGTAGCCGATATCGGTGGCCACCGGTTGTGTCACCTGGCCCAGGGGCGCTTCAAAAGCTGCGGTTTCCAGGTTTTCAAAGGTCATGCCCCGGGTGATCGTCCCCAGGGAACCGCCCTCGGCCGCCGTGGCCTGGTCATCGGACAATTCCCGGGCCAGCGCGGCGAAATCCCCGGCCGCAGCCCGCTGATAAGCTTCTTCCGCCCGCTTCCGGGTTTGCTCCCGCTCCTCCTGGTCAGGGTTCATCCGGGGAAATTTCAAGAGAATGTGGCTGACCTCCGCTGAGGCCGGGCTGTCATACCCGGCGCTGTTTTCCTTGTAAATTTCGCGGAGTTCATCATCGCTGACCTGGGCCTGGTCAAGGTAGTCGGCCGGGCTGATATCCACATAGGCCACTTTCATGACCGCCGGGCGCCGCCACCTCTCCTGGTTGACGGCGAAAAAAGCGGCCACCTCATCGTCCGAAGGGTTAAGGCCGGCCCGGTGAACCGAAGCTGGAAAAAAAACATAGTCGAAAGCGGCTTTATCCACAAAGAAATGATACATTTCTTTGAATTCCGGGCTGTAAACCCGGGAGAGGCCCTCAATGAGGCCGCTGACCCGGCTGGCCAATAATCCCTTTCGGGTTTCCTGCTCAAAATTGGCCGGGGTCTGGCGCATGGCGGCCAGGGCCGTCGCGTAGCGGGCTTTGTCAAATTTACCGTCAGTCTGAAACTCGGGTATCCCGGCGATCTCCTGGCCCACCGCCCAGTTGCTGGGCTCCAGACCGGCGCTCCGGCCAAACTGGAGAATCAGGGTCTGGCCGACCAGCTCGGCCACGGCGGCCTGCCGGATCATGGCCTCGGCCTCGGGCGAGTTGTCCTGCCCCCGGGCCCGGGAAATATCGTTGACCATCCGGCTGTATTGATAGCCGCTCAGTTCCTCGCCGTTGACGGTGATGTTCTGGTAATTGCCGCCGCCTCCGCCGCCGACGCCGAAAAAAACAAAAACCACGGCAATGGCGCCGATGATCAGCCAGACTATGGTGCTGTTAGCGTTTTTTCTCATGTAGGCAAGCATCCGGCCTTCTCCCCAAATGGTCAAATCAAAATCGGCCCAAAACCCTCCCGGGTTCCAAACCTTATATATTTAGTATATCTCATCTTCAAATGCAAGTTAATTATCAGCCGTCCGCCGCTTGACAGGCCGCTGAACAGGCGTTAAAGTAGCAGGGAAAGGGATTAAAACCGGATATGACTCTCTCCGCGCTCTACCCGCCCCTGACCGCTTTTTCGGCTTACGGCGCCGGCCTGCAGAATACGGCCCACAATCTGGCCAATGTCCTGACCAATAATTTCAAAGCCGGGCGCGTGACTTACAGCGATCTGCCCAACCAGGCCGGCGTCCAGGCCCGGGGGCCGCAAAAGTCGGCCGCCAGGGGGCCTCTGGTGCCCTACGAACCGGGGCTACCGCCGCTGGAAGGCCAAAACCCGGCGGCACCGGCCGGCTTTGTGGAGGGCTCCACCACTGATGTCGCCACGGAAATGGTCAATCTGATCATCACTGCCCGGACTTACCAAGCCAACACCAAAACCGTCCGGACAACGGACGATATGCTGGGGCAGGTCATCAACCTTAAAGTCTGAGGTCTCACCTCATGACCGCGCCCTGGGAGCCGGAGGAAACCTGCCGGGCATAGCGGGCGGCGTAGCCGGTTTTTATTTTGGGCTCAAAGGGCGGCCACTCGGCCCGCCGCCGGGCCAGCTCTGTTTCCCCGACCTTGAAGCTCAGGGTGCGGCCGGGGATGTCGATTTCAATGATATCGCCCTCCTGAACCAGGGCGATGGGCCCGCCCTCGGCCGCTTCGGGCGAGACATGGCCGATGACCGCGCCCCGGGAGCCGCCGGAGAAGCGGCCGTCAGTGACCATGGCCACCTCGCCCCCCAGCCCCAAGCCCATGATGGCCGCCGTCGGGGTCAGCATCTCCCGCATGCCCGGGCCGCCTTTGGGTCCCTCGTAGCGCACCACCACCACATCGCCGGGTTGGATGCGGCCGGCCAAAATAGCCTCGGTGGCTTCTTCTTCACTGTCAAAAACACGGGCTGGGCCGGAGTGTTTCATCATGGTCTCGGCCACGGCCGACTGCTTGACCACGGCACCGTCCGGGGCCAGGCGGCCGTAGAGCACGGCCAAGCCGCCTTCTTTATGGTAGGGCTTGGCCACCGGCCGCAAAATCCGGCCATCGGCGTCCGGGGCGTTTTTGAGGTTGTCGGCCAGGGGACGGCCAGTGGCCGTCAGGGCCAGGGTATCCACCAGCGAGGATCGAGCTAGCTCTTTCATCACCGCCATCACGCCGCCGACTTCATTCAGCTCCACCAGGTGGTGGGTGCCCCCGGGCGAGAGGCTGACCAGGTGAGGCACCAGGCGGCTCAGCTCGTTAATGCTGCCCAGGTCAAAATCCAGGCCGGCCTCATGGGCCAGGGCCGGCACATGCAGAGTGGTGTTGGTGGAGCAACCCAGGGCCAGATCCACGGCCAAGGCGTTTTTAAAGGCCGTGGCCGTGGCCAGGTCGCGGGGCTTGATATCCCGGGCCACCAGCTGCATCACCGCCCCGCCGGTCAGCTTGGCCAGCCGCAGCCGGTCGGCCGTGACGGCCGGGATGGTGCCGTTGCCCGGCAGGGCCAGGCCCAGGGCCTCGCTGAGACAGTTCATGCTGTTGGCCGTGAACATGCCGGCGCAGGAGCCCGGCCCCGGGCAGGCGCAGGTGGCCAGGGCCTCCAGCTCGCCGGCGGGCATTTCCCCGGCGGCGTTGGCCCCCACCCCCTCGAAAATACTGATGAGATCCACCGGCTGGCCTTTAAAGCGGCCGGGCAGCATCGGCCCGCCGGAGACCACCACCGCCGGAATGTTCAGGCGCAAGGCGCCCATCATCATGCCCGGGGTGATCTTGTCGCAGTTGGGGATTAGCGCCAGCCCGTCAAAAGGGTGGGCCGTGGCCATGATTTCAATGGAGTCGGCGATTATTTCCCGGCTCATCAGGGAGTATTTCATGCCCTCGTGATTCATGGCCAGGCCATCGCAGACTCCGATGACGCCGAACCGGAAAGGCACGCCGCCGGCCAGGCGCACTCCGGCGCAGACGGCTTCAGCCAGTTTATCCAGGTGCGTATGGCCGGGTATGATCTCGTTCCAGCTGCTGGCCACCCCGATCAGGGGGCGGCCCAACTCATCGTCAGTGAGCCCCAGGGCCTTTAAAAGGCCCCGGTGAGGTGCCCGGGTCGGGCCTTTGGTCATCTTTTCGCTTCTCATAATTATGGCTGTCCTATATTATTCTGGGGAAAACCGCAGATGGCGGATAGTTCCCGTGAGGCCTCGGTCAGGGCCCGGATCAAACCGTCTTTTTTGGTCATCATCCTGGCCTTGGGGCCGGTGGCGCTGATGGCCGCCTGGGCGAAGCCCCGGCTGTCCAGAACCGGCACCCCTATGCACATGGCCCCTTCAATCTGTTCGCCCGACTCCACGGCGTAGCCGTCCCGCCTGACTTTGTCCAGCTCCCGGGCCAGGGTCTCGCGGTCAGTGATGGTGGCCGGGGTAAATTTCTCAAAAACCAGCCCGGTCATAATCCCGGGCAGGTGGGCTGGATCCATGAAGGCCAGAAAACAGCGCCCCATGCTGGAGGCGTGCAGGCTGACCTGGCCGCCGATGGAAACATTGAGCCGCAGTTGCTGGTAAAGATCAACCTCGGTGCGGTCAATGCAGAGGGCCAGGCCCGGCTCGGTCATGACCGAGACATAGACCAGCTCCTGGAAATCAGCCGATATTTTTTCCAGGTAGGGGCGGATCATGGCTTTGAGGCCCCCGCGTTCCACCACCAGGTTGCCGGTCTGGAACATTTTAAAAGTCAGGAAGTAACGCTGGTCGCTCTCGGCCTGCTTGACATAACCCAGGGCCTTGAGGGTGCTCAAAATACGGTGCAGGGTGGCCTTGTCCAGCCCCAGAGCCTGTTTCAGGTCTGACAGTGAAGACGCTCCCCTGGTGGCCAGAGTCTCCATGATGGACAGGCACTTGACGACCGAATTGACCAGGTAGGTTCGTTCCGGCATATAGAATCACCTCCCAGCGAATTATTTTGAGGGTTATTCATTCTATCGTAAAATCGTCCATTTTGCAATACGCAATCCCGGCCTTGATTTCAAATGATGGCGGGGGTATAATATTTGATTGGCAATGCTCAGTTTGGGGCGGAGGGCCTAGGGTAATAATTTAGTATGGTTATCGCTGATAGTTCCAATAGTGATAATTTGGCCGCGCCGGACGACGCCATTGAAAGCGTCCGCTCCGGGATGGCCCTGTTTGCCCTGGCGGCCAAAAACGCGGCTCTCTATCCGGCCTCCAATCAAATCCGTCAGCAGGCTTTGCAAAACTTCAAGACCTGGCTGGATTCCTTTCTCCTCGAATATGAAAAATTGCCCCTCCTGGTGGAAAAGGATTATCTACTGGTCGGGACGGAAACAGTCTACCAGGACAAGCCGGGGGAGCAGGCCTTGATCTATCCCCTGTTCCGCGACGGCATCCAGTGGTTCGAGTTTAATGACGGGGCCACGGCCGACGAGGTCGGCCGTTTTCTGGACCTGCTGAACAAGTTCAAGATTCTCAAGGAAGAAGCTGAAGATGACCTGACCACCGCCCTGTGGGAGGCGGATCTGCCCCACATTAAATATAAAACGGCGGAGGAATTCTGGGCCACCGACCCCATGGCCGACATCGCCTCTCTGGCCAATCTCAGCGAGGCCTCGGAGGACGCGGCGGCCGCCGCCTATATCAAGTCGGGCAGCGATAATGTTTCCTCGGTTTTGATGGTGCTCTCTAAAAAGCAGGATCAAAGCGACGAGAGCCAGCCCTCGGGTATGCACCTCCACGCCACGGCCCAAGGCGGCGGGGCGGGGGTGGATGCGGCCCTGGAGGCCCTGGACGCCATTTTAAGCTC
This sequence comes from Candidatus Adiutrix sp., assembly GCA_031261565.1. GTDB lineage: Bacteria > Desulfobacterota > Desulfarculia > Adiutricales > Adiutricaceae > Adiutrix. The sequence goes on along the minus strand of JAISJK010000050.1, from coordinate 20,020 downwards.
AAATGATCCGGCCTTTGCCGGGGCGGCGGGCGCTGTCCAGGGAGAATCAGGGGATCGGCCCCCGGCCGCTGCCAATGACCAGACCAGAGATGAACAGACCGACGACCAGGCCAGCCCGGCCAGCCTTTTTTCAGAAATAATGGCCAATCTGCACGAACCGGCTGACCGGGAGCCCCGGAAACCGGCTTCCGGCCTGCTGGCCAAAGAGGGGGCCGCAGCCCGCTCGGCTTCCAACAAACCCATCTATGTGGATGAGGCCGACGCCGACGGCGACAGCAGCGCGCCCATGATCCGGGTGGACGATGATGACGAGGGCGAGCGCAGCCATACGGACGGGGCCACGGCCAAGTCGGTCTTCAAGCAGGCCACTTATTACGAGAGGGAGGGCAGCGAATATTTGTGGCCTCTGGCTCCGAGCGAGGAAAAAATTCTGCAGGCCATGGTCGAGAGTGAGGAGCACCGCAACTTCACCGAGGATTGTCTCGACATTCTGCTGGAGGTGATCAAGGCTTCCCGGGGCCGCTCGGGAAATGATCTGCTTTTGGACTTTCTGGCCGATGAGGTTCAATACGCCCTGTCCCAGGCTGATTTTTACTTTATAAGATCTTTTCTCGAGCAGTTTTCCAAAGTGGCCGCGTCCAAGAGCCCGGAAATTTACGGCCCGATTCTCCATGACCTTTACGCCCGGATCACCACCCCGGAGATATTGGGTTGCATTGCCCAGGGCTGGCCGGATCAGCCCATTACCGATGATTCTCTCCTGGAGCTGCGCCGCTTCCTGCTGTTGCTGCCCCCGGAGGCCATCTCGGCTCTGGTGCCCATTCTGGCCAAAACCATTGATCCGGAAATCGAGCAGATTCTACTGGAGATTGTGGCCCTGGAAGCCAGCCAGGCCAAAACCAACATCGCTCCACTGATCGCCGCCCTCAAGCTGTCTTCAATTCTGGAGCTCATCCGCATTTTAAAAGAGGAGACGGCCTGGCCCTGCCCGGTCAGCCTCCTGGTGGGCCTCTCCCGCCATGAGTCCGCTGCGGTCAGGGAAGAGGCGGCCAAGGCTCTGCTGGAAAATAACCCTGATAACCTCAAGGCTCTATTTCATTTGATTGACGATCCGCAGCCGGCCGTCAACCGCCTGATTTGCGCTCATCTGGGCCACCAGAGAAGCCCTCTGGCGGAAAAGGTGCTGACCGATTATTTGAGCGACACCTATTTTGCCCGTAAAAATCAGGATAAAGAGCAAGTCCTGAACTGTTACCGGGCTTTTGGCCGCTGCGCCTCGGCCCGGAGCATCCCCTTTCTTCAGGAAATACTGATGCAGAAGGACTGGAAGTCTCTCCTGGGCCTGGATAACAACTGGCACCGCCTGGGCGCGGCCCTGGCCCTGACCCTGATGCCTCCGGAATGGGGCGCCGGCGACATTCTGAAGGAAGCCGGGCAAAGCCGGCACCGCAACATTCGCCAGGCCTGCCAGCAGGCCCTGGAAGATTCTGGCCGCCGGGCTGGAGAAGACCATGTTTGAGGAAGATCAGGATAAAAATAAAAGCTCTGACGGCCAGAAACTGCTGTTGTCTTTTTTTAAGCTGTATCAGATGGTTAAAATCCATCAGGCCAATAACCGGCTGGTGGTGGAAACCATTGTCGATTTCCGCAGCGCCCTGACGGCCATCTGCCGGCAGTCTGACGGTGCCAGTATCCGCATTCTCCGGGGGCGTTTCTACCTCAACCACGATCGCCTGTCCTTCACGCCGGCCCTCCTGGTCTCGGTCGATAAACTGATTGACATACTGCAGAAACGCGGGATTCACGGCATTCGCTTCTTTGACAGCGAGGGCCGCTCGGACGAGGAAATAGTCCAGTTTGTCAAGCTGGTCAGCCAGTCCGGCCGGGAAAAGGATCCCTTGACCTGGCTGCAGGTGCAGTTGGACACCCATAACTACAACTGGATTGAGTTTTTAGCCGAGCCGGATCAGAAAAATATCACTTCTGAATCCTCTCTTGACGAAAGATTCGCCGGGGAGGGGGAGGACGGTCGGCCGGGCCGGAAAGATACGGCGACGGACAAGCAGGCCCCGGATGAATTCCTGGCCCGGAAAAATTATTCGCCGGCCTCCCTGAATATGGCCCAGGTGACCTATTCCCAGGTGATGGCCTCCATGGCCCGCAAGACCTACTCCCACGCCCTGACTTCAGTTCTGGATATGACCGGCAAACAGTCCCTGAAAAAACGGGTGGGCATCCAGAAATCCAAGCGGGTGGTTCAGAGCATGATTGAAATCCTGACCAAGGATGAAAGCATTCTCCTGGGCATGAGCACCATCCGCAATTATGACGACTACACTTACACCCATTCAGTCAATGTGGCCATTTTAGCCATGTGCGTGGGCCGGCGGCTGGGGCTTTCGCGCCGGCTGGTGGAGCAGCTTGGGCTGTGCGGGCTGTTTCACGACCTGGGCAAAGTGGATGTGCCCTTGAACCTGATCATTAAAAACGAGGCGCTGACCGACGCCGAGTATGAGCAGATTAAAATGCACTCCTTAAACAGCGTCCGGCAGATCGTCCGGCTGAACGCCGACCACGCCCTGAAGGCCAGGTTGCTCCTGCCGCCCTTTGAGCATCACCTGGGCGTGGATTTATCCGGCTACCCCCAGACTGACCGGAAGGCCCCCCTGAGTCTCCTGGGGCGGATTCTGGCGGTGGCTGACAACTATGACGCCATGACTTCCAACCGGTCTTACCGACAGACGCCCATCAGCCCGGATGTGGCCCTGAAGATTATGCTCGAGGACGCCGGCACCAAGCTGGATCCTCTGGTTTTAAAAGTATTCATCAAAATGATCGGGGTCTATCCGGTGGGGAGTCTGGTGGTGCTTGACTCCCGGGAAATCGGCCTAGCAGCCGAGACGCCGGATGACGCCGATTCCGGGCGGCCCATTGTCTGTCTTTTGCGGCGGGATCAGGGCGGCAAGCTCAGCAAGGGCCCCTTCGTCAACCTGTCGGATAAAGACCCGGCCACGGGCCGATTCACCCGCAACATCCTCCAGTGCCTCCACCCCTTCAAGTTCGGCATCCAGCCGGCCGACTATCTGGTTTAACAGTCAGATAATATTCAGGCCCGTGAAAGCAAGCCTGGCGGCTGGTCGCCCCGCTGGTCGTCACGAGGTTGACGGGCCGGCCAAAAGCAGGTAACATTGTTGCTCACTTTATTTATGAATTCAGCAACGAATTGAGGAACACTCGTGGCAACTTCCAGGAAGAAAAAGGACGAGATTGAATCCCTGAAAAAACTGGCCGATCAGCTGGCCCTCAAACCGGTCTGCGTCTGGGATCAGCTGGATCAGCCGGGGCGGCGGGAGGCTGAAAACCTGAGCCGGGAATACATCGAGTTTCTGAGCCGGGCTAAAACCGAGCGGGCTGTGGTTCGGGAAGTGGCCCGCTGGGCCATTGGCCGGGGCCTGGCTGACCTGAGCCAGACGGACGGCCTCAAAGCCCAAAAGGGCGGCTTTCTGGTTCACCACGGCAAAATGGCCGGCCTGTATGCGCCCGGTCAAAAAAGCCCGGCCGAGGGTTTTAATCTCATTGTGGCCCATGGCGACAGCCCTCGGCTGGATTTGAAACCCAGGTGCGTCTATGAGGAAACCGCCCCCGGCTTTGGCATGTTGCGAACCAACCTCTACGGCGGCCTCAAGAAATTCCAGTGGCTCTCCCGACCCCTGGCCCTGTGGGGCTTCTGCGCCTTAAAAGACGGCCGCACGGTGGACATTGTCTTTGGCGAAGACCCGCAGGATCCGGTGCTGACCATCCCCGACCTCCTGCCCCACCTGGACCGCAAAGCCCAGCGGGACAAAAAAATAAGTGAAGCCATCGTGGCCGACAAAATGAATCTCCTGGCCGCCTCCATCCCCCTGGGCACGGCTGAGGATAAAGACCGCTTAAAACTGGCCGTGCTGAAAATCCTGCACGACCGCTGGGGCCTGGTGGAGGAAGACCTCATCTCGGCCGAGCTGGAAATAGTCCCGGCCGGCCCGGCCCGCTCCGTGGGCCTGGACAGTTCCCTGATCGGGGGCTATGGCCAGGACGACCGGCTGCCGGTCTTCGCCTCTTTAAAAGCCCTGGCCACGGCCCGCCCGATCCGCCCCGCCCTCTTCATTGTTTATGATCGGGAGGAAATCGGCAGCTACGGCTCCACCGGGGCTTCCGGCAATTTTGTGGAACACCTGGCCGCCCGGGCTTTTGAGGCCGCCGGCCTGCCCCCCCACTGGGACAAAGTGCGCCTGGCCCTCCAAAAGACCTGGGCCATCTCGGCCGATGTCGAGCCGGCCGTTGACCCGGATTACAAAGAAGTCCACGAAGAGCTGAATTCCGGGCACATGGGGCGCGGCCCCTGCCTGGTGCGCTACACCGGAGGAACAGGCAAATACGGAGCCTCGGAAGCCGGGGCCGAATATGTGGCCAAAATCAGAGGCGCTCTGGCTCAGGCCGGCGTCCTGTGGCAGAGCTCCATCACCGGCAAGCAGGAGGAGGGCGGCGGCGGCACCGTGGCCCTCTATCTGGCCGCCTACGGGATGCACATTGTTGATTTCGGCCCACCGGTGCTGGCCATGCACTCGCCCTTTGAAATTTCCTCCAAGGCCGATCTGCTGATGACCGCCCGGGCCTACGCCGCCTTTTTCAGCCTGAGTTAATCACTATTCCACTATCTAGCTAAAGAGAGGTAAAAAATGAAAAAATTAACCCTTGTCGCCCTCATTTCAAGTCTGCTTTTGACCGCCCCCCTGGCCTGGGCCGCTGACCAGGCCCCCCTGAAAATCGGGGTCATGGCCCCGGTCACCGGCCAGTGGGCCTCGGAAGGCCAGGACATGGTCAATATCGTCAAGCTCCTGGCCGATGAGGTCAATAAAAATGGCGGCGCCAACGGCCAGCAGATCGCCATTGAAGTGGCTGATGACGGCGGCGACCCCAAGACAGCCGCCCTGGCCGCCCAGCGGCTGGTTTCCTCCGGGGTGACGGCGGTCATCGGCACCTATGGCTCGGCCGTGACCGAGGCCAGCCAGGACATCTACGCTGACGGCGAGGTTTTGCAGATCGCCACCGGTTCCACGGCCATCCGCCTGACTGAAAAAAAACTGCCCCTCTTTTTCCGCACCTGCCCCCGCGACGATGACCAGGGCCGGGTGCTGGCCAAACATGTTCAGGCCATGAAAATAACCAAGGCGGCCCTGTTGCACGATAACTCCTCCTACGCCAAGGGCCTGGCCGAGGAAGTGAAAACGATTCTGGACGGCACCGGCGTCCAGGTGGTCTTTTACGACGCCATCACCCCCGGCGACCGCGACTACACCACCACCCTGACCACCATCAAAACCAAGGCCCCGGACATCATCATCTTCACCGGCTACTACCCGGAGGCCGGTATGCTCCTGCGCCAGAAAAAGGAAATGGCCTGGGAGGTGCCCCTGATCGGCGGCGACGCCACCAACAATAAATCCCTGGTGGATATCGCCGGGGCCGAAGCGGCCAATGGCTATTACTTTATCAGCCCCACCGGCCCCAGCGACCTGACTGACCCGATGAGCCAGAAGTTTATGGCTGAATACGAAAAGCGCTTCAATACCATTCCCTCCTCGGTCTGGTCGGTGCTGGCCGGCGACGCCTTCAAAGTGCTGGTTCAGGCCGCCTCCCAGACCGAGAAGCCCACCGCCCAGAATCTGGCCGCCTACCTCCATCAAAACCTGAAAGATTTCACCGGCTTCACCGGGCCCATCGCCTTTGACCAAAAGGGTGACCGGGTGGGTGATGTCTATCGCCTCTATCGGGTCAACCCCGCCGGAACCTTTGTCCTGGTGCCCTGACCCAAGATGGAATTTTTTATCCAGCAGTTGATCAACGGCCTGGCGGTGGGGGGCATTTACGCCCTCATCGCCCTGGGCTACACCATGGTTTACGGGGTGCTGAAGCTCATCAATTTCGCCCACGGCGAGCTCTTCACCCTGGGGGCTTACCTGGGCTTCACCCTCCTGGTCTCCTGGGGCCTGGCCGGGACTGTCGGGGTCGGGCCGGCCATATTGATCTGCATGGGGTTGGTCATGCTCCTGTCAGCCCTGGCCGGGCATGTGCTGGAGCGGGCCGCCTACCGGCCGCTGCGGAAGAGCGGCCGCCTGTCGGCCGTGGTCTCGGCCCTGGGGGCCAGCATTTTTTTGCAAAACGCCATCATGCTCATCTGGGGGGCCAAAGGTCTGGCCTACCCGGCCGACCTCCTGCCCCGGGTAATGATCTCCATCGCCGGCCAGCCGGTGCCCCTGATCCGGGTGGTGGTCTTCGTCTCCAGCCTGCTGGTCATGCTGGGTCTCTATTTTTTAATCAACCGCACCCGCATCGGCATGGCCATCCGGGCCTCGGCCATTGACCAGGGCGCGGCCAAGCTGATGGGCATTGATGTCCGCCAGGTCATCGCCATTGTCTTTATGATCGGGCCGGCCCTGGGCGGCCTGGCCGGGGTCATGTTCGGGATTTGCTATGGCCAGATCACTTTCACCATGGGCCAGATTTACGGGCTGAAAGCCTTCACCGCCGCCATCATCGGCGGCATCGGCAACATCCCCGGGGCCATGCTGGGCGGGATTTTACTGGGGGTGATCGAGGCCCTGGGCGCGGCTTACATCTCCATGTCCTGGAAAGACGCCATCACCTTTTTCGCCCTCATTCTCATCCTGGTGATCCGGCCCACCGGCATCCTGCCGGAACGCGTGGCGGAAAAGCTCTGACATGTCGGCCGCGGCAGACAAATGGTTTTGGCCGCAGGCCGCTCTGGTGGCCCTCTTTTTCTGCGCGCCGGCCTTTGGCCTCGGCCCTTACTGGCTGGAGGTGCTTAACCAGATCGGGCTCTACGCCCTATTGGCCCTGTCATTGAATATCATTCTGGGCCACGCCGGCATGTTTCACATGGGCCACGCCGCTTTTTTCGCCGTGGGGGCCTACACCACCGGCATTCTCTACACCAGCTACGGCTGGCCCATTTTATGCACTCTGCCGCTGGCCGGCCTGGCCGCCGGGATCTTCGCCCTGCTAGTGGCCGCACCCATCATCCATCTGCGGGGCGACTACCTGCTGGTGGTGACCATCGGCATTGTGGAAATTGTGCGCATCGCCCTGGTCAACAATATTTTTGGCCTGACCGGCGGGGCCAACGGCTTGGTGGGCATTGCCCGGCCGGTTATTTTCGGCTTTAAGCTGACCCGGCCCTGGCACTTTTTCTATCTCATCTGGGGCTTCACCGCCGTTTCCCTGCTCCTGTTTCACTGGCTGGAAAATTCCCGCTTCGGCCGGGCCCTCAATTACATCCGAGAAGACCCGGTGGCCGCTGAAGGTATCGGAGTCAACACCACCCGCTATAAATTAATGGCCTTTGTCATCGGGGCGGTCTGGGCCGGCTTTGCCGGCACTTTCTACGCCAGCCAGATGCGCACCATCTCCCCGGGCTCTTTTAACTTCTGGGAATCGGTGGTGCTGTTCACCATCGTCATTCTCGGGGGCAGCGGCAATCAGAAAGGAGTGCTCCTGGGGGCCTTTCTGGTGGTGGGCCTGCCGGAGCTTTTCCGCAGCCTCCAGAGCAGCCGGCTGCTTTTTTTCGGGGCCGCCCTGGTTCTGATGATGATTTTCCGGCCCCAGGGCCTGCTGCCGCCCAAAGGGCGCGCTTACCGCCTGCCGCCGGAAGTGGCCCGATGATCATCCTGTCTCTGAACAATCTGACCAAGAGCTTCGGCGGTCTGGTGGCGGTAGCCGGAGTTTCCTTTGAGGTCGAGCGGGGCGAGGTGGTCGGGCTCATCGGGCCCAACGGCGCGGGCAAGACCACTGTCTTTAACCTCATCACCGGGGCCCTCCGCCCGGATGACGGCCACATTTTCTTTGACGGCCACAGCCTGGAGCGCTTAAAACCGCACCGGATCGTCTATCTCGGGCTGGCCCGCACCTTTCAGACCATCCGCCTCTTTCCCCAATTGCCGGTTTTGGAAAACGTCCTGTCCGGTAGCCATTGCCGGATGAAGTCGTCTTTCATTTCCTCGCTCCTGCGTCTGCCGGCCCAGCGGCGGGAAGAAAAGGCGGCCTTGGTCGCGGCCATGCGGGAGCTGGAGTTTGTGGGGCTGGCCGATGCCTGGCGGGCCGAGGCCGGGAGCCTGTCTTACGGCGACCAGCGGCGTCTGGAAATAGCCCGGGCTCTGGCCACCGAGCCCAAGCTCATTGTTTTGGACGAGCCGGCCGGGGGCATGAACGACCAGGAAACTTTTGAGCTGCGCGACCTCATCGCCCGCATTAAGGATCGGGACATCACCATTATTCTCATTGAGCATGACATGAGCTTTGTCATGAAAGTCTGCAATAAAATTGTGGTCATGGAAAACGGGGTGCTGATCGCCAGGGGGCGGCCCGAGCAAATCCAGAAAGATCCCCGGGTCATTGAAGCCTACCTGGGCGTGGATGACTGAGAGGGGCCGGGATGCTGGAGCTTAGGAACCTGAAGGTTAAATATGGCCAGGTGGAGGCCCTGCATGGCCTGAACCTGACCGTGACCGAAGGCGAGCTGGTGACTATCCTGGGGGCTAACGGGGCCGGGAAAAGCACCACCCTGATGGCCATCAGCGGGCTGGTGCCGATCTCAGCCGGCGAGATTTATTTTAACGGCCGGCGGATTGACACCCTGCGCAGCCATCAGTTGGTGCGGCTGGGCATTACCCAGTCGCCCGAGGGGCGGCGGGTTTTCGGGCCGCTGACCGTGGCTGAAAACCTGGCCCTGGGTGCCTTTTCTCAAAACGACCGGGCGGCTGCGGCCAGCCGGCTGAGCTGGGTTTATGACCTCTTCCCCCGCTTAAGCGAGCGCCGGTCTCAGATGGCCGGCACGCTGTCCGGCGGCGAGCAGCAGATGCTGGCCATTGGCCGGGCTCTGATGGCCCGGCCCAGATTGCTGTTGCTGGACGAGCCCAGCCTGGGGCTGGCCCCTCTGCTGGTCAAGTCTATCTTTCAAACCATCCGGGCCATCAATGAGGCCGGGCTGACCATTATCCTGGTGGAACAGAATGCCCGGGCCGCCCTGAAGCTGGCCGACCGGGCCTATGTGCTGGAGGTTGGCCGCCTGGTGATGGAAGGCCCAGCCGCCGAGCTGTTGCACAACCCCCAGGTGCAGAATACCTATCTGGGAGGGATGGCTTAATGAAAAGTATTTACATCCTGGTTGACTTCGAAAATATCCAGTTGAGCCCTGAAACGCTATCATATTTGGGCGATGAAAGATACAAACTACTTATATTCGGCAATGACAATCAAAAGTTGCCTATTGACTTGGGAATAGTGTAAAAATAACTTGAACAAAATAATTCGAAAAAACAAAGACCCACGCAAGGTTCTTGACCACGACTTTCCGATAACTGAACTTGGTAAAATTGCCCCTTATGGGATTTACGATCTCAACCATAATACTGGGTTTGTGAATCTTGGAACAAGCCACGATACAGCCGAATTTGCCGTTGAAAGCATATCACGCTGGTGGGAATCGATCGGAAAGCACACTTTCCCGAATGCCGCAAAGCTACTTATCACGTGCGACTGATGTTCAATTCAATACAATTTCTATCACCAAAATCACACCGTTTGAGACTTGGAATTACATCTTGAATAAGGCTTAATTGTTTATGTTATTTTTACACAGTTACTTACGGAACCATCTTTGAGAGTTGAGTTGTAGTAAATGCTGTCAAGCACTTCTCTTAAATTTTTATTTCAACCACATTTTTGACGTACACCCTCCATGCAAAATTCTGTTGCAACCTCGGTTAAGAAGTGCTATACATACAAGATATAGGAATCCAAGACACCAACTGCCGATTCCTTGAGTTTTGAGTTGAGATGAGCATAGCGTTTGGTCAAGCCCAGACTGGAATGACCCAGCAGTTCACAAATGACATGAATGGGTGTGCCGCTCTGAAACTAACCATGAGGCGAAGGTATGGCGCAAGGTGTGTAAAACGACACTATCACGCCGGTCATCAATTCCGTCATTTAGACCTAAAAGATTGACGGTTCGTTGAAAAGTGTCGCTGACTTCCCTGAGCTTATGCCCAAAATGTGGTGAACAGTTTGGGCGGCTAATCCACTAGACAGGAGTTGAGCTTTTAAACCCTCAAGCACGAGAGGGGTGATTTGGTCGAGAGGCAACTGCCCAATACTCGAAGCTAAGTGCTTGTTGTAGCGTTGCAACTCTACTTCGGACTTGGCCAGTTGATAGAAAGATATCTTCCAAGCCAAGTCCCAGGCTTGGGAAAAATTGGGGAATAATCCCCGTAACTTGGCTTAGCATAGTAAGGTTATGACCTCCTGGAATAAGATGAAATTCTTATTACAGGAAAAACTGAACAATTTCAACTCTTGGGGTATCGCCGGACTACGAATCCGTAGGTCGCAAGTTCGAATCTTGCCGGGCGCGCCATTTAAATCAAGGGGTTAAGTCAGATATGGCTTAGCCCCTTGAATGATTTATAAATGCGAATTGGCCATGGTAACATTATATTAAGAGGCCTGACTGAATGACGAGCCCAGTCCATAAAATTTTTATCGGCGATAACCGGGACATGGCCGAACTGGCTGACCAGAGCGTCCACCTGATCGTCACCTCCCCCCCCTACTGGCAGCTCAAGGATTACGGCCACGCCCGGCAGACCGGCTTTGACGACGATTATGAGACTTATATCAACCACCTCAATCTGACCTGGCGGGAATGTTGCCGCGTCCTCCATGACGGCTGCCGGCTCTGCGTCAATGTCGGCGACCAGTTTGCCCGGGCCGCCTACTACGGCCGCTACAAGATTATTCCCATCCACAGCGAAATAATCAGATTTTGCGAAGTCTTGGGGTTTGACTTCATGGGCCAGATCATCTGGCAAAAGACCACCACCATGAATACTTCCGGCGGGGCCAACATCATGGGCAGTTTCCCCTACCCCCGGAACGGCATTATCAAGCTGGATTTCGAGTATATTCTGCTCTTTAAAAAGCCGGGCGAGGCCCCCAGACCCACCCCGGAGCAAAAACGGCTGGCCAGATTGACCACTGAGCAGTGGAACACCTATTTCAGCGGCCACTGGTATTTCCCCGGGGCCAAACAGGAGGGCCACCTGGCCATGTTTCCCGAGGAACTGCCCCGGCGTCTGATTCAGATGTTCTCTTTCCCCGGGGAGACGGTGCTGGATCCTTTCGCCGGGAGCGGCACCACCACCAAAGCGGCTGAAACGCTGGGCCGAAGCTCGGTGGGCTACGAGATCAATGCCGACTATCTCCCGGTCATCAAAAAGAAAACAGGCCTGGATGATATGTTTTCCACAGCGGAAATAACCCCCACTAACCGGGCCTACCCGCCCGGCCACTGGGCGGAGCAGACGGCCGCCCTGCCCTATCGTTTTACTGACCCGCATCAACTGGACAAAAAAGTTGATGTGAAAAATATGACCTACGGCTCTAAAATAGCGGCGGGCAACTCCAGTAAAAGAGAAGAATTTTTCCGGGTCTCCCGCATCATTTCCCCGGAATTGATCCAATTGAGCGATAATAAGATTATCCGGCTGATCGGCATCAGGCCTGACCCGGCCCAAAAGGAGCAGGCCATCAAATTTTTATCAGACAAAATAGGCGGGAGGCGGGTCTTTTTAAGACATGACGCCCTAAAACTCGACGATGATGGCCACTTATGGGCCTATCTTTATTTGGAAAACAAGACCTTTGTCAACACTCACCTCATCAGGAGCCGCCATGTGTTTGTGGATAACTCCAGGCCGCATAAATATATGAAAAAATTTAACGCTTTGTCAGGAGGGGCCTGATGGCGCCGGTTTGGGATATTGATCCGGTCATCTTCTATCTCCCCGGCCTGGGCCTCCCGGTCAGGTATTACGGGGTGATTTTCGGGCTGGTGCTGGTGGGCGGTTTTTTCCTGTTCCGCTGGCAGATACTTCGGGGCCGGGGCAGTGAAGACGAGGCCGCCGGCTTTATCCTGCCCGGGGCCCTGGGCGTGGTGCTGGGCGCCCGGCTGGGCCATGTCTTTTTCTATAATTTTGACCGCCTGAGCCACGACCCGCTCTGGCTGTTGCGGATCTGGGAGGGCGGCCTGGCCAGCCACGGGGCCGTCGTCGGCCTCCTCCTGGCCCTCGGGCTTCATTCCAGCCGCTGGAAGCGCCCTTTCTGGGATACGGTTGACCGCTTCACCTTTTCGGCCGCTCTGGGCGCGAGCCTGGTGCGGCTGGGCAATTTCTTTAATTCCGAGATAGTGGGCCGGATCACGGACGGCCCCTTCGGCGTCCGCTTCCCCTATTTTGACGACCTGCCGCCGGAACTGACCCCGGCCCGCTACCCCAGCCAGCTGGCCGAGTTCGGGCTGGGGCTTTTTCTCCTGGGTGTCCTCCTCTGGCTGGACAACCGCCTGGGCCGGGAAAGACGGCCCCGGGGGGCCCTGGCCGCCGCTTTTCTCATAGTTTATTTCACCGGGCGGTTTTGCCTGGAATTTATTAAGGAGCGCCATGGGGCGGTTGACTCTTTTATCCTGTCCCGGGGGCAACTGCTGTCGCTGCCGCCCCTGCTGCTGGGGCTGAGCCTGGCTTGGTTCGCCTGGCCCGGACGGAAGGGACGGGTCAACTGATGGCCATCACCGGGTTTAGGAAGAGGGAAGGCCTGACCTTTAAAGAAACCAGGCCGCCCCTGGCCCTGCCCCTGACCCTGGCCGGGCTGACCGGGCTGCTCCAGAGCCTGAGCTGGTTTTGGCCCGGCCTGTGGCCGCTGTGTTTCGTAGTGTTGACTCCCCTGATCATCGCGGTGGACGGCCAGAGCGGCCGGCGCGCTTTTCTGCTGGGCTGGCTCTCCGGCCTGATTATGTCCCTGTCCTCCCTGTCCTGGCTGGCTGCGGTTCTGTCGGGCTATGGGGGCCTGGGCCCCCTCCTGGGCTGGGTGATGCTGGGCCTGTTGGCCGCCTTTCTGGCCCTCTACCAGGCCCTCTGGGCCTGGCTGACCACTTTGTGCGTGGCCAGCCCGCTCCTCTGGGCCCTGATGGGCTCGGCCGCCTGGTGCGGGCTGGACTGGCTGAAAAACTGGGTCTTTACCGGTTTTAACTGGACGCCCTTGGCCGGCCCCCTGGTTCTGGCCCCGGAGCTGAGCCAGGCGGCCGACCTGGTGGGCTTTTACGGCCTGGGCTTTGGGGTGGCCCTGATCAATTTCGGCCTGGTCTGCGCCCTCTTCAAGCACCGCGAGGGCCAGAGAGCTCAGGCCCGGCGCTGGCTGTGGGCCGTCCTGCTCCTGCTCCTGGCCGACTTTGGCTATGGCTGGCATCAGTATGGCCGCTGGGAGACCGCCGCCGCCGAGGCCCAGAAGCGCCGGGTGGCCGTGGTTCAGCCGGTGACCGACCAGGAGATTAAATGGGATGAGGACTACCGCAACCGCCTCCTGGCCCGCTATGAGCTCCTGGCCCGGGAGGCGGCCAAGCTGGAGCCCTGGCTGACCCTGTGGCCGGAGACGGCCATGCCCTTTATCTATGACTATGACGAGCTGGAATCAGAGTGGCTGCGCCGCCTGGGGCGGGAACTGGGGGGCCAGATGCTGGTGGGCGCGGCCGGCACCCTGGGGGATTGGCCGACCCGCAAACTCACCAACCGGATGCTCCTCTTTCAGAATGGCCAGCTGGCCGCCTATTACGACAAAACCCACCTGGTGCCCTTTGGCGAATACCTGCCCCTGGAAGGCCTGCCCCTCCTCGACTGGCCCTTTGTCCAAGGGTTGATCGGGGCGGCCGGCCTTTACAGCCCCGGCCCGCCCGGCCTGCCCCTCCTGGCGCCCCCCCTGAGCCCCGGCCAGCCGACCTTCGGGCAGGCCAGACTGGGTCTCCTGATCTGCTTTGAATCCATCTTCCCCTACCTGGCCCGGGAGCGGGTGCTGGCCGGGGCTGATTTACTGGTGGTGCCCACCAATGACGGCTGGTTTGGCCACACCCGGGCCCCGGAACAGCACCTGTGGCAGTCGGCCATGCGGGCCATTGAGACCCGGCGGCCCCTGGTCAGAGCCGGCAATACCGGCATCAGTGCCCTGATTCACCCCAGCGGCCGCATTGTCTGGCAAAGCCGCCTGTTTGAGACCGGAACCTGGCCCCTGGAAACGCCTATTTTAAACCAGTCTGACCTGGTGACCACCCCTTTTGTCCGCGGGGGTTTTTTCCTGGCCCCGGCCCTGGCCATCCTGACTCTGGCCCTGGCCATCATCCGCTTTTTCAGAAAACAGTGAGGCTCAGGACATATGAAAATTAAACCGATCTTTGGCCTGATGGCTCTGCTGTTGGTGGTGGCCGGCTGCCAGCCGGAGGCCCCGGAGGCCCCGATGGAAACGCCGCCCCCAGCGGCCACGGCCCCGGCCGAGCCCCCCGCAGGGGCGGCTGTTTTTACGGCCACTGCCGAAGAGGCCACCCGCCTGGCCCAGGGCCAGGCCGTCAATGCTCTGGGGACTCCCAACGGCATTTTCACCAACCCCGAGGGCGTCAGCGGCTATTTCCAGAACTATGACCAGCCCTTCAATTTCATCTGGGCTGGCCCCACCACCGAGGTCAAAGCCTTTGACGGCCGCACCTATAAAATTGTGGACGGGGCCGGGGAAATGGCCCTGAAATTTCAGGGCGACGACCTCCTGCTCCAGCGCTACCAGGGAGAATTCAAAGAGGGACTGTGGAGCGGGCACGGCCGCTACTGGCTCCGCAACGATGACTCCCCGGGCGGGCAAAACTACCTGACTTACCAGGGCGGTTTCCAGCATGACCAGATGGACGGGCGGGGCGTTTTGACCGACTATGACTTCCGGGCCCGGGGCGGCGCCCACTTCCGCTATGACGGCCAAATGCGGCAGGGCGAGTTTCACGGCCAGGGCACGCTGACCGACCTGGCCACCGGGGCCATGACTTTCAAAGGTTTGTGGTTCGCCGGCCGGCCCTTCGCCGAGAGCCGCGCCGAGTGGCAGGCCCTGGAGGATGAGCGGGAGTTGAAAGACGTTGACCGCCAGTTTACCGATCTCCTGATGACCGGCCAGGTGGAAATCACCGGCGCCATCAACCCCGAGCCCGGCCAGGGGCCGCTGACCATCGTGGCCCCGGAGGAAATGGCCCATCTGTCTGTGTCCAATCCGGCCGGCCAGGCCTACCCGGCCGGCCAGATCAAACATCCGACCCAGAAGAGCCAGGCCGGGGCTGATACCTTTGCCGTCGGCGTGGTCATTGACGAGCCCTGGTCGGCCTATCCTCTGACCTTGACCATCAGCTACGAGCTGGAGGGCCGGCCCAATTTTCTGCGCTTGACGATCAAGCGCCCGTTTATTTTAATGCTGACTGAGGGAGCCACCAGCTAAATCATGAACATAAACACCATTTGCGTCCACGGCGCGGCGCTGGACAATAATCCCACCGGGGCTTTGAGCGTGCCCATCTACCAGACGGCCACCTTCGGGCACCCGGGCGTGGGCCAATCCACCGGCTATGACTATTCCCGGGTGCAGAACCCCACCCGGGAGGCCCTGGAGCGCCAGGTGGCCGAGCTGGAAAACGGCTCGGAAGCCCTGGCTTTCAGCAGCGGCATGGCCGCCATGACCGCCCTGATGGAGCTCTTTGAGCCGGGCGATGTCATCCTGGCCTCGGACGATCTCTACGGGGGCACGGCCAGGCTGTTTGACAACATCTCCCACAAAAACGGCCTGACCGTGGTTCAGGCCGACACCAGCGACCTGACCGCCCTGCCCGGCCTGATTTCCCCCGGGGTCAGGGCCATTTTTATTGAAACTCCCACCAACCCGATGATGAAAGTCACGGACATCGCCGCCGTGCGAAAGCTGGCCGGGCCGGAGCCGCTGCTGATTGTGGACAACACCTTTCTGACGCCCTATTTCCAGCGCCCGCTGGAGCTGGGGGCTGATGTGGTTTTGCACAGCGGCACCAAATATTTGGGCGGGCACAACGACACCCTGGCCGGTTTTCTGGTCACCAGCCAGCCGGAACTGGCTGAAAAGCTGCGCACCATTTATAAAACCACCGGATCCTGCCTGGCCCCTTTTGACAGTTTTTTAATCGTCCGGGGGATCAAAACCCTGGGCCTGCGGATGGTTCAAAGCCAGGCCAGCGCCCTGCGCCTGGCCGGCTGGCTGGCCAATCACCCCAAAGTGACCGCTGTCCATTACCCCGGCCGGCCGGATCACCCCCACTATGAGCTCTCCCGCCGGCAGGCCACCGGCTTTGGGGCCATGATCTCTTTTGAGGTCGACAGCGTGGAAACCGCCCACCAGACCCTGGAAAAAGTCGATCTCATCATCTATGCCGAGAGTCTGGGCGGGGTGGAGACCCTGATCACCTACCCCATGCTCCAGACCCACTCCGACCTGCCCGAGGCCACCCGGGAATCCCTGGGCATCACCGACCGGCTGCTGCGCCTGTCGGTGGGTATTGAAGATGTTGACGACCTCATCGCCGATCTGGAACAGGCCCTGTCATGAAATATAACTTTGACGAAATCATCCCCCGCGCCGGCACCAACTCCCTCAAATACGACTTTGCCCGGGAGAGGGGCCGGCCGGAGGATATTCTGCCCCTGTGGGTGGCCGACATGGATTTCCAGACGCCGGCCGAGGTGATTGAGCGTTTGACCGCCCTGGCCCGACACGGCATCTTTGGCTACACGGAAACCAAGGCCGACTATTTTGAAGCGGTGCGGAGCTGGTTTGACTGCGGCTTTGGCTATGAGCCGCAGCCGGAGTGGCTGGTCAAGACCCCCGGGGTGGTTTACGCCCTGGCCACGGCCGTGCGGGCCCTGACCGAGCCCGGCCAGAGCGTGATGATCCAGGAGCCGGTCTATTACCCCTTTGCCGGGGTGGTGCGGGCCAATGGGCGCCGCCTGATCAATAACCGGCTGGTCTGTCAAAATGGGCGCTACCGCATGGATCTGGCCGACTTTGAGCGCCAAATTGTTGAGCACCAGGTCAGGCTGTTTCTTTTATGCAGCCCCCACAACCCGGTGGCCCGGGTCTGGACCAGGGAGGAACTGACCGCCCTGGGCCAAATTTGCCTGAAACACCATTGCCCGGTGGTCTCCGATGAAATTCACTGCGATTTTATCTATCCCGGCCATCAGCACCATATTTTAGCCGCCCTGGGGCCGGAGCTGGCCGATAACGCCCTCATCTGCACCGCGCCCAGCAAGACTTTCAACCTGGCCGGTCTGCAGACCTCCAATATCTTCATCCAGAATCAGGCCCTGCGGAAGCGTTTCGTCAGCGAGATTCAGCGCTCCGGCTACAGCCAACTGAACACCATGGGCCTGGCCGCCTGCCAGTGCGCCTATGAGCAGGGCCGGGACTGGCTGGAGCAGCTAAAAATCTATCTGGCCCAAAATCTCGATTTTCTGCGGGATTTTGTGGCCAGGCGTCTGCCCGGCCTCCGGCTGGTGGAGCCGGAGGGCACCTATCTGGTCTGGCTGGATTTTTCGGGCCTGGGCCTGGGCCAGGCCGACCTGACGAACCTGATTGTCCGCCGGGCCAAGGTCTGGCTGGATGACGGGCGGATGTTCGGCCAGGGCGGGGATGGTTTTCAGCGGATCAACATCGCCTGCCCCCGGAGTCTGCTGGAGACGGCCCTGACCCGGCTGGCCCGGGCCATTTAAAAAATATTTTGCGGCCGGCCTTGCGCTAGGCCCGTTCCTGATTTATAATCTAGCCAAACTTTTTAAAAAGTCGCCTTTATTTTGTTTTTGGGAGGTCTCTGATGAAAAAATATGTCTGCGTAGTCTGTGGCTACGAATACGACCCGGCAGCGGGCGACCCGGATAACGGCGTGGCCCCCGGCACCGCCTTTGACGCCATTGCGGCTGACTGGCCCTGTCCGGTCTGCGGCGCCGGCAAAGATCAGTTTGAGCCGGCCTGAGCCACACCTGAATCTGTGGGGAAAGGAGAGCTTTAATGATCTTCCCCTTTAACGCCGGTGAGGTTTTTAAAATAGCCATCACCATTGAGGACAACGGCCGTCTTTTTTACCAGAAAGCCGCCGCCAAGCCCTTTCCTGAGGAAATAGTCAGCCTTTTCACCCATCTGACCGATGAGGAACTGGCCCATAAGGCTTTTTTTCAGGAAATTTTAAAGAGTCTCCCCCCGTCGGAGACAGGGGCCACGGTCTGGGATCCGGACAATGAGCTGGATAAATACCTGAAACTGATGGCTGACCAGCATGTCTTTAACCAGGCCCCGGAGGCCATTAACTCCCTGCTGGACAAGGTCAGCACCCCGGCCGACGCCATCCGGCTGGCCATGGGCTTTGAAAAGGACACCATCGTCTTTTTCCTTGAGTTGCAGGCCGCCGCTGAAAAATATGACGAGAGCCGCGAGGCCATCGGCCGGCTGGTGACCGAAGAGCGCCGCCACATGGCTCATCTGGCGGAGATGTTGCAGCGGATTACCGGCTAGCCGCTAAAACTGGCCACTAAAACTAGTCACCAGAATCTGCCCTGGCTCGGGCAGGTCAGTAACCAGCCGGGGCGGGAATCAGTCGCCCCGGCCCTTTTATCTGATTGGAAAGAAACGGAGAAACCTTACCATGGAACCTGTCAAGGTATTGGATAGTGTCTATTGGGTGGGGGCGCTGGATTTCGATGTCCGCGACTTCCACGGCTACCGCACCAGCGCCGGCAGCACTTATAACGCCTATTTAGTGATGGATGAGAAAATCACCCTCATTGACACGGTCAAGGCCCCCTTTGCCTCCGAGCTCCTGAGCCGGGTGGCCAAGATCGTGGATCCGAAAAAGATCGACCAGGTGGTCTCCAACCACGCCGAAATGGATCACTCCTCGGCTCTGCCCCAGGTCATGGACATCATCGGCCGGGAGAAACCGGTTTACACCAGCAAGGTGGGCGAGAAAACCCTGAAAGCCCAGTTTCGGGACACCGACCTCAACTATAAGGTAGTGGGCACCGGCGACACCCTGTCCCTGGGCCGGACCAGCCTCCAGTTTCTGGAAACCCGCATGGTTCACTGGCCGGACAGCATGTTCAGCTTCTGCCCGGAATTGGGGATACTGTATTCCCAGGACGCTTTCGGCATGCACCTGGCCTCCTCCCGCCGCTTTGACGATGAAGTGGCCCGCAATGTCTGGGGTTACGAGGCTCTGAAATACGTGGCCAACATCCTGACCCCCTATACCACCCCCATCGGCAAGCTCCTGGAGACGGTCTCTTCCAGCGGCCTGTTGTCCAAGATCAAAATAATCTGCCCGGATCACGGCCTCATCTGGCGCCACAACCTCGGGGAGATTGTCGGCCTCTACAGCCGCTGGATCAACCAGAAGCCGACCCGCAAGGCCGTGGTGGTCTACGACTCCATGTGGAAAACTACTGAAAAAATGGCCGCCCACCTGGCCGATGCCCTGTCCACTGAAAACGTGCTGGTCAAACTGATGAGCCTGAAAGCCAACCATCGCTCCGACGTGGCCACCGAGTTATACGACGCCGGAGCCGTGCTGGTGGGCTCCCCGACCATCAACAATGAAATCTACCCCTCGGTGGCCGACCTGCTGTGCTATGTGCGCGGCCTCAAATACAAGAACAAAGTGGCTGGCGCCTTCGGCTCCTATGGCTGGAGCGGCGAAGCCCCCAAACTGATCCAGGCCGCCCTGACCGAGATGAAATATCAGCTCCCGGTTCCGGAATTCAGGTTCCAGTGGGTGCCGGTGGAGAGCGAGCTGGAGCCGCTGCGCCAGATGGCCAAGGCCGTGGCCGCCGCCCTGCCCCAGGAGCTAGTGCCGGCTGATTTCAATTTTTAAACCGTGGGTTGATATTTTCAACCCTACGAAAGCCCATCGTTCTGGCGGGGCAACCCTTGGG
Source organism: Candidatus Adiutrix sp. (assembly GCA_031261565.1). Classification (GTDB taxonomy): domain Bacteria; phylum Desulfobacterota; class Desulfarculia; order Adiutricales; family Adiutricaceae; genus Adiutrix. The sequence goes on along the minus strand of JAISJK010000050.1, from coordinate 104 downwards.
CTTGCCTCCTTCACTTCCCGGCCCGGAAGTTAAACGACACCGACACGTTAATGGACTTGGGCGGTTTGGGCAGGCGGCTGCCCTGCACCGTTTGCAGGGCAGCC
>JAISJK010000100.1 GCA_031261565.1 Candidatus Adiutrix sp. | reverse complement strand
CATAGCCGCGCAGATAGGCCTCATCCAGCGCGGACAGGGCCTCGGCCGGGTGGCCGGCCAGAGTTTCCCCCGCCACCAGGCGCACCAGGGCCTGGTCAATCAGCCCCAGCGACTGTTGCACCTGGGCGGCCGTGAGCGCGGCGCCGCCCCCGGCGGCAATGGCCTGATCCATCAGCGACAGGGAATCTCGCAGACCGCCCTCAGCCTGTCGGGCGATAATTTCCAGAGCCAGAGGCTCGGCCGCGATGTGCTCCTGCTCGGCCACCTGGGCCAGCCGTTTGGCGATATCCTCCACCCGGATGCGCCGGAAATCATAGCGCTGACAGCGGGAGAGGATGGTGGGCAGGACTTTGTGGGTTTCGGTAGTGGCAAAGATGAAAACCACATGAGGAGGCGGCTCTTCCAGGGTTTTTAAGAGGGCGTTAAAGGCGTCTTTGCTCAGAGCGTGGACTTCATCAATAATATAGACCTTATACTGACCTTTGGCCGGCCGGTATTTGACCTTCTCCCGCAGATCGCGGATTTCGTCAATGCCCCGGTTGGAGGCCCCGTCCACCTCAATCACATCCACCGACTGGCCGCTCTGGATTTCCAGACAGTTTTCGCAGACCCCGCAGGGCCGGTCAGCCACCTTTTCAGCCAGACAGGAAAGACTCATGGCCAAAAGGCGGGCGGCCGTGGTTTTGCCCACCCCCCGGGGGCCGGAAAAAAGGTAGGCGTGGGCCACCCGGCCGGTGGCCAGGGCGTTTTGGAGAGTGCGGCTGACCTGCTCCTGGCCCACCAGGTCGGCAAAAGTTTGGGGCCGGTATTTACGGGCCAGAACCAGGTAAGACAAAGCCGGCTCCTATTGGGCTGCGGCCAGAGCGGCCCGGCACCTGGGGCAGGGGGCCGACCGATCCGCCGGCGTCTCGGGCGAATGCAGCCAGCAGCGGGGGCATTTGGGGTGCGGGCTGGGGCCGACTTTAGCCGCCACGGCCAGGAGTTCGTCACTCGGAGAAGTCTGACCTTCGGTCAGATGAACCGCGCTGACGATGAAGATGTCCGGCAACTCGGCTTCATACTGTTTCAGGAGAGTGAAAGCCCGGCCGGAAGCGGCCAGTTCCACCTGGGCGTCCAGAGGGGCGCCGATGATTTTATCTCGCCGGGCCGCTTCCATCTCCCGGTTGACCAGGCCTCTGATTTTCAGTAAATCCTCCCAGCGGCCGGCCAGGTCGGGGTTATGCCAGTCCGGCTGGACGGCCGGGAGATCAGCCAGAAAGACGCTGGCCGGTAGGCCTTGATTTTCCGGCAGATAGCCCCATATTTCCTCGCAGGTGAAAGACAGAACCGGGGCCATCAGCCGCACCATGGAGCTCAGAACCTGGTGCATGACCGTCTGCGCACCCCGTCGTCGGGGGTCGTTCGGGGCCAGAATGTAGAGGCGGTCTTTGACGACATCATGATAAAAGGCCGACAAATCCACCACGAAATTATTCAGCAAATGGTAGATGCCGTGAAATTCATAATCGTCATAAGACCGCCGCACCCTTTCCACCAGCTGATTCAACTGGTGCAGGACAAAGCGATCCATTTCCCCCAGATCATCCAGGGGCACGCTGTTTAAGGCCGGGTTGAAATCATGGAGATTGCCGAGGATAAAACGGCAGGTATTGCGGAAATTGAAATAGGCCTTGGCCAGCATGTCGAGAATCTGGCTGGAGATGCGGATATCGTCCTGATAATTTTCAGCGGCCGCCCACAGGCGCAGAATGTCGGCGCCGTATTTTTTAATCACGTCTTCGGGGGCCATGGTGTTGCCCAGGGATTTGCTCATCTTGCGGCCGGAGCCATCCACCACATAGCCGTGGGTCAGCACTTCCCGGTAGGGTGCCCGGCCCCGGTTGCCGATGGAGATCAACAGCGAGGAATGGAACCAGCCCCGATGCTGATCCGAGCCCTCCAGATACATATCGGCCCGATCCGGCAAATAGTCGCGGCCCTCAAGCGTAGCGGCGAAAGACGAGCCGGAGTCAAACCAGACATCCAGGATGTCGGTTTCCTTTTCAAAGTTAGCGCCGCCGCACTGGGCGCACTTTTCGCCCGGGGGCAGGAGATCGGCCAGGGGCAGATCAAACCAGACATCGGCCCCGCGCTGGCTGATGAGTTTAAACAGGTGATCGGAAATGGCCTGGCTGTAGTGCCACTGACCGCAGTCGCGGCACAGAAAGACGGTGATGGGCACCCCCCAGGAGCGCTGACGGCTGATGCACCAGTCCGGCCGGTTTTCAATCATGCCGTAAATGCGCTCGCGGCCCCATTTGGGCACCCAGCGCACTTCATCAATGGCTTTCAAGGCTTTCTTCCGGAGGCCGGTCTGCTCCATAGAGATGAACCATTGGGGCGTGGAGCGGAAAACCAGGGGTTTTTTACAGCGCCAGCAGTGGGGATACTGGTGCTCAATCTCTTCCTCGGCCAGAAGAGCTCCGTGTCGCCTCAAATGCTCCACCACCGCCGGGTTGGCCGACAGCACCGGCTGGCCCTCCCATTCCGGCACTTCTTTAGTATAGCGGGCCGCGCTGTCCAGGGGTGAAAAGGGCGGCAGATTGTTGGCCAGGCCGGTTTCATAGTCCTCGCGGCCGTGGCCCGGGGCGGTGTGAACCAGGCCGGTACCCTGCTCCAGAGTCACATACATGGCTTTGACCACCAGAGAATCCCGGTCATAGAAGGGGTGGCCGGCCACCAGGCCCGCCATTTGGCGATGGTCGACAGTGACCAGTTTTTCGCCACCCAGGCCGAATTTGGGCAAAACCGCCGGGGCCAGGGCCTCGGCCAGGATCAGCACCCGGCCGTCGGTGAGCTGATAGGCCCCGTATTTAAACTCCGGGTTGTAGGCGATGCCCAGGTTGGCGGGAATAGTCCAGGGAGTGGTGGTCCAGATGGCCAGATAGACTTTTTTCCCGGCCAGCTTCTGAGCCAACCGGCCCGGGTCGGTTTTCAGGAGAAAGGGCACATAGATGGAAATGGACTTATGATTTTCGTATTCCACTTCAGCCTCGGCCAGGGCCGTGCGGCAGGAGCCGCACCACATGACCGGCTTGGGGCTCTGGAACATGGCTCCGGACAGGGCGAATTTCCCCAGTTCCCGGGCAATGACCGCTTCATACTCATAGCTCATGGTCAGATAAGGCTTAGACCACTCACCCAGAACCCCTAAGCGCTGGAATTCCTCCGACTGGATGGCCACGAATTTTTCGGCGTATTTCCGGCATTCCCGGCGAATGTCGCCCTGGCTCATCTCCCGCTTTTTGGAGCCGAGGGCTTTGTCCACCTGATGCTCAATGGGCAGACCGTGGCAATCCCAGCCCGGCACATAGGGGGAGCGGTAGCCGGCCATGGTTTTGGATTTTATGATCATGTCTTTGAGAATTTTGTTCAGGGCGTGCCCCATGTGGATATGGCCGTTGGCGTAGGGGGGGCCGTCGTGGAGCACCCAGTCGGGCGCGCCCCGGCGGTGCTCAACTATTTTTTGGTAAATGTTTTCCTCCCGCCAGCGGGCCAATAATTTAGGCTCCAACTGTGTCAGGCCGGCTTTCATGGGAAAGTCGGTTTGAGGCAGATTGAGGGTATTTTTGTAATCGACTTTATCATTCATGGTTATTTCCTCTGAGGCAACCGTAAAATAATTGAATATATATACCACAACTGCCGGTGTATTCCAAGATATCGCCCCGGGGCCAAAACACGTCCCCGATTTTTTGTCGTTGACGCGGGCGGCTTTTTCAGGTAATCATAACTAGGAATATTATTTTCGGAGGGTAAACCGCATGCGCAAAATAGGGGCAATGTTGCTGGCTCTGGCCGTCACTCTGCCGCCGGCCGGCCTGTTGATGGCTCAGGCTGGCCAGGAAACGCTGAAAATCGGCTATGGCGGGGCCCTGTTGGGCAACCTGGCCTCCTATGGCCTGTCCGGCTTTTACGGCATGGAATACGCCGTTTTGAAGGCCAACGCCCAGGGCGGACTTTTGGGCCGCCAGGTGGAAATCATTCGCGAAGACGACGGCTGTGACCCGGCCCTGGCCTCCAGCGCCGCCGCCAAGCTGACCGGCAGCGGGGTCAAGCTGGTGCTGGGGCACACCTGCTCCGGGGCCACCGCCAGCGCCCTGTCCGTTTACGGCCAAAACATGCTGCTGATCTCGCCCTCGGCCACGGAAATCAGCCTGACCGAGGGGGCGGGAAACCCTTATTTCTTCCGCACCATCATGCGCGATGACGCCCAAGCCGACCTCCAGATCGAGTTTGTGAAAAAGCGCGGCTACCGCAAAGTGGCCATTCTCCACGATAAGGGCGACTACGGCAAAGCCCTGGCCGATCGGGCCAAAGCCGGCCTGGAAGGTTCCGCCGGCGGCCCTGAGGTGGTGCTGTTTGAAGGCGTGACCACCGGCCAGGTCTCCTATGACGCCGTGGTTTCCAAATTGAAAAACAGCGGGGCCGAGGTCTTGCTCTGGGGCGGCTATTACAGCGATGCTTCCAAGCTGGCCACCCAGATGCGCTCCAAGAAGGTGGCGACCGTCATTGTCGGGGCCGATGGCCTGAAAAACGAGGGCTATCTGAAAATGGCCGGGGAAGCGGCCGAGGGCACTTTCGCCACCGGCCCGGCCGATCTTTCCCAGAGCCTGAAAAAACCGGTCAGGGCCTCCGAGGCCCTGGCCGACCACCAAAAGCGCCACCCCACCGAAGAAATTGGCCCTTATTTTTTTTACAGCGCCGCCGCCATTGAGGCCCTCTTTTCTGCGGTAACCAAAGCCGGCTCAGCTACGGATCTGGCGGCCATCAAAAATCATCTTCAGAATGATGATGTGGAGACGCTCCTGGGGCCGGTTCGGTTTGACGCCAAGGGCGACATTGTGGGTTCCCAGGCGGTTATGTTCGAGATCAAGGGGGGGCAGTTCGTTGAAGTCGAACTGTAACCGCCGGTGCCAACCACCATGGAACTTTTTCGCGACCTGTTTATCAGCGGCCTGACCAAGGGCAGCATCTACGCCCTCATCGCCCTGGGTTACACCATGGTTTACGGCATTATCGCCCTGATCAACTTTGCCCACGGCGAGATCTATATGATCGGGGCCTTTACCGCCCTGATCGCCAGCGTGATTTTGGGCCAGCTGGGGCTGGCCGGCTGGGGCCTGCTGATTTCGGCGGGCGCGGTGGCCGCCATCTACGCGGCCATGTATGGCCTGACCGTTGAAAAAATAGCCTATAAACCCCTGCGCCACTCCTCCCGGATAGCCCCCCTGATCAGCGCCATCGGCATGTCCATCTTCCTGCAAAACTATGTGCAACTGGCCCAGACGCCAAACTTTCTAATTTTTCCCGACCTGGTGCCGGAAATTGATTTTCTGGCCCCCATAGCCCATATCGTCAATAAAAATCAGCTGATTATCTGGCTGGTCACCATTTTTTTGATGGCCGCCCTGACTTTGATTGTCAAGCATACCCGCCTGGGCCTGGCTATGCGGGCCGTGGCCCAGGATCGGGACATGGCCCGTCTGAGCGGGGTCAACATTGACCGGGTCATCTCGGCCACCTTTGTCCTCGGCTCGGCTCTGGCCGCCGTGGGCGGACTCCTGATCGGCTGCTATATGCAGCAGATTGATTTTTACATTGGCTTTCTGGCCGGGATGAAGGCCTTTACCGCCGCTGTTCTGGGGGGCATCGGCAGCATTCCCGGCGCTGTCCTGGGAGCCCTGGTTCTTGGCTTTGCCGAGAGTTTCGCGGCCGGCTATATTTCCAGTGATTACGAGGATGTGGTGGCCTTTGTCCTCCTCATCCTGATCCTCATTGTCCGCCCCGGGGGTCTCCTGGGCCAGACCCAGACTCAGAAAGTTTGATCTGGCATGACCAGGGAATCAGCTCACCAGACGGCCGGTCTTAACTGGAAGCGCGAATTGGCTCTTTCCCTGCTGACCGCTCTCTGGCTGGGGCTCCTGACCGGCCCCCTCCTGGTCTGCCGATTAAATCCGACTGACGGCTCCATTGTCTATCGCTGGCCCCTCCTGTTTTACGTGGCCGGAGGCGGTTTCATCCTCTCCTCCGTCTGGCGGCTTCTGCTGGCCCGGCGCAACCTGCGCCGCCGCCGGGCTGAAGTCGCGCTCCAGGGCCCGAAACGCACCTGGGTGGATCTGCTCCTGGCCTCCCGCCGCCGCTGCCAGGGGCTATGGCTGGTGATGCTGTTCCTCATTTCCCTGCCCTTTTGGGCCTCGCCCTACACCGTCAATATTCTCATCACCGCCCTTATTTATATTACTCTGGGTCTGGGCCTGAACATCGTGGTCGGGGTCAGCGGCCTTTTGAACCTGGGCTATGTGGCTTTTTACGCCATTGGGGCCTACACTTACGCCCTTTTAAATTATTATTTCGGCCTCGGCTTCTGGCTGTGCCTGCCCCTGGGAGCTCTCACGGCCACCATCCTGGGCCTTTTGCTGGGCTTTCCGGTTTTAAGGCTCAAAGGCGACTATCTGGCCATTGTCACCCTGGGTTTCGGGGAAATAGTGCGCCTGCTCCTGACCAATATGGAGGTTACCCGAGGGCCCCGCGGTCTGGCCAATATCAGCCCTCCCGGCTTGTTCGGCCTGGATTTAAACGCTCTGGTCAAACCCCGTCTTTTGACTTGGCTGCCTCTGGATCCCAACATGGATATGAATAAAGTTTTTCTATTTTTTATCATGCTGGCCCTGGTTGTCCTGACCATCTTGGCCGTCTTCCGTCTGGAAAACTCCCGGCTGGGCCGGGCCTGGCTGGCTTTGCGGGAGGACGAAATAGCCTGTCAGGCCATGGGCATCAACCGGGTGCGGGCCAAATTGACCGCCTTTGCCCTGGGGGCCACCTGGGCGGGTCTGGCCGGCGTTGTTTTCGCCTCCCAGGTCACCTTCATCAACCCCACCAGTTTTACCTTTATGCAGTCGGTCATGATTCTGTCCATCGTGGTGCTGGGGGGCATGGGCTCCATCCCCGGGGTCATCATCGGGGCCCTGGTGCTGATTCTGCTGCCGGAAGAACTGCGGGCCTTCGCCGACTACCGGATGCTCCTCTTTGGCGCGGCCATGGTGCTGATGATGGTCTTCCGGCCGGGCGGCCTTATCCAGAGCGTGCGGCAGGTTTATCTCTATCAGCCGGCCCAGCCGCCGGATAAGGGCCAGTCCTGAAATGAATCCGGCCGGGCCGCCCATCGTTGAAACCAGGGGAGTGACCATGTCTTTCGGCGGTCTCCTGGCCCTGGATCAGGTGGATTTCCAGATCGGGGCCGGCTCCATCACCGCCCTGATCGGCCCCAACGGGGCCGGCAAGACCACTTTTTTTAACTGCCTCACCGGGATTTACATCCCCACCAGCGGGACTATCACCTTAAATCAACCCTCAGGCCCGCGCCAACTGCACGGGCTCCGCCCGGATCAGGTCACCACCCTGGGTCTGGCCCGCACTTTTCAGAATATCAGGCTTTTCAACGACCTCACCGTTTTGGAGAATGTGCTGATCGGCTGCCACTGCCGGATGAAGGCCGGCCTTCTGGGCGCCCTCTTCCGCGACCGGAAAACCAGGGCCGAGGAGCGGGCTATGGCTGAATTCAGCTATCAGCTGCTGGATCGCTACGGCCTGGGTGGCGCAGCCAACGAGCTGACCAAAAATCTGCCCTACGGCGCCCAGCGCCGCCTGGAGATTGTCCGGGCTCTGGCCACCCGGCCCTCGCTTTTACTCCTGGACGAACCGGCCGCCGGCCTCAACATCGGCGAAACTCGCGAGCTGGAGGATCTGATCCATATAATTCGGGAGCGGGAGAGTCTCTCGGTTCTCCTGATTGAGCACGACATGAGTCTGGTGATGAGCATTTCCGAGCAAATCTATGTCATGGAATACGGCCGGGTCATCGCCAGGGGGACGCCGGAGGTCATCAGGAATGACTCCCGGGTCATCCAGGCCTACCTGGGAGAAGAGGCCTGATGCTGAGCCTGATCCGAATCCATGCCGGCTATGGAAATATTGAAGCCTTGAAAGGCCTGGATCTGGAGGTCAGAGAGGGCGAGATCATCGCCCTTTTGGGGGCCAACGGTGCCGGCAAAACCACCACCCTCTCCACTATTTCCGGCCTGATCCCGCCCCGCAGCGGCCAGGTCGTCTTTGAGGGTCGGGAAATCAGCGGCCTTAAACCGGAAGTCATCGTGGCCCGGGGGCTGATCCAGGCGCCGGAGGGCCGCCGCATTTTTCCCGGCCTGACGGTGCTGGAAAATCTGAAAATGGGGGCTTATCAACGGCGGGATAAAAAGGGCGTAGCCAACGATCTGGCCTATGTTATGAATCTTTTCCCCATCCTGGCCACCCGGGCCGGACAGAGCGGGGGCACCCTTTCCGGCGGCGAGCAGCAGATGCTGGCCCTGGCCAGGGCGCTCATGGCCAGACCCCGGCTGCTTTTGCTGGATGAGCCGTCTCTGGGTCTGGCCCCGTTGATAATCAGAAACATTTTTGATATAATCAGGCAAATTAACCGGAAACAGGGAACAACGATTCTGCTGGTGGAACAGAACGCCAATCTGGCTCTGAGAGTCGCCCACCGGGCCTATATTCTGACTACCGGAGTCATTACTTTGAGCGGCCTGGCCAGCGACCTTCTGGCCGATGAAGCCGTGCGCAAAGCCTACCTCGGCGGCTGATGTCAATACCTGCACCTTATAGGAGTTCTTAATGACCAGAAAAACCTTGCTAACTCTTGCCCTGCTCCTAGCCCTGGCCCTCTGTCCCAGCCCGGCCCCGGCTCAATCGCCGTTAGCCGGCGCCATCCCCCCGGAGCTGGAAGCCGCCCTGAAGAAAGAGCCGCCCCTGACTCAGACCGACATTGACGCCTACCTCAAAATCCTGCCCCAGTTGGGCTCGGTGTTGAGCGACCCGGCAGCCATCGCCAAACTATCGGAAAGCGCCGGCCTGACTGATGTTCGTTTCAATTACATCACCGCCAAGATTGGCGTAAGCCAGGCCCTGGCCCAAGGGGCGACCGCCGAGCAGATTGGGCTATCAAATTTCCCGGAAGTCCTGCGGCCCTCCGAAACTGAAATCACCCTGGTCAAAACCAATATCCCCAAACTGATGGAAGCGGCCATGGCCATGACCGCCAATATGCCGAAGCCCGCCCAGAAATAATCTGACAGGAGTTGGCCGGAATGTTTCAAAAATTATTATTGACCCTGGCCCTGATGCTGCTTTTGGCCCCCGGTTACCTGTCAGCTCAGGACAAGGCGGCCGATGAGTCATCCGAAGCCTACACCGCCGAAGAATTGGCCAAACTGGCCAAGGAACCGCCGCTGACCCAGGCGGATATTGACGCCTTTATCAAGCTGGCCGCCGCTCCGGAAAACGATGCCCAAGCGGCGGAGAAAGCTCTGGCCAACAGCGGCCTCAGCGAGTTGCGCATGACTTTTGTCCTGACCAAAGTCGCTCTGGGCATGATGATCGCCGCTGGAGCACCCAGTGAAATGATTCTGGCTGACCAGGTGCCGCTGGTTCTCCAGCCCACCGGGCCGGAGATTGAGCTGATCAGGAAAAATCTGGATAAGCTGGCCGGCAGTTGAGGTAAGCGTTTGGCCCTCCCCTCCCCGATAGGACGGTTTCTGCTAATCCTGGCCCTAGCCCTCTGGGGATTGGGCTATGGCCCTGATGTGGCCCGGGCTCAAACCGGCCATCTGACTCAGGCCGATATTGACGGCTATGTCTATCTGTTGCCCAGGCTGGCCGGTGCCCAGGATCAGGAACGTCAGGCTGCCTACCTCCGGGAATCGGGCCTCAGCCGCCAGCGGGCCGCCTTTGTCAGCGCCAAGATTCTTATCACTCAGGCCGTGGCCACCGGCCGGCTGGCCACCGGTCATTTGACCGATAAAAAAGTGCCGCTCCAGCTTCAGCCCTCGCCCGAGGAGATGAAGCTGATTACCATCAATCTGACCTCCATAGTTAAAGCCCAGGAAACCGCCCAGCGGTTGACCCGCCCCAGAGGCGGCTGAGGGCGGGTCTGGTAGAATATGAAATTTTTACGCCCCCTGACGATTTTTATGGCCCTCCTGGCGGTAGCCGGGTTGACCCTCAATCCCTCCCGGGCCGGCGCCCAGAGTGATGACCAACTTAAAATGGACAGTATCCTGGCCCGCACCATGGCCAGCCAGGAGCTCTTGACCGAAGCCGATGTCATCGCCTATCTGAATAATCTGGAGCCCATCTACCGGTTGCGCTTCGAGCCGGGCCGGCAGCAGGAAACCATACGCAATATTGGAGTCTGGAGCGAAGAGCGATTCGCCTACGTCATCACCAAGATGGCCTCCGGCCTTTCCCGGCTGTTCCGGCCGGGCGACCCCCGCAACAACGGCCTGGCTGATTTTGCCCGGCCCACCCCGGCGGAGGAGGCCCTGATCAGGCGTTATCAGGATGACCTGGGGCGGGCCCTGGAAGCTATCCAGGTCAAGTATCCCAACCCGTAAAGGTGGCCGATCTTTTTGAGGTCAAGCCGGAGCCCCCGCTGGCCGAGGCCCTGAGACCGGCCAGTCTCGATGAAGTCGTGGGCCAGACCCATCTGCTGGGGCCGGGCAAGCCTCTGCGGCTGGCCTTTGAGTCGGGCGAGTTGCAATCCATGATTCTCTGGGGCCCGCCCGGGGTTGGTAAAACGACCCTGGCCCGCCTGACGGCCAAAGCCGCCGGCAGCGAGTTCATTTCCCTCTCGGCGGTTTTTTCCGGGGTCAAGGATATCCGCGCGGCCATGGATCTGGCTGAGCGCAATCTGGCCTGGGGCAAGCACACCATCCTTTTTATTGATGAAATTCATCGATTCAACAAAGCCCAGCAGGATGGTTTACTGCCTTACGCCGAATCCGGGCTGGTCACCCTGATTGGGGCCACCACTGAGAACCCCTCCTTTGAGGTCAACTCGGCCCTCCTCTCCCGGGTTCAGGTCTACATTTTAAAGCCGCTGACCGAACTGGAACTGCGGCAATTGCTGAACCGGGCTCTGGCCTCCGGTGCCCTGGGTGCCCTGACTCTGGACGAGATGGCCGTGGCCACCCTGACCGGCTGCGCCGATGGCGATGCCCGCCGGTTTTTGAACTTTTTGGAACAGTGCCGCTCAGCCGCCGGAGCGGCCGGAACCGCCCGGGTGACTGACGAGCTGGTGCGGGAATCCCTGAGCCTGGCCCTGCGGCGTTTCGACAAGGGCGGGGATAACTTTTATGATCAGATCTCAGCCCTCCACAAGTCAGTGCGCGGCTCCAACCCCGACGCGGCCCTGTATTGGTTCGGCCGCATGATTGACGGCGGGGCTGACCCGCGCTACCTGGCCCGCCGCCTGGTGCGCATGAGCTGGGAGGATGTGGGCCTGGCCGACCCCCGGGCCATTGAGTTGACCCAGGCTGCGGCCGCGACTTACGAGCGCCTCGGCTCGCCGGAAGGCGAGCTGGCCCTGGCCGAAGCGGTTATCTATCTGGCTGTGGCCGCCAAGAGTAACGCCGCCTATCTGGCCTACGGCCGGGCCATGAGCTTTATTAAAAACGACCGTTCCCGCGAGGTGCCCCTCCATCTGCGCAACGCCCCCACCAGGTTGATGAAGGAGCTGGGGCACGGCCGTGAATACCGTTACGCCCACGATGAGCCCCACGGTTACGCCGCCGGCGAAACCTACTGGCCGGAAGGCCTGACCGACCCCGAGTGGTACCGGCCGGTCAACCGGGGCCTGGAGATCAAGATCGCCGAAAAAATGGCCTTCCTCAAGGGGCTGGATCGCCAGGCCGGAAAAAAATTAAAAGACGGCGGGGACTGACCGTATGAAAATAGCTCTGAGGCAGGGACGGGTGGCTCGCGACCGGCTCAGACTGGCCAGGTGCGTCCCATGACCCGCGCCGGCTCCCTGAAAAACCTGGTGCTCAAGTTAATCCTGTCTTTTGGCCTGACTATTTCCGGCTCCTGGGGGCTTATCCTGCTTCGGCTGAAAATACCAGAGGTGGAAGCGGCCCTGGCCAACCACCACCTAAAAGCCAAAGATATTGATTTCGCCTGTCTGGCTCTGGTCTTTCTGGGGCTGTTCATGGCCGCTTTTTACAGCCGGCGGCTCTGGCCCCGCCTCCAGCGCCTGGACAGCCTGGGTGAATCAGGCTGGTGAAGGGAGAGTATGACTTATGACTGACCAGATCATGCACATCGGCTGCCACCTGTCGTCGGCCAAAGGTTTTCTGGCCATGGGCCGGGAGGCCCTCAGCATCGGGGCCGACACTTTTCAATTTTTCACCCGCAACCCCCGGGGCGGCCGGGCTAAAGCCATCGACCCGGAGGACGCAGCCGCTCTGCGCCAACTTCTAACCGAAAACCATTTCGCCCCCATCATGGCCCACGCCCCCTACACCCTGAACCCGGCCTCCGGCGATGAGCGGGTGCGCCGTTTCGCCTTTGAAGTCATGGCTGACGATCTGGCCCGCCTGGAATATCTACCCGGAGCCTTTTATAATTTCCACCCGGGCAGCCATGTGGGCCAGGGTCTGGAAACGGGCCTGACCCTCATTGTCGAGTTGTTGGACGCCATTATCACGCCCGCCCAGTCAGCGCCCGTCCTCCTGGAGACCATGGCCGGCAAAGGAAGTGAAATCGGCCGCACTTTCGAGGAAATACGGGCCATCCTCGAGCGGGTCAAATTACCTGAGCGCCTGGGGGTCTGCCTGGATACCTGCCATCTCCACGAGGCTGGTTACGACCTCATAGGCGACCTGGAAGGCGTTTTAAACCATTTTGACCAGGTTATCGGCCTGGGCCGTCTGCGGGCCATTCATCTGAACGACAGCCTCAACCCGGCTGGTGCCCGCAAAGACCGGCACGCTAAAATTGGTCAGGGGCAGATCGGGCTCCCGGCTCTGGTTCGCCTGATCAACCACCCCCGTCTGCGTCACCTGCCCTTTTTTCTGGAAACGCCCAATGAATTGCCCGGTTACGCCGATGAGATCAGGCTCCTGCGCCAGGCCTGGGGCCAATGAGGGATGCTTTGGCCAAATTGCTTGCTCCCGGAGTCAAAATGTATTACAATCATAAGGTATGGACTGCGGCTGGGCTGAATTTAGTTTTAAAATTGGATCAGGTAGGATAAATGACAGAAACGCCAAAGAAAAACACGGTAAGCCTCGACCAGGTGTTACGCCCCCAAACCAGGTTGGATCTGATTTTTGACGTTGACCTGATCAATGACTATATTGATGTGCGTAGCGCCATGGTTCAGGATATAACCGAGCGCAACGTCATCATCAGCCAGTCTGACCCGCCCATTCAGAGATCCATGGTCGGCCGCTCTTTAGAGGCCACCTTTGTCCGGCGCACCCCGGCCACAGAAGATGTCATTCGCTGGGGCTGGCGCTGTCAGATTTTGGAGTTTCTCCCCAATTACAAGCTGAACGACAACGATGAATCCATACCGGCTCTGGCCATCAGCCTGCCGACGCCTAACGGCGGCCTGACGGAAACCAACGCCCGGATGGACTACCGCCTGAGCATCACCAGCGACAAAAAAATAACCATCCAGACTCATCCCTCTTTTGGCCGGGTCAATCTCCTGGATTTTTCCGCCGGCGGGGTGCTGATCGGCGTGCCGCGCCCCCCCCAGGCCAAAGTTGGTATGCGGCTGTGGTTTACCCTGTTTTTCCCGGTTCAGTCGGCTCCCGGCCAGCAGACGACCATCAACGGCGAAGCCGAGGTAGTCCGGGTGACGACCAACGAGGGCGAGCAGTTCGCCCGAGTGGGCCTTAAATTTCTGGATCTGGATCTCAACGCCACCCGCTCCCTGCAAAAGGCCATCAATTTCTATATGCTGGAGGAACAGCGCGGGCGCAACCGGAATCTGGCGGCCTCAACTCCCGCCCCCACTCTCGGTTCCTGAATATCTATTCCCAGGCAAAGATTGACGAGGTCAACGCCGCCGTTGACCTGGTGGAGCTGGTCTCTCAATTTGTAGCTCTAAAGCGGGCCGGAGCGCTATACAAGGGCCTGTGCCCCTTCCACTCGGAAAAAACCCCCTCCTTTGTGGTCACCCCTCAGCGCCAGATGTTTCACTGCTTTGGCTGCGGAGCGGGCGGCGACCCTATCCGCTTCCTGATGATGATCACCGGTCAAAATTTCCCCGAGTCGGTGGAGGAACTGGCCCGGCGCTATGGCGTGGATCTGCCGGCGACCGAAGCCGGGGATCGGCCCCGGGGGGAGAGCCGGGAAAACCGGCTGGCTATTTTCGAAGCCCTCAGCCAGGCCCGTGATTTTTTTGAGGTCAACCTGTGGAGCGAGGCCGGTCAGACGGCCCGGCGCTATCTGGCCGGGCGCGGCCTGAATCAGCGCACCGCCAAAGCCTTTGGCCTGGGGCTGTCCCTCCCGGACTGGGAAGCCCTCCGGCGCCACCTGGCCGCCGCCGGCTTCAGCGACGAAGTCATGCTCAAGGCCGGGCTGATCAAACCCGGCCGCCAGAGCGGCCAATATTACGACCATTTCCGCGACCGGCTGATGGTTCCCATTGTCAACACCCAGGGGCAGGTCAGCGCTTTCGGCGGCCGGGTTCTGCCCGGTGATGACCAACCGGCCAAATATATCAATTCCCCGGAAACGCCGGTCTATACCAAAGGCGACATCCTCTACGGCTATCACCGGGCCCGGCCCTATTTGCGGGCCAATGGCCAGGCCTTTGTGGTAGAGGGCTATTTTGACCTCATCAGCCTGGTGGCCGCCGGGGTCAATGAAGTGGTGGCCCCCCTGGGCACGGCCCTGACCACCCGTCAGGCCTCCCTGCTCCGGGGTCAGGCGGATCGGGTCATCCTTTTATTTGACGCTGACGAAGCCGGCCAGAAAGCCGCCGCCCGCTCTCTGCCCATTCTGATGGAGGCCGAGTTGGAGGGCCGGGTGCTGACTCTGCCCGAAGACCACGACCCGGACACCTTTATCCGCGAATTTGGAGACGAGGCCCTGTATGAGGCCGCAGCCAGGGCGGTGGAGATAACCGAATTTGTCGCGGCCCGCCTCCGGCGGGCCCACCCGGACACCCCGGCCGGCCAGAGCCGTCTCCTGGGGGCGGCCCGGGAGATCCTAGGCCAGGTCAGAGATCTGGTCAAACGCCAACTCTTGGCCCGCCGTCTGGCCGACCTCCTGGAAATAGATCCGGCCTGGCTGGGCGATGGCGGTCTGCGGCGCCAGCTGGCTCACCAGGCTTCCGGGACGCCCCCCCCCCGCCCCGCCACTTACGACCAGACCGCCGGAGCTCTTTTAAAAATTATGCTGATCTACCCGGAAGTGGCCCCGCAGGCCCTGGCCGAAATGGCCGCCTGGTGGCCTGACGACGCCAGCCGCCCGCTTTTTGAGCGCTTAAAAGAGAGTTTTGAAACCCGAGGAACCTTCAGCCCGGAAGACGCCTCCGGCCTCCAACCTGATGAAATGGCCGCTCTGGTGGCCGAGGCGGCCGTCAGCGAGCGGGTCTACCCGCCGGAGCAGGCCCTAAAAATGGCCGGCGATTATATGAAAAAAATAAAGGCCAGCTGGCTCAGCCGGCGGCGCCAGGAGATTTCAGCCGCCCTGAAAAAAGCCGAAAGCAGAGGGGATGAGGCGGAGACGGATCGCTTGACTCGGGAAAAAAACGATTTACTTTATAAAATGAAGGGTGTATAGTTATTACTTTTTACGTAAGGAGCAGCACCAGATGGCCCGCGATCCTTTTAAAGTGAGAGACATTATTTCCATGGGTAAAGATAAAGAAAATCTCAATTATGACGATATGAACGACTCCATCTCCACCATGGACGAATCCGAAAATATCGAAGACGTGATGGCCTTTTTTGATGATATTGAGCTGCCCAGCGTTGAGGATGTGGATCTGGTCAAGGGCGGTAAAAAGTTTGATGATCTGAAAAGCCAGGAAGATCAGACGGACATCAATTTCGAGGCCGAGGCCGACAACCGGGTCACTGACCCGGTTAAGATGTATCTTAGGGAAATGGGCCAAGTGGCCCTTTTGACCCGGGAGGGCGAGGTGGAGATCGCCAAGCGCATTGAGCGCGGCGAGCAGTTGATCATCACCGCCCTTTTGGAAACTTCCGTGGGTTTTGAAGAGATCAGCGGCTTGCGCCTGAAACTCGAGGCCGATCAGATCCCCATCAAGGAAGTGGTCAAAGATGTTGACGAGGACGAGGAAAACTATGTTGAGTCTCCCCAGCGGCGCGACCAGATTATAGCCATGATCAAGGAGATTGAGCGCAAATCCCAGAATTATAACCGCCAGGTGCGCCGGGTGGCCGCCGAAAAAAAGACGGCGGACAAGGCCAAGCAGGCCAAGATGCAGGCTGATCTGAACCGGCGCAAGGTAGAAATAGCCGAGCTGTTCCGCAACCTCAGGCTGGATCAGAGCCACTATGACGCCATGGTGGCCCGCCTGAAAGCCTGGGATTTCGAATTCACCACCTGCCAGACGGTGATCAACACGGCCCTTCTGCATTTCAATGTCCCCAATGTCAGCGAATTAAAAAAATTCTGCCAGTCGGTTAAAAAAGACCCCAAGGGCCAGTCCGGGGCCTGTCTCAAAGTCAAGCTCACCGCCGACCAGGTGCAGAAAATGGGCCAGAAGGTCACCGAACATGGTCTGCGGGCCAAACGCCTGGAGACCGAACTGAAGATGACCCCCAAGGCTTTAAACAAGATTCTCCGGGAAGTGGAAAGCGGCGAGCTCCTGGCCAGCGACGCCAAGAAAGAGCTGATTGAGGCCAACCTGCGGCTGGTCGTCTCCATCGCCAAAAAATACACCAACCGGGGCCTGCAATTTCTTGACCTTATTCAGGAGGGCAACATCGGCCTGATGAAGGCGGTGGACAAGTTTGAATACCAGCGCGGCTATAAGTTCTCGACCTACGCCACCTGGTGGATCCGTCAGGCCATCACCCGGGCCATTGCCGATCAGGCCCGCACCATCCGCATTCCGGTGCACATGATTGAGACCATCAACAAGCTCATCCGCACCTCCCGCTATCTGGTGCAGGAGATGGGCCGCGAGCCGACCCCGGAGGAAATCGCCAACAAGATGGAGCTGCCTCTGGACAAAGTCCGCAAGGTGCTGAAAATCGCCAAGGAGCCCATCAGTCTGGAGACGCCCATTGGCGAGGATGAAGATAGTTATCTTGGTGATTTCATTGAGGATCGCCGCATCGTCAGCCCGGCTGACGCAGTCATCAGCCTGAATCTGGCTGAGCAGACCTGTAAAGTGCTCTCAACCCTGACCCCCAGGGAGGAAAAAGTGTTGCGCCTCCGCTTTGGCATCGGCGAAAAGGCGGATCACACCCTGGAAGAAGTCGGCAAGGATTTTGAGGTCACCCGGGAGCGTATCCGCCAGATTGAGGCCAAAGCCCTAAGAAAGCTGCGCCACCCCAGCCGCAGCCGCAAGCTGAGACCCTTTATTGAAAGCTAGCGCCTACGGCCAAATCGCATTCCGATAAGGGGAGGGACGGTTGCCCGCCCCTCCCTCCGAACCGTGCTGGCGGTTCTTCCACACATGCCTCTCCACACGATGGATCCCCTTGCCGTCCAGCTTTAGTTGCTGACATATAGTATTGAAGTGGTTCCCATTGTCAAAAATGAGACAGTTTTATATAATAATACAAATCTTCGGCTAAAGGCATAAATAATGGCTAATAAAATCGCTGATTCATCTGCTCATTTCGTCTCCCTGATGGGTAAAACAGTCATGGGCACGCTCCAGCCGCTTTCGGCTTACGCCCAGCATATCAGCCGCCCGCTGTCCATCCATTTGCTACATACCAGGGGGGTTGAGGCGCAGGCCCAGTTCCTGGCCGACTGGCTAGAGAAAAATGAATATCCCGGCCTTGAGATTGCCGCTTGGCCCATAGCCGCCAATATGGCCGCCGATGATTATGGGCCGCCGGTGACCGATGTCTATCGGAAACTTGAGGCCGATCTTGGTCATCTGGCCATCAACGCCCTGGGCGGTCAGAAACACCACAGTCTGCCGGCTCTAACGGCCCTGGCCCGGCTACAGGATCACATTTTTCTGCAAACCATGGACGATGGTTTTTACGTCACCTGGCTTGACGGCCAGAATATACGAACCAAGTCATATAAACTGCCTTCAGCCCGGCCGATTAAAGAGTTGTTGGCTCTGCAAAACCTGGAATACCAGCCGCAACCAGACGCTCCCAATAATCTTAAAAATTTGGGCCGCAAACTGCACCTGACCCTGCCCAAAAACCGCCTGAATAACATCATCATTGGGGGGTTGAGGTGGGATTGCCTCTGGAACCCGGGCAACAATGTGATTCATGGCCTGATGCTGGCTCAACCGAGCCCGGACAGCACCCCGGCCGAACACGCCCGGGCCATTATTGATCTGACTTTGAATAAAAAAAATCTGGCTGATCTTTATACCCGGGAATTTTTTGTAGTTGAGTCCTCTGTTAATGCCCACATCCGCCTGCAATACGAAGCCGGCCTGAAAGTTACTTCAAAACATAGCAACTGGCCAGATCATCTAACGAATCCGCAGTTTACGGCCACTGAGGAGGCTGGTCAGGATCTTCTGGAATTTTTGACCGGAGTATTCAAATCTGGAACAAAGACTAAACCAGAACCCCGTAAACTAGATAAAGTGTCCGTATCTACCGAGGTCATCCCCACTTTGGTCACCGCTATGAGCAGCGGCGATGCCACTCTCCTGGCCCTGAGTTCCCATCAGTGCCGCCAGGCGATTATTTTGTTCACCCCGGATGACAACATTATTGCCGCCAGAGCCCATAAAATAAAGGACAGGGCAAGTGATTTCGGCCTCGAACAAATATTTTTGCTCCCGGCCGCTATTGAAGGGCACTTACGAACAGCTATCCCGAACAATCTTGGCCCGGTGGCCCAGGTTAATGTCACCCCCGGCAGCAAAGGCCTGGGACTGGCCCTGACCCTCTGGGGGCTGGTCAACGGCGCCCAGCTTTGGAGCATCAATAAAGATGGCGGGGGCCTGGTCAGATTTGACGCCCAGGAAGAAAGCCGGGGTCTGAAACCCATAGCCCTCAAAACCCGCCTGGACATTGTGAGCGAGGCCACGATCAGCAATTACGGCTGGAACCATGAGGCTGAAGATTGGAACCACCCCTTTTATGACCAGATGCTGAAATTCATGCGCAAAATACAGGGGGCCAATCTTGAGCCTGACTTTTTACGCCAATCTGTCAGCCTGGACGGCTATAATCTTCAGCGCACCAGCAATCAAGGTTGGAAGCTGACTTGGCCGGGTGGTGAGGGCCAAAATAAGGGCTCATACCAATTCACTTGGCAGGAAACCGGCCTGGAGGGAAAAAAACACCCGGATGGGCACTGGTATGAAAAGCTGACGGCCAAGGCTATTGACGCCTTAAACGGCCAACCAAACAATTTAATTCATAAGTTTGAGGTGGCCGCCGGGGTTGAAGTGGCCAAAACCGACCAGACCATTAATTTTTCATACAAATCGCCAGATCATACTCTCACCGAGCGGGATGTTTTGGTGGCCGACAATGGCGGCAATTTATATCTTATCTCCTGTAAAGCCTATCCGCCTGAGCCGGAGTTAATGGACAAGTTTATCACGGAGCTCAGGGCCACCGCTTCACCTTTGGGCCGATTCACTATACCGCTATTGTGCACTCTCAGCACCGGCCATTATTCGGTACATAACGGGGTGGTTATCTTTGGCTGGGACTATCTTTGCAGGCCAAAGAAACTGAGGCAAATTCTCAACCTCGCTGCTCAAGAGGCCAGACAGGCCTGAACTATACATTGGCCAATAGCTAATATAATTGATTAGCTTTGAAAAACTTCATCTATGGCTTTATTGGTCAGCGCTCCTAAACACTATTTCATTCTTAGCCCGAGTTTACAAGCTATTTGGTGACAACCCTAAAATTACTAGACATATTAGCGACAAGGCGCAGTCTTAAAGCAACTTTACAGCCATCGCCTAATTGTTGCCGCTGATAACGGACTGATAATGGAAAAGAGGGATATCCTAAATAGTCGATCCTTAAAAAATGGTCAAAACTTGACCGCCGGACAGATATATTGCGTTCTCAGAGCGCAGATGGCCGTCAAAAGCCGCAAAATAATCAGACGTGAATAAAGCTTCGCC
>JAISJK010000097.1 GCA_031261565.1 Candidatus Adiutrix sp. | reverse complement strand
AATGTCATATCTCACCTTGGTTTTTGATATGACATTATAACAATTAAGCATTAAAACGCAAGTTATTATTTAACTATTTCTAACTCTTTTTTTGGGAAAAATTTAGCGGCCCTTTTGTTAAATCAGGCTAGTGGGCCACCCTGGCGGTGATGGCCCGCCAGACAGTTTCGGCCTGGGCCATAGCGGCGGGTAGATCGGTGCTGTTGTCAATGACATAAGTGGCGCCCATGACCTTGGGCGGGTCTGGCCATTGGCTGGCCATGATCCGCTCGGCTCCGGCCTGATCCAGGTCTGGCCGGCGGGCCAGCAAGCGGCGGGCGCGGATAGCTGCCCCGGCGAAAATCAGCACAATGGTGGGGAAAAAAGTTTCCAGCCCGGCCTCAAAGAGGAGCGGCACGCTGATCATCACCACCGGGCAACTCTCCAGCCGCTCCAGTTCCTCGGCCATCAACTCCCAGGCGCGGGGGTGGATGATGTTTTCCAGACTGATTTTCAGCTCCGGCTCGCTGAAAATTTTAGCAGCGATTTTAAAGCGGTTTAGCTCTCCGGCCGGGGTCAGGGCCTCGGGGCCAAACAAGGCCGCCGCCTCTTTGAGGCCGGGGGTGCCGGGGGCCACCACTCGGCGGGCCAGAACATCAAAATCAATGTGTCCGGTTCCCCAGCCCTCAAATAAATCGGCCAGGGTTGATTTGCCGGCGGCAATACCGCCGGTCAGGGCCACCCGTCCCGGTCGGCGCAATTTTTCAGCCACTTCCGGCCGCTCCAGGGCCCAGGCCGGGGGCGGGGTCACCAGCCGGCCCAGTTCCAGTTCTTGGGCGAGGCCATCGCGGCTATCTTCAATCATGGCCATAACCCCGTTAATTCCCCAGGGACGCTGATTATCCGGGCGGCGCCGGCGGCCCAAAGCTCATCTACCGGCCGGTAGCCCCAGGCAGCCCCCACCGGAAACATGGCTGCGGCCACTGCGGTCTTCATATCCACTCCGCTGTCGCCCAGATAGATAAACTGGCCCGGGCTCAAACTGACTTGGGCGGCCAGGCTCAGGGCCCCGGCCGGGTCGGGCTTGGGCGGCCGGCCCGGCTGCAGACCGAGGATGGCCTGAAACATTCCGGGAAAAAAGTGCTCGACCACGCTCAGGGTGTTTGGGTGGGCCTTATTGGAGAAGACGGCCAGCCGGAGGCCCCGGCCGGTGAGGTCGGCCAGCAGTTCCTCTATGCCGGGGTATGGCCGGGTTTTGATCAGTTGCCGCTCCCGGTAGAGGGCGCTGAATTTTCGCAGAATGGGCCGCACATCCTCCGGGCGGCGCCTGTCCTCCGGCAGAGCGCGCACGGTTAGTGTTTCCAGGCCGTTGCCGACCATAAAACGATAGTCAGCCAGCGGGCGCCGGGGCAGGCCGGCCTCGGCCAAAACCGTATTAAGGCTGTCGGCCAGATCTTCCAGGGTATAGAGCAGAGTGCCGTCCAGGTCAAAAATAACCGCTTGGAAATCAGGAGTCATAAATTCACTTCGACTTTATTGAAAACCGTGCCGTGCCAGAAACTCCAGAGTCAGCCCTCCGTCCGGGCGCGGTTGAAGGCCAACAGTCAACAGACGGTGGACGTATTTGCCTAAAAGGTCGGTTTCCAGATTGACCTGAACGCCGGGGGAGAGGGCACCCAGGGTGGTGGCTCCGGCGGTGTGGGGGATGAGGTTGACCGTGAAAGAGCCGGATCTGACTTCATTGACGGTGAGGCTGACGCCGTCAATGGTGATGGAGCCCTTGGGGACGATGAAAGGCATCAGCCCGGCCCCGGCCTCTATTTCATAGACCAGGCTGGCCCCGGCCCGGTCTAGGGTCAGCACCCGGCCCAGACCATCAATGTGGCCGCTGACCAGATGCCCGCCCAAGCGGTCGCTCAAAGTCAGGGCTCGCTCCAGGTTGACCCGGGTGGCCTGAGCCAGGGTGGTGCGGCGCAGAGTCTCCCCGGAGGTGTAGGCCATAAAGCCCCGCGAGCCGGCCAAGCCGGTCACGGTCAGGCAGGCCCCGGAGACGGCCACGCTTTCCCCCAGCTGGAGCGGGCCGGCCCAGTCAAAATCGGCCATGACCGTCAACTCAAACTCCCGGCCCCGGGGCAACCGCCGCCTGATTTCACCCTGGCCCAGCGTCAGCCCGGTAAACATAATAGATGGCCCCCAGTCGTCTTACAGCGTGACAGAGGCGGTCTGGTAAAAAGATTCAAAATCGGCCTGGCCGCCAAAGCCGCCCTGAGGCCGCACGGTGATGTGCAGGTCAGCGCCTTTGCGCCCCAGTTTCAGCACCTCGGCCGGCCGGGCCTGATCCAGCTCGGCCAGGCCCAGGCCGCCCACCAGACCCGGGGCTTTGACCCCGCCGATAAACTCCGGGGCCAGAAAGATGTGGGCCAGATCCACCACCGGCTCTTCAATCAGGGCCGAGGCGGCCAGGGTGGCTCCCGGCTCCAACAGGACACTCTGGAGGCCTTGGCGGCCCAACTCCTCCAGCACCCAGCGGATGGATAAAAGCCCGGTGGGGGTGAGCGGGGCCTCCAGCACCTGATGGCCCAGGCTCTTTAATTTGGATATCTTGGCCTCGTCTGCGCCCTTGGCCCGAGCGCAGACCACCACCGTGGGGCCGCCCAGGGCCTGGTCAAAAATTTTGCGTTTGGGCGGCAGTTTGAGAGCCGGATCCAGCACCACCCGCCAGGGCTGGCGGTGCATCTTGCGCCGGCCCCACGGCCGGGCCGACAGCTCCGGGTCATCTTTTTCAGCGGTATTGCGGCCGATGATGATGGCGTCCACCCCGGCCCGGATGTGGTGGCCGAAATTACGGGCCGCCTTGGAGCTGATCCACTGGGATTGGCCGGTGGAGGTGGCTGTTTTACCGTCGAGGCTGGCGGCCGTCTTCATAATGACAAAGGGAGTTTTAGTCAGAATCCATTTGAAAAAAAAGATGTTGAGATCAAAACATTCCCAGGCCAGGAGCCCCCCCCGCACCTCGACCCCGGCCTCGGCCAACGCCTTGGCCCCGCCGGAGGCCGGGCCATTGGGATCCGGGGCACCATAAAAGACCCGGTCAATGCCGGCCCGGAGAATGGCCTCGGAGCAGGGGCCGGTGTGGCCATAATGGTTGCAGGGCTCCAGGTTGACGTAGAGGTCGGCCCCCTTGGCTTTGCTCCCGGCCTCGCTCAGGGCCACCACCTCGGCGTGAGGCTGGCCGGGGCCGGTGTGCCAGCCCTGCCCCAGTACTTTTTTGCCCTTAACCACCAGGGCACCGACCATGGGGTTGGGGGAAACCAGGCCCCAGCCCCGGCGAGCCTGCCGCAGGGCTGATTTCATATACTCCATCTGTGCCTTGGTCCAGTCGGTCATATCCGCCCTCCTGATAGTTTATTAGCTTAACTATAATACATAATACACCTTTTTCAGGCCAGTGGGAAGCATAATCGGGAATGGCTTCAACAGTTAATTCATTGTTAGGCCCGGCTCAATGCCCAGGCGGGGGTTGACATCCGGGCTGGATTAGGTTTAACTGAAATTACCGCAAGGTAAAGCGAAAGGAGGCTTTATGAAAAATTCTCTCAACCAGGCCGCCCTGGATCAACTTTTCCTCACCGCCCGGACTTTTAATAATTTCACTGACCGCCCGGTCGCCGGGGAGACCCTCCACGCCCTTTACGATCTTTTAAAGTGGGGGCCCACAGCCGTCAACTGCCAGTCGGGCCGTTACGTTTTTATCCAGAGCTCCGAAGGCCGGAACCGTCTGCGACCAGCCCTGATGCCCGGCAATGTGGCCAAGGTGGACGGGGCGCCGGTCACGGTCATTGTCGCCACTGACCGATGGTTTTACGAATACCTGCGCGGCCAGTGGACAGCCTATGACGCTCAAAAGGGTTTCGCCGAAAACCAGGAGCTGGCGGCCGCGACCGGTTTCCGCAACGGCTCTCTGGCCGGGGCCTACCTGATCCTGGCGGCCAGAGCCCTGGGTCTGGACTGCGGCCCCATGAGCGGCTTTGACAACGCCAAGGTCGATGCGGAATTTTTCCCTGACGGCCGGTGGGGCTCCAACTTTTTAGTCAACCTGGGCTATGGGCAGGAGGGCGGCTTTTATCCCCGGGGGCCGCGCCTGACCTTTGAGGAAACCTGCTTGGTCGTTTAGCTCGTAAGCGTTCACCGCAGTTTTCCGCCGGTCGCCCGGCTATTGGAAGAAACCACCCCGGCCCTACGGGGCACCCCTCCACGGGAGGGGAATTGCCGGAGGCGGGGTGGTTTCTTCTTCGGCTACGGCCATACAAATGCTTTCACTTACCGTGAACGCTTAGGAACAGTGTAAAAATAACTCCCGGCGTAAACTTTGTGTTGGCTACATCCAATTTCTGGTTCTTTGGTATTTGGTACTCACCGCAACGATCACATTTGTAATAATTTCGGTCAAATGTTGCTTTTCCGACCAGGGCCATAATCGTTTTCTCACGCGTGTCGATTATTCGCATTTTTTCACCACACTGCGGACAATCAGGAGTTGTCTCCGGTATTTCGGACAATAGTATTGAAAGTAAATCTCTGGCACAGCTTAAGCCGGCGTCACGGCACCGAACTTCCAAGTCCGCCGCTTTTATTTCCGCGCCGGAACCAAGCTCTCCGAGCACAGCAGAGTGCAAGCGGGAGAGTTCAAGCATATACTCCCCTGAATAATTCAGTTTTTTTTACTTCCTCATGCGTCTGCGTAATAGTTGAAATCTGTTCACAAACTTCGATATATTCATCCGATAATCTGCGAAACAGCTGATAATTAGCTACTTCTTGCCTGGTTTTCTCAACTTCTGCCTTTGGTACAGCTCTTGATACCGTTTTCCCTTTCTCTTTCATTGTTAGATTGTAAAAGGGGCCACGCTTCCTTACGGAACCATCTTTGAGAGTTGAGTTGTAGTAAATTTCGTTGAATGTTCCTTTACACATCGTGTCTATTGTTCGTATTTCAGAACAGATTTCTTCCCTGCGAATTTGTAGTTGAGATAACGAAAGAGCCACCATAGATCATTCCCCCTATATAAAGTATTAATACTTGATATAGTATGGGCCAAAAATATAGCGCTGTCAAGCACTTCTCTTAAATTTTTATTTCAACCACATTTTTGACGTACACCTCACCCCTTGCGTTTGCGTGAAGAGTGTGGTAGTATGCGCCATTGTTAGAATCTCATTGTGTAGTATGATCTTGTGTTTAATTAGGATATTGTGCAACAAATCCATACCACAAATCAAAGAGATTTTGGACATTATTTTAACTCTGG
>JAISJK010000084.1 GCA_031261565.1 Candidatus Adiutrix sp. | reverse complement strand
TCGCCCTGAAGGCTAAATTTGAGAGCGGCCTTTGGGACGAGGATGTACGCCAACTATTGCACGCGAAGTACAATATGCCAAATCATTAACATTTTACCTATAAAAAAAATCTACACCCTTACCCTCAGTCTTTACGCCGGGCCAGCTTATCCAGGGTGGTCAGGGCCGTCTTGATTTCTTCCAGCGTATTGAAAAAGCCGAAGGAGAAGCGGGTCAGGCCGCCGGCGGCCAGGGTGCCCAGGGTCTGGTGAACCAGGGGGGCGCAGTGGAGGCCGGCCCGGGTCAGGATAGCGGCCTCCTGCTCCAGAGCCGAGGAAAGGTCGGAGCACGACCAGCCGGCCAGACTCACTGAAATGGTGGCCACCCGCCGGGCCGGATTTTGGGGCCCCCAGACCGTCAGGCCGGGGATCTGGCTCAGGCCGTCCAGAAAAGCGGTGGCCAGGCCGAGCTCATGTTGGCGGATTTGATCGGCCCCGGTTTCCAAAATAAAGCCGGCCCCGGCGGCCAGACCGGCCAGCCCGTGGGTGTTGGCCGTGCCCGGCTCCAGAGCGTCCGGCAGGAAATCAGGCTGAATGAGGCTTTCCGAGGCACTGCCGGTGCCGCCGGTGGCCAGGGGGCGCGTCCGGAGGCCGGGTTTCAGCCACAGGCCCCCGGTGCCGGTGGGCCCCAGAAGCCCCTTGTGGCCGGTGAAGGCCACCAGGTCGGCCCACTGGCCCAGGTCGCTCAGATCCATAGCCCCGGCCGTCTGGGCCGTGTCGAGCAACAGCGGCACCTCGCCCACCGCCTCTTTGATCTCCCGGGCCGGGGCCAGAGCCCCGGTGACATTGGAGGCCTGATTCAAAACCACCAGCTTGGTCGTGGATCGCCGCAGTTTCCGAAATTCAGCCGGGTCAGACAGGCCTTCGCCGTCCAGCGGAACCCGCTCCCAGATGACCCCCCGCTCGGCCGCCAGGCGGGCCAGGGGCCGGGCCACGGAATTGTGCTCCAGGGAGCTGGAGAGGATGTGGTCGCCCGCTTTTAACCCCAGACCCTCCAGAGCCAGATTCAGGG
The DNA here is from genome assembly GCA_031261565.1 of Candidatus Adiutrix sp. GTDB lineage: Bacteria > Desulfobacterota > Desulfarculia > Adiutricales > Adiutricaceae > Adiutrix. Next base: position 45,894 of record JAISJK010000084.1, on the reverse strand, counting down.
CCCAGGTGATGTTGGCGGTGAAAACCAGCCGGCTGTTGTCCTCCACCCCAAACAGTCTGGCCACATTTTTCCGGGCCTGATGAATCGCCCGGGCGGCCGCCAGGGAGGCGGCGTGGCCGCTGCGGCCGGGGCTGGCCGGGGCCAGCAGAGCGGCCCGGATGGCCTCGACCACTTCCGGCGGCTTGGGGAAAGAAGTCGCCGCGTTATCAAGATAAATCAGGGGCCCGCCCTTGTCGGTCATGGTCTGCCTCCAGTCGGTCAATCATGGATTTTAAAGTGGTCAGTTTCATATTGGGGCAGATGATTTCCGCCTCGGTTTCATAAAAAGCCCGGTCGGGCCTGGTTTCCGCCAGATACTCGGCCAGGCCGGCCTCGCAGACCAGGATAAACTCATCGGCCGGGCCGGCCGCGCAAAAGTCCCTCAGGGCGGCGCTGTCGCCGACAAAATCAGCCCGGGCCCGCACTTCCGGCCGGCAGAGCAGATTGACCGCAGTCAGGGCCCTGGGGTGTTCCGCCTGGGCCTGAAGCAGGTCTTCGGCCAGGGCCAGCTCATGCACCTGGCAGACGGCCCGGGGCCAGCGGTTAACCACTCGGGAGCCGAAGCCGGCCCAGTCGGCCACTTGGGGGCCGGGCAGGGCGATCAGTTCCCCCCCCCCGGCGGCGGCCAGTTGGGTTTGGGCCGTGGCCGGGCTGATGACCAGATCGGCCCGGGCCCGAAGGGCCGGCCGGGCTTTCAGGTCAGCCACCACCAGAGCGGCCGGGTGGCGCTCTCTGGCCGCCAGCACCTCCTCATCACTGACCGCCTCGGCCAGGGGGCAGGAAATATCCCGGCGGGGGATCAGCAACTCGGCGGCCAGGGGCTGGCTGGCCAGCTCATCGAGCATAAAGGAGGCCCCGCAGACCATCACCGCCCGAGCCTGGCTGGCCCGGGCCCGCTCCACCACCTCCAGGCTGCCGCCCACAAAATCAGCCGCCAGGCGGACTTCGGCCCGCTGAAAAAGATGAGCCAGTATCTCCACCCCGCCGGCCCGGGCCAGCTCCCGAACCCGCAGGAGCTGCGCTCTCTTTTTGTCGTTCATAAATCGTCAATCCGCATAGGTGAAAGTTATTTCACCGATAATTTTAAGCTGGATATTGCTGGTCAGCTCGCTGTGGCTGAGGAGCACCAGGTTGGGGATAAAGCGCTCGGTCAGCTTGTGCAGGTGGCGCCGGATAATGGGGGAGCAGAGCAGCACCGGCTGAAAATTCTGGCTGGTCAGCTCCACAATGCCGTTGCTGACGGCGTTGAGAATCCGCTGGCCGGTGTCCGGATCCAGGGTCATATAGGCCCCCCGGTCGGTTTCATTGAGGGATTTGCTCAAAACCTCCTCGATGTCGGCCCCGATGGTCATCAGCGGCAGCTCGCCGGCGGCCGTCAGGTATTGTTTGACGATGGTTCGGGCCAGACGCTGGCGGACAAACTCAGTCAGGAGGTCCACATCCTTGGTCAGGGGGGCGTGGTCGGCCAGAACCTCCAGAATGCTGGGCATATCGCGGATGGAAACCCGCTCCCGCAACAGATTCTGCAGCACTTTCTGCACCTGGCCGATGGTCATCAGCTCAGGGAGCAGCTCTTCCACCACTTTTTCGTCCGTGGCGGCCACCCCGTCAATGAGTTTCTGCACATCCTGTCGTGAGATCAGCTCGGCCGCGTGCAGGCGGATGACCTCGGTCAGATGGGTGGCAATGACCGTGGCCAGATCCACCACGGTCCAGCCGGCGTGCTGGGCCTCGTCTTTGCGGCTTTCCGGGATCCAGGTGGCCGGCAGACCAAAGGCCGGCTCAAAGGTGGGGATGCCGGCCATGGTTTTTTTGGCGTCGCCGGGATTCATGGCCAACTGGTGGCCGACCATCATCTCGGCTCGGGCCACCCCGTTGCCCTTGATGAGGATGGAGTATTCGCCGGGCCGGAGCTGGAGATTGTCCCGCACATGCATGGGCGGGACAATAAAGCCCGATTCGAGGGCGAACTGGCGGCGGATGGAGCGAATGCGCTCCAACAGCTCGCCGCCCTGGTCATCATCCACCAGGGGGATGAGGCCGTAGCCCACCTCCAGCTCCAGCACATCCAGGGGCAGGAGGGCCTCGATTTTTTCCGGGCCGGCCGGCTGGCCGCCGCCGGACGGGGCCGGGGCGCCGGAGGGGGCCGGGGAGGAACCGCCGCTGCCGCCGGCGGCCGGGGAGGCGGCCGGCGCTCCCCCGCCCTTGCGGGGCCCGCCCCCGGCGGCCATGGCCGCTTCTATCTGGCGGCGGCGCAAAAGGGCGTAGGCCCCGGCGCTGACCAGGGCCCCGGTGGCGCAGAAAGCCACGGTGGGCATGCCCGGCAGGAGGCCGAAGATAAAGATGACCCCGCCGGCCAGGGCCAGAGCCTCGGGCCGCAGGGTAAACTGGTGGGCGTAGTCGCGGCTCATGGTCTGCTCGGCCCCGGCCCGGCTGACAATGATGCCGGCCGAGGTGGAGATTAACAGGGCCGGGATCTGCCCCACCAGGCCATCGCCGATGGTCAGAATGGTGAAAGTCTTGGCGGCGGTGGCGGCGTCCATGTTGTGGCTGAGGATACCCATCAGGAGACCGCCCACCAGGTTGATGACGGTGATGATGATGCTGGCCACGGCATCGCCGCGCACAAACTTCGAGGCACCGTCCATGGCCCCGTAAAAGTCGGCCTCCCGGGCCACGGTGTTGCGGCGCTCCTTAGCCTCGTCTTCCCGGATTAAACCAGCGGCCAGGTCGGCGTCAATGGCCATCTGCTTGCCGGGCATGGCGTCAAGGGTGAAGCGGGCGGCCACCTCGGCGATGCGGCCGGAGCCCTTGGTGATGACCATGAAGTTGATGATGACCAGAATGGCGAAAATAATGGTGCCCACCAGATAATTGCCCTGAACCACAAAACCGCCGAAAGCCTGGATGACGTCGCCGGCGGCCCTGGGCCCTTCGTGGCCCCGGAGGAGAATGACCCGGGTGGTGGCCACGTTGGTGGCCAGCCGGAAGAGGGTCAGCACCAGGAGCAGCGAGGGAAAGATGGAAAAATCAAGGGGCTTTAAGGTGTAAAGCGCGGTCAGGAGGACGATGATGGACAGGGTCACGTTAAAAGTCAGGCACAGGTCGAGGATGACGTTGGGGACGGGAAACAGCATCACCCCCAGCATGGCCACCACCCCTAGGCCCATGGCCACTTCGCCGCCGGATTGGCTGACCCGGTTTTTAATCTTCAGCAGCAGGCTGCTATTTTCTTCGGCCACCCGGCACCTTGCCTTTTAAGCGGTAAACGTAGCTCAAAATTTCAGCCACGGCTTTGTAAAACTCCAGAGGTATGACCTGGCCGACTTCCACCACCGGGTAAAGGGCCTGGGCCAGGGGTTTATTCTCCACAATGGGCACCCTGGCCTCCTTGGCGATGTCTTTGATGCGTTGGGCCAGAAAATCCTGGCCCTTGGCCAGAACCAGCGGGGCCTGGGCCAGGGCCGAGTTATAGACCAGGGCAATGGCGAAATGGGTCGGGTTGGTCACCACCACATCGGCCTTGGGCACCGAGGACAGCATCCGCTTTTTGGCGGCCTCCATCTGAATCTGGCGGATCCGGGCCTTGATTTTGGGGTCGCCCTCCATCTGTTTGTATTCGTCTTTGATCTCCTGCTTGGTCATTTTCATGTCCTGCATAAACTGCCATTTCTGATAGGCGTAATCAAAAAAGGCCAGGATCAGCAGGGTCAGGATGACTTTGTAAAAAAGCTCGGCCGCCACCTTGAGGGTGACCAGGGCGATTTCCACGGGCTCCATTTCGCTCATCACCGCGAATTCGTCCAGGTGGTCGGCGATGACCAGATAGGAGACATAGATGATAATGGCGATTTTCAGGATGCTTTTGATGGCCTCCACCAGTTTGCGCACCTTGAAAAATCGGCCGAAGCCTTTGATGAAATTTAGTTTATTAATATTGAAGCTGACGGCGTCGGTGTTGATGATCAGGCCGCCGAGCTGGTAAAGGTTGACCGCCACCCCGGTGGCCATGATGATCAGGGCAATGGGCAAAACGAGGCTGAACAGCTCCAGCATGGCTGAATAGAGCCAGGGCCAGAGGTCGTCGGTGGTGGGGTCGATCTCGGTCATCCGCCAGACGAAGCGGCGAAACAGGCCCACCAGCCGATCCCAGCCCCGGGGAGCCAGCAACAGCAGGGCCGAGCCGGCCATCAGCAGCACCAGGCCGGAGGTCACTTCCTGGCTTTTGGGCGTCTGGCCCTTGCTGTGGGCCTGATTCAGCTTGTGCCCGGTGGGTTGTTCGGTTTTTTCTCCGCCTTCGCCGTCAGCCACGCGTGCGCCTCCTTCCTAGCCTACTGCGCGGCCGGGGCCAGAAAGCCCAGGACGCGCCCCAGAGACAGGTCAACGCTGATCAGGGCCCGGCCCAGCAGCTGGGGCCACCAGGGCAGAGCGAAGCCAATGACCAGAAAACCCACGATAATATAAACCGGGATGCCCACAAACATGATGTTCATCTGGGGCACGGCCTTGGCCGTGATGCCGAAGGCCACCTTGATGCAGAAGAGCACGGCCACCATCGGGGCGGCTATTTTCAGGGCCAGCACATACATGCCGGCCATGGCCTTGATGATCTCGGTGAAGACCTCCGGCCGCCAGATGTTGAGGAGCCCCGGCGGGGCCACCTGAAAACTCTGGGTCAGGGCCTTGATGACCAGCATGTGCCCGTTGGCGTAGAGGAAGACGAGGCTCATCATCATGTGGATCAGGAGGGCCAGGGTGGGCATCTGGCCGCCGCTCTGCGGATCCATGGCGTTGAGCATTGACAGGCCCATCTGGAAGCTGACGTATTCGCCGGCTATATGGGCGGCCTCCAGCACTAGGCGCACCATGAAAGCCAGGGTGAAACTGATCATAAACTCCCCCAGCCCCAGAAAGACAAAGCCATACCAGGTCATGGGCATCATCTCGGCCGGGTAGGCGACCCGGGGGGCGATGGCGAAGGTCAGCATCAGGCACAGGATGGCCTTGACCTGGGTCGGCACATTGGTGGCCCCCATAATGGGGGCGAAGACCACCAGGGTGGAGGTGCGCAGAAACACCAGGACAAAGGCGGCGAATTCAGCCGCGTTGATGATGGGCGCGCCCAAGATTTACCCGGTCACGGCTGGGTCATCCCCGGGTTGGCGATGCCGGCACCGACCCGAACCCACTCGGGGAAATTGGTTAAAACATTGATGGTAAAGTCGCGCAGCTCCTCCAGCATCCAGGGGCCGGCTATCACCAGGGTCAGGGAGATGCAGACAATCTTGGGGATGAACTGGAGAGTCATCTCCTGGATGGAGGTGGTGGCCTGAAAAACGCTGATGGCCAGACCAATGATCAGGCCGACGCCGAGCATGGGCAACGACAACAGGAGCACCATCTGCATGGCCTCGCGGCCGTAATTTATGATGAATTCAGGCGTCATCTGTCTGACCTCCTCTAGCTTACTCCAGCCACGGCGTTGGCCACATCCCCGAAACTGCGCACCAGGGAGCCGACGATGAGATTCCACCCGTCCACCAGGACGAACAGCATGAGTTTGAAGGGCAGGGAAATCATCACCGGCGGCAGCATCATCATGCCCATGGACAAGAGCACCGAGGCCACCACCATGTCAATGACCACAAAGGGAATATAGAGCAGAAAGCCGATGGTGAAGGCCGTTTTCAGCTCGGAGATGACAAAGGCCGGGATCAGCGACATGGTGGGCACCTCGGCCTTGTTCAGCGGGCGAGCTTCGCCGGCCAGCTGCATGAACAGGGCCAGATCCTTTTCCCGGGTCTGGAGAAACATAAACTCGCGGACAGGGGCCAGGGTGCGCTCCAAGGCCGCGGCCTGGGTGATTTCATTGGCCATAAAGGGCTTGAAAGCCCGGGCCTCGATATTTTTAAAGACAGGCATCATCACATAAAAGGTCATAAACAAGGCTAGGCCGATGACCACCTGGCTGGGGGGCGAATTCTGGGTGCCCATCCCCTGCTTGAGAAAGGAGAAAACCACCACAATGCGGACGAAAGAAGTCATCAGGATCAGGATGGAAGGGGCCAGGGTCAGCACGGTCATGATAAAGAGGATGTTGATGACCGTGGCGATGCGTTCGGGGTCGTCAGTCTGATCCAGGGTGATGTTGACCGTGGGTATGGCGATGGGCCCGGCCCCCTGGGCCAGGGCCGGGCCGGCCCAGGCCAGCCCCAGGCCCAAGATGACAGCCGCTAGAACCGCCAGGCGGCCCCTGGGGGGCAATGCCCTCATTTAATGTCCCGGCCCAGGTCGGCCACGCTGATGTCGAGAGGCGAGTCGTCCTCCTCGGCTACGGGCAGCTTGAAATCCTGGCCCGGCTGGCCGCTGTCCCCGTCGTCGATAAACCAGTGGGCCAGCGGAGTGATGCGGTCAGGGGTGACGCCCAGAACCAGGAAGCGGCCCTCCACCTCCACTGCGGCCAGGTATTTCCGGTTATCCAGGGGCTGAATGCCGCGCAGCTCAAAAACAGGCTGGCGGCCTTTGGCTCCCTTGAAACGGCTCAGGCGGCCCAGGCCTTTCAGGGCCAGAACCAGGATGATCAGAACCAGGATAAAAGCCCCCAGGGCCATGAGCAGATCCCAGCTATTGGCTGCCACCGGCGCTATTGTTGTCATTGGTTTATGATCCTAACTCAGGCTTTTGACCCGTTCCATGGGGCTGACGATATCCGTGACCCGGACGCCGAATTTTTCATTGACCACCACCACTTCGCCCCGGGCCACCAGTTTGCCGTTGACGAATATTTCGAGGGGCTCGCCGGCTAGTTTGGAAAGCTCAATGACCGAGCCCTGGCCGAGCTGCAGGAGGTCATTGATGACCATGCGGGCCCGGCCCAGCTCCACTGAAATTTCGAGGGGGATATCCAGGATGAAATCCAGGGGGCGGGAAGCGCCCTCTCCGGCGGCGGTGCCGGGCGGCGGCCCGAAGTGGCCCGGCCCCTCGCCCGGCTCGGCCCCCGGCGGGGGCATGGCCGGCCCGGGATCGCCCCAGTCCTGCTCCAGGCCGTCGTCATCGCTCATGAGTTTATCGAGATCAGTTTGAGAAATGGGGGGGGTATCTGCCATAGCTTGCTCCGATTATCTTAAATTTATTCTTCCCAGACTTTGGGGGTGATGTCCGACACCACCCGGACGGCTTTCTGACCCCGGGAGGAACCCATGAAAACCTTGAATTTGGGGACGCCCTCCACCTTGACGTCCAGCGGCGCCCGCACATCGTGCTTGAGCATGATGACATCGCCAATGGCCAGATTCATGACGTCTTCGCCGGTGACCATGGTGCGGCCCAGCTCCACCAGCAGATTGACCTCGGCCTCCCGGACGCGCTCAATGAACCGGTTGATCCAGGCCGTGTCCACTTCCAGCTGGTCGCTCTGAAAGCCGGCGTAGAGCTTGGAGCGGATGGGCTCAATGGTGGAGTAGGGCAGGCAGATGATCAGCGTCCCCACGGTCTGCTCCAGCTCCACCTCGAATTTGATGACAATGACCACTTCAGTGGGGGCCACCACCGAGGCGAACTGGGGGTTGGTCTCCCCCCGCACATAGCTGAGGGTCAGAGGGTGAACCGGATTCCAGGCTTTTTCCAGGTCGGCCAGGGCCATCTTGATGATTTTGGCGATCAGGCGCGACTCAATGGGCGTAAAGTCCCGGCCCTCCACCTTGATGTAGCCCCGGCCGCTACCCCCGAAAAAGCTGTCCACCAGGTTAAAGACCAGTTTGGTCTCAATGACCATGACGGCGTGCCCGCGCAGGGGCTCAGCCTTGAAAATATGCAGGCTGGTGGGCACCGGCAGAGCCCGCATAAACTCGCCAAATTTGATCATATCTATGGAAAATGCCGAAATATCAATAACTTTTCGCAAAGCGGTGGACATGGTCTGGCGAAAAAAGCGGGCGAAGCGGTCGTTGATGATTTCCAGAGTGGGCATCCGCCCCCGGATAATGCGATCCTGGCTGGTCAGGTCATAAGGGGTTATGCCCTCGGCGTCGGCGGCGTTATCCGTCTCGGTTTCCACCTCGCCGCCGCCCATGCCTTTGAGAAGAGCGTCGATCTCGCCCTGGGTCAGTATTTTGGCCATGGCCACCTCAAAAAGGGTTTATTGCACCACAAATTCCGAAAAATAGATATTCTTGACCTTGCCCGAAGTGAGCTGAGTGTTGATGCGGTTGAGCATCTGGTTGCGCAGCCTTATTTTACCGTCCATGGTGGCGATATCATCGTAGGCCAGGCTGGAGAGCAGCATGAGGATGATGTCGCGGAACTGGGGAATTTTGGCGTTGATTTCATCGGCCAGAGCCTGGTTCTCGGCCTCCACGCTCATGGTCAGCTTTAAAAATTTCTTGCCGTCGCTCAGGTTGGCGATAAAGGGCTTGAACTCGATATTCTGGGGCCCGGTGGCCACCGGGGCTTCGCCTTCGCCGCCGCTGTCGTGGCCGCCGCCGTGGCCGCCTGAGGGCGGGGCCGCCTCTTCCCCGGAACTGGCCGACCGGTGGGGGGCCTCAATAGGTTTCTCGCCGTCGGCCTCATGGCTGGCCGCCTCTTCCGGCGCGGCTGGGGGGGGCGGGGCCGGGCTAAACAATTTAAAGGCGGCGAAAGAGATGGCCACCCCCGCCAGCATGGCGGCCAGGGCGATGATGATCAGTTTTTTATTATTGGCTCTGGGGGCCGCAGCCGGGGCCTCCAGGGCCCTGGCTTCACTTTTATTCGTTTCCTCCGGCGGCGCCGGAGCTTTCTCTTTCTTGGCCATGGGTCTGTTCCTCTCTTGGTGGCTGATTTAGCGCCCGATCAGCGAGCTTGGTTCAGGTTGGTAAATAATTATTTCCAGACGGCTGTTTTCAAAAGCCAGATCCGGGTCGGTGGTGCGGGGGTGGCTCCCGCCGTGGCCGGCCAGACGAAAGCGGTTTTCAGCCAGGCCCAGGGAGACCAGATACTCCATGACCGCCTTGGCCCGCCTGAACGACAAATCGTAGGCGGCCGGCTCCAGGCCGCCCTCCAGAGCTGAGCTAGGGTCGGTGTGGCCCTCAATGCTCAGGGGCAGATTTAAACTGTTCAAAAAAACGGCCAGTTTTTGCAAAAGAGCCAGGTTGGCGTCAAACAGCCGGGTGTCGCCCTCGGGGAAGAGGAGACTTCGATCCCATTGCACCACCAGACCCCGATTGTCTTTGAAGATGGTCAGGCCCTCGTCCGCCGCCGCCGCCAGTTGCCCGAAATCAGGGGTTTTGGCCGGGTCAAGCTGAAAGATGGCGTCTTTGATCTCCTTTTGGTCAAACATGACCTCCTCCGGCAGCCGATCCAGGTTTTCAGCCAGCTCAATAACCGGGGCCAGCATCCCCCAGTCGGAATAGAGGAGCAGGCCGTCGCCGGTCTGGAGTTGATCCTCCCGCCTGGTCAGCTCGCCCTCCGACAGCAGGAGGTCATTGCGCGGATCCATGGTGGTGATGGAGATGATCAGCACCAGAAAAGTCAGGAGCAGCGTCACCATATCGGCGAAAGAAGTCAGCCAGGTGGCCGGGGCCGGGGGGGGCGGGCTGCTCCTCCGGGGGGGGCGGGCTTTGGTCTCCAGCACCGGGGCCTCGCCCGGGCTGACTACGGCTTCGGCGCTCATGGCCGGCCCTCTCCGCCCCGGCCCGGCAAAAGAAAATCAAAGCCGCTGAATTCGTAAGTCGTGGCTTTCTCGGCCATCCGGGCCAAATCCCTGGCCCGGGCCCGGGAGAAATCCAGGGTCAGATCCACCCGGTTGTTTTTAGCCCGGCCCGCGGGGGTCAGGTTGGAGTGGAGAGGTTTGGCGCCGGCGTAGCCGAAAGCGGTCAAGCGCTCCGGGGCCAGCCCGCCGGGCCCGGTCAGGTAGGCCAGCACGGCCAGGGCCCGGCGGCCGGAAATATCCCAGTTATCGCCCACTCCGCTGGTCTGGGGGGGGCGGTTGTCAGTGTGGGCCTCAATGGCCACGGTCACCGGGCTGTCGGCCACTATGGCCGCGAAAGATGAGAGTATCTCAGCCATTTCCGGCTTGATGTCGGCGGAGTCAAAATTGAAGACCAGCCCGGCCGAAAGGGAGATAATGCGCTTGTTTTGAGTATGGATGATGCTGACTTCGCGGGTCAGGACGGCCGGGGCCAAAAGGGCCCGGATCTGAGACATCTCCATGTCCGGCAACACCAGCTGCCCGCCCTGGTCAAAGCCCCGGCTCTGATCCGGCAGACCCTCCTCCGCGCCGGTGGCCACCCGGCCTCCGGGCAGGTAGCCGAAACTCTTATGCAGCGACTTCACGGCGGAGGCGTATTTGGTCTCGTCAAAATTGGCCCGGCTCATCAAAACCACAAAGAAGCTCACTAAAATGAGCATCAGGGTGGTATACAGCAGCATGGCCCGGTCGCCGCTTTCCTGGCCGGCCTCTGTGGTCAGGCGCCTGAGTCTGCTCACAACCATCACCTGAAAACGGAGATGCGGGCCGCAGGGGGCAGGAAAGCGTGGAGCTTCTGCTCAATGATGCGGGGGTTGTCGCCCCGGCACAAAGAGAGGATGCCCTGGACAATGAGCTCCTTGGTCATGATCTCGGCCTGGGAGCGGGCCCGCAATTTGCCGGCGATGGGCACAAAAACCATGTTGGAGAGGATGGAGCCGTAAAAAGTGGTGACCAGAGCCAGGGACATGGAGGGGCCGATGCTGGACGGGTCGTCCAGGGAGCGGAGCATGGCGATGAGCCCGATTAAGGTGCCGATCATGCCGAAAGCCGGGGCGAAATTGCCCATGGTCTGAAAAATGTCGGCCCCCAGGCGGTGCCGCGACTCCTGAAAAGATATTTCGGTTTCCAGTATCTCGGTGATGGCCTGGGGCTCCAGGCCGTCAACCGTCAGTTGCAGGCCCTGTTTCAAAAAGGGCTCGTCCAGCTCTTTAATGTTCTGCTCCAGGGACAGCAGGCCCTCCTTGCGGGCTTTGGCCGAAAAGGTGGTAAAGCCGGCGATGATTTCGCCGATGGTGATGGGCTGGGTGACAAAGGCGTTTTTCAGAACCGAGAGGGAATTGAGGCAGTCGCGCAGGGGATAGTTGATCATGGTGGCGCAGGCCGTGCCGCCGCAGACCAGGAGAATGGAAGGCAGGTCATAGAAAGCCGACAGCCCGACCCCCATGGTCATGGAGATGACCAAAAGCCCGATACAGGAAAATATGCCGATAATGGTCGCAATATCCATCGCGGTTCACCTAAGATGAGGAATGGCCGATAGGGGCGGCCGCCAACTGGCGCGGCTGGCGGATAGTAATAGCAATAATAATGCCGGTTTCACCCCGCTCAGACAGCCGCTCCGGCAACCGCTCCGGCCCGTCAGCCGGTTTGGGCCAAGGCGACCGCCAGACCTGCCTCAAGTCTTATAATATACCACAAGATGATGCGATCTTAATACAAAAGATTTTATTTTAGAATTCGTAAAAATCAGTATTGCGGTTCAAAAGGCGGCGGCCGCGCTCGGTGACCAGCACCAGCTGCTCCAGCCGCACCCCCCCCCGGCCGGGCAGGTAGATGCCCGGCTCGACCGTGACAATATTGCCGGCGCTCAAAGGGCCGGTATTGCGGGCTGAAAGGGAGGGGGCCTCGTGAATGGCCAGGCCCACTCCGTGCCCCAGACCGTGGCCGAAAAACTGGCCGTAGCCGCTGCGGGCGATATGCTCTCTAGCCGCCTTATCCACATCGCTGGCCTTGACTCCGGGGGCAATGGCCTCGATGGCCCTTAACTGGGCCTGCCGGACAAGGGCGTAAATTTCCCGCTGCCAGGCCTTGGGTCGCCCCAGGATTTTGGTGCGGGTAATGTCGGCGCAGTAGCCCCGGTAGCGGGCGCCGCAATCGACGATGACCATTTCCCCGGCCCGCATTTTCCGTCGGCCGGGGCTGGCGTGGGGCAGGGCCGCGTTGGGGCCGGAAGCGACGATGGTGTCAAAGCTGGGGCCTTCCGCCCCCAGGCGGCGAAACTCGGCTTCCAAAAAAAAGGCGGCCTCGCGCTCGGTCAGGCCCGGGGCCATTTTTTCAAAGAGGGCGGCCACGGCCGCCTCGGTGATGGCCAGGGCCTTGCTCACCAGCCTGATTTCCTCCGGCGACTTGGCGGCCCGGGGCGCGTCAATGTTGATGGGCAACGGTGCCAGCCGCCCCGGCCCCAGGGTCTCCTGTAGCCGGAACAACTGGGAGGCGCTCAAAAACTCGGCCTCAAAATAGAGGCGGACGGTGGGCCCCAGGGTTTTCAGCCCGACCAGCTCCCGGGCCAGCCCGCGCCGGTATTCCAGCACTTTAAAGAGGGGGGCCTCATCTTTGGCCGCCTCGGTGTAGCGCGAGTCAGTCAGGAGATACTGGCTACGGCGGGTGATCAGGAGAGCGCCGCTGGATTCGTTGATCAGGACATCCCCGGCGGTGAAGCCGGAGTAATAGCGGCGGTTGGCCGGGGAGGTGACCAGCGCGGCCGTCACCCCTGCCCCGCTCATCAACCGGCGCAACCGGGCCAGCCGGCCGGCCTCCGGGCTGGATAGGGCGCTCATCTTGGCAATCCTCCAGGTTTAATATGTTTCCAGAAAGCCGGCCGGAGGGCCGGCCGACCAGAAGAATTAATAGCCATGGGCAATAATCTTTCTGCCTTAAGTTACTATCGTCTCGGGTGAATGTCAAGAACTGGCGGCGGCCAGACTCCGGTGCCGTCTGAAAAAAAGCCTTGACTTCTTTTTATTATTACTGTAATTAAGAATCAATAACATTTGAGGTCAAACCTCGACCACGGACAAATTCCGAAGTTTTAGCGGCCAGGAAAATTTTAGCCTTCCGGGCCGAGGGCCCAGTTTTGTCTCCGTGGCGGAAATCTTTGAAATATCAGGTGCGATATGAACAACATCCAGGCGATTAAGCCCTTAAAGACCTTCTGGCCCGGCCCGGCTCTGGCCGGCGGAGCCGCCCCGGCCGAATTTATGGCTCGGGCCACTGACCGGCCTCTGGCCGAGGCTTTTGACCGTAAATTCACCATTCACGCCGGCTCCGACTCAACGCCTCTGGCCGATAGGGAAACTTCAGCCGCCTTCGCCAGTCTGTTGGCCAGACCGGCCCCACAGGGCCTGGGGATTTATATTCATCTGCCCTTCTGCCGTAACCAGTGTCTCTACTGCGGTTTCGCCGGCCGCCGCCCGGACGGAGAACTCTGCGCCGCCTACATTGAGGCCCTGGTGGAAGAAAGCCGCCAAATGTCACGGCGGCCGACCGGCGGCGAGCCGGTGCGGGTCATCTATCTGGGCGGAGGCACTCCTTCGGCTGTGGAGCCGGAGCTGCTGGCCAGACTCATGGCCGCCCTCCGGGCTAATTTTGATTTGGCCAATGACTGCGAAATGACTCTGGAAGGGCGGCTGCACGACTTCACTCCGGAGCGGGCGGCCGGCTTTCTGGCGGCCGGTTTTAATCGTTTTTCCATCGGCGTTCAGAGTTTTGACACCCAGGTGCGCCGTTCGCTAGGGCGGGTCAGTGACCGGGCCACGGTCGTTAAATTATTGAGCAACCTCATCTCCCATCAGAAGGCCGCCATTGTCATTGACCTCATTTATGGCCTCCCCGGCCAGAGCCCGGACGATTTTGTGGCCGACCTTCAGACCGCCGTTGGTCTGGGCCTGGACGGGCTGGATACCTACCAGCTCAACGTCTTCCCCGGCGCTCCTCTGGATCGCCGGATCAGAGAGGGGAGGCTGCCGCCGGCCGCCGCTCTGAATGAGCAGGGTGAATACTACCGCCGGGCCGGTGAATGGCTATTGGGCCAGCGCTGGCGCCAACTCAGCCTCAGTCACTTCGCCGGCACTTTTCGGGAAAGGAATCTCTACAACCCCTGGGCCAAGCGCCGGGGCGACTGTCTGGGCCTAGGTGCCGGGGCCGGGGGCTTCTGGGCCGGCTGGAGTTATTATCGCCAGCCTCAGGTGGAGCGATACCTGAAACGGGCCGAACAGGGGGATTTCACGCCCGATCTTTTAACCCCTCCGGCACCCAACCATCGGCTGGCCGGCCTGGTCGTGGAACAAATGGAGCAGGGTTATCTGAATTACCTGAAGTTAATGGATGATTTCGGCGTTGAGCCCGGTCTCCTGACCGCCCTGTTGGCCAACTGGCGGGATCAGGGCCTGATTGAGCTTGACGGAGAGTGGCTGAACATGACCGTAAGCGGGCGCTTTTGGGGCGTCAATCTGACTCAGGCCGTCATTGAGACGGCCAGTCGCCATATTTGAAAGGGAGCATGAATTATGATGGCCTTATCGAAACAAAGCCTGGCCCTGGCCTCAACCCTGCTGAGCCTGACCCTGATCGGGCCGGCCCCCGCCATCCTTTGGGCCCAGGGCCGGGAGGAGGGCGAATCGTCTGAAATACGGGCCGTGGAAACCCGGGAAGTGACCGTCACAGCCACCCGCACGGAAAAAGACCTGATGGAAGTGCCCATGAGCGTGGGCGTGGTCAGCGGCGAGGATATCAAACGGGAACCAACTACCAATGTGGCCGAGGCCCTGGCCAAGGTGCCGGGGGTCACGGTTATGGACGGGGGTATGCCGGGCGGCAAGAGAGTTATGATACGCAGCGAAAGCCCCATGCGCTCCCTGGTGCTTATAGACGGGGTCAAAGTGTCGGAGCAGAAAAGCATGAGCGGCTCGGCCATTTTGATCGACAACAGCCAGATTGAGCGCATTGAAGTCATCAAGGGGCCGGCTTCGGTGCTGTATGGTTCGGAAGCCATAGGCGGGGTGGTCAACATCATCACCAAGAAGGGCGGGGACAAGCCCGTGGGCTTCAGTCAGAATTTCGTGGCGGATTCCGCCACTAAAAGCGTTGACATTCAAAGCTCAATTTTCGGCTCGTCCAATGGTTTCAATTACCGGTTCTCAGGCAGCGGGCTGAACGCCGGCAAACTAAAAACCGGCAGCGGAACGGTGGAGAATTCGGAATATAAAAACAGGTACTACTCGGGGCAGGTGGGCTATGATTGGGACGATGGCTCTTTTTTTGTCAGAGCCGACCGCTATGAGAGCGAAATCCACATTCCCACCAACATGGCTGGAGGCATGGCCTTTGCCTCCGGCCGCAGCTGGATGAACAACCAGACAGACGTGTCTCTGTATTTGCCCCAATGGGACAGGGAATCGCTGACCGCCGGCCTTACGCTCAACAATCTCACCGAGCACTTGACCAGCCTGAAATTAAACGCCTATATGCAGAACATGAAGAAAGACTTTTACAACAATGTTCATGTCTATAACTGGCTAGCCGTCCCAATGGGTTCCATGGGAACGAGGATGATGTCCGTAACCGTGGATCAGGATATCCGCACTTTCAACGACCAGGACAGTTTCGGCGGCAGTCTGCAGAGCGAATGGAATCTGGGCGACCATTCCATCATTGCCGGCCTGGATTACAACAAAGACGAGCTGAAAGCCGATGACTACCGTTTAGGGGGCTACACTCTGGTCATTCCGCCCACGGGAGCTTCTTCACTAACCCCGGCTCAGGTTGCGACCTACCACTATCAGGCCGAGCAAAGCGCCGTCGGCCTTTTCCTCCAGGATGAATGGTTTTTTGCCGATGGCTGGTCCGCGCCCGTGGGCCTGCGTCAGACCTGGGTGGATTCAAGTTTGAAGAAAAACAACAATCCGAATTTGCCCGGTAGCCGATCCATCAAGGATTCCGGTCTGGTGGGTAATGTGGGGTTGATGTACACCGGCTTTGATGACTGGAGTCTGAGGGCTGTCTGGTCGCAGGGCTACAGGTTCCCGCCGATCAACCAGCTCTATCTGGGCACGGTGCACGGCCAGACCGGCCGCACTTTGCCCAACCCGGATCTGGAGCCTGAAACTTCAAACAATTACGAAATCGGTGCCCGCTTTCAAAACGGTGCCTGGAATCTTGACCTGGCCACGTTTTATTCCGACTCTAAAAATTTCATCACCATTCAAAGTCTCGGTAACGGAGATTCCCAGTTCGCCAATGTGGACAAAGCCCGCACTTTCGGCGTTGAGCTGGGCCTGGATTACACCTTTGAAGAATATGGCCTGACTCCCTACACCAGCGCGGCCTGGATCAACCGCCGCATTACCAACACCATTGACGCGCCGAGCGTGGCCGGCAATATGCAGACCAGCCGGCGGATCAGCTATGAAACCAGCGACACGGGTGCCTCTCCATTTCAGGGCCGGGTCGGAGTGAAGTGGGAACGCCAGTTGACTGCCCCCCGACTGGTTTATGCCGACCTTTATATGAACTGGGCTTCCAGCGCCAAAGATCACTATTACGACAGCGACTTCGGCCATGTCCAGGACGGGGGGGCGCTCAATTACGGCTTCGTCACTGAAAAGAATGGCGCCTGGCAGACATTGAACCTGACCTTGGGCACCCAGTGGGGCGAAGATCATAAATGGAACGCTTCTCTGTCGTTTCGCAACATTGGCAACAAGGCCTACACCCAGGCCGACAACACCATTGAAGACCCGGGCTTTCATGTGGTTTGGGGGGTTGGCTTTGAATACTAAGGTTCAGGCCGGGGCGGCCGCCACTCCGCAGTCCTTTAACTGGCGCAACGCCCTCTGGACCGGGCGGGGCCTGTTTGAGACCCGCGACCTGGTGACTATCGGCCTCTTCGCCGGAGCGGCCAAAGCCGCCACTTTGGTGGTGGCCCTGATGGGCGGCGGCATGAACCCAGTGACCATGGTCTTGAAAAGCGCTCTTTTTTCGGCCCTGTGGGTGGTTCTCCTGGTCAAGGTGCCCAAAACCGGAACCCTGACCCTGGCCAACACTGTGGGGGCTCTGCTGGCTTTCTTTCTCATGGGCCAGACCATGATCACCCTGCCGAGCCTGATGGCGGCCACCCTGCTGGTGGAAGTCGGAATCCGCAGCCTGGGCGGCTATCAGGGCCGCCCCTGGCTGGCGGCCCTGGCCGTGGGTTTGAGCGAATTGGCCAGCCGGGTTATTCACATTGCTTACACCTATCTCTGGATCCGCGAACAGCCGGCCCTGCTGGCCATGGTCGCGGTCATTTCCCTGCTCAGTTATTTCGGCATTTGCCTGGGCCTCTTCGGCGGTCTGCGAATGGTCAGGGAGTTACGCCATGCCGGGCTTATTCAGAATTGACGGCCTGAAACTGGCCCCGGAAACGCGCCTGATCCTGGCCCTGGCCGGCTCGGTGGCCGCTCTGGTCGCGCGCGATTTCGCGGCCCTGGCCGTGCTGATAGCGGCCTCAATGGTCTATCTGCTCCTGCAGCTTCGGGTCAGAACCGCTCTCTGGGCCTATTTCTTCCTAAGCCTCCTGGCCCTGTCGGGGCTGGCCGGGGTCTGGCTGATGGGTTTCATTTTTGAAGCCATGCGGGGCGACACTTTCAGTCTGGCGCTGCTACCCTTCGGCCGCCTGGGTCTGACTCTCAACCTTGTCCTGCCTCTGGCCCTGCAAACCAGCCTCACCGGCCTGGCTGGCACCCTGAACCGTCTGAAACTGCCGGGTTTGCTCAAATTGCCCCTCATCGTCACCCTGCGCTTCATCCCCACTTTTCTCAGCGACTTTAAACAACTGCGCGAGGCCGTGACCCTGCGTTTCCGGGGGCGGGGCGGCCTGCGGTTCTGGCTAGTCCGGCCAGTGGTCTGGTGGCGGGTCATCTTTCTGCCCCTGGTGGTCCGGCTGATCCGTTCCGCTGACGAACTGGCGGTGGCCTCGGAATTGAAAGGGCTTTCGGCCGAAACTGATTTCGGACGGGCGGAACTGACCTGGAGCGCCTCCGACCGGGGGGTGATGCTGGCCGCCGTCCTGACTCTGGTCACGGCCGCGCTCCTGGAGGCGGGCCATGTTGCGGCTTGAAAATGTCGGCTATCGCCACGCCCACGCCGACCGCCCGGCCCTGGCGGAGCTCCATCTGGAATTGGCGCCCGGCCGGATCCTGCTCTTGACCGGGGCCAGCGGTAGCGGCAAAAGCACTCTCCTGTCCATTCTGTCGGGCCTGGTGCCGCATTATTTCAAGGGAGATTTGAGCGGCCAGGTGAGGTTGGACGGCGAGGAGCCGTCCCAAATGAGCCTGGCGGACTGGGGCCTGCGGGTGGGCCTGATGCTTCAGAACCCGGAAGCCCAGTTTCTAGCCGCCTCGGTGGCCGAAGAAGTGGCCCTGACTCTGCGGTGCCGGGGGATAACCGGGCCCCGGGCCTCCGGACTGGTGGAGGAAGCCCTGGATCGTTTCGGGCTGGCGGCCATTCGGGATCGTTCCGTTTTTCAATTGTCGGAGGGGCAAAAACAGAAGGTGGTGCTGGCCGGCCTCACCGCCTGGAGGCCCAAACTGTTGCTTTTGGATGAGCCCACCGCCAACCTTGATCCTGATTCCATCGCCGATTTGGGGGCAACCCTGGCAGCTCTCAAAACCTCGGGCCTGAGCCTGGTGATCGCCGACCACCGCTTGAGCTGGCTGTCCGGGCTGGTCGATCAGGTGCTGGTTTTGGAGGAGGGGCGGGTGGCCCTGTCCGGCGATTGGGGCAGTCTGCGGGCCGAGGGCAGGCGGGAGCGCCTACACCTGAGGAGCTTGGAACCTTCGCCGCCGTTGGAAGCCGGTCTGGACGAGAGGGCGACTGAGCCGGGAGTGGCGCTGGATCGCCTCAGTTTCGCCTGGCCCGGCCAGGAGACGCTTTTTCACGATTTTTCGGCCCGCCTACCCTACGGCCGGGTGACTGTGCTCACCGGCCCCAGCGGTCGGGGCAAAACCACCCTGGCCCGTCTGCTGGCCGGCCTGGAAAAGCCAGCCGACGGGCAAATCCGCTGGGACGGCGAAACTGCGGCCTCGGCCGGGGAACTCTGCCAGGTGGTGCTGCAAAACGCCGACCATCAGCTATACATGCCCAGCCTGCGGGCCGAAGTCGGCCTGACCCTGGCCATCAGCCATGGCCGCCGGCCGGTGGACGCCGAAGCGGTGGCCGTTTTGGCGGAATTCGGTTTGAGCGGCCTGGCCGAGCGTCACCCCCAGTCGCTCTCCGGCGGTGAGAAACAGCGGCTGGTGGTGGCGGCCGGCTTGGCCGCCCCGGCCCGGTTGCTGATTCTGGACGAGCCCACCAGCGGGCTGGACGGGCATAGCCTTTTGCTGATGGCCGGGGAAATAAAAAAGGCGGCTCAACGCGGCCTGGCCGTGCTGGTCATCACTCACGATCTGGAGCTGGGCCGCCTGTGCGCCGACGCCCATCTGCGGCTTCCGGATCCGGCCTAAAACCTAACCGAAAGGATTAAAGCATGAAAACCATTGTTGTCTATTCTTCTCTCACCGGCAACACCCGGCGGGTGGCCGAGGGGCTCCTGCCGGCCCTGCCGGAGGGCACGCTCTGCGTCAATGTCCAAGAGGCCCCGGAACCGGTTGGTTTCGACCTGGTGCTACCCGGCTTCTGGGTGGATCGAGGCCAGGCCGACGCGGCCATGCTCGGTTATTTGGCTAAAATGAAAAACTGCCGGACAGGCTTCTTTTTCACGCTGGGGGCTTACCCCGATTCCCCGCACGCCGATGAGGTGGCGGCCGACACCGCCAAGCGGCTGGCCGAAGGCGGCAATCAGGTGCTGGGGCACTTCCGCTGCCAGGGCCGGGTGGATCCGGCCCTGCTGGAGCGTATGAAAACGATGCTGCCGCCCGACCATCCCCATGTCCAGATGACCCCGGAGCGCCAGGCCCGCCTGGACGAAGCCGCCAAGCATCCCGATGAGCTGGATCTGGAGCGGGCCCGGGCCTTCGCGCGCGATCTTCAAATTAAAAAATGACTGATGAAGCTTTGCCTCTGGTCTAATGCAGGCTGAAATTGACTGGAATCGTCAATTTGATGCTGGCCTGGGTCATCTCCCCGGGAAAAGAGGGCAGGGGAGAGACCCGGCGGACCAGAGCCAGCACTTCGGCGTCCAATTCGGGGTGGCCGGAACTTTTGGCCAGGCTTGACGACAGCACCCGGCCGCCGCGATCCACCACCAGATGAACTTTGGCCACCCCGGTGAGCTTGCGGGCCCTGGCCGCCGGGGGATATTTCTTCCCCCGTTCCATTTTGTGCAATATCTGCCCCATGTAAGCCCTGAAGGCGTTAGAGTCGCCCTGGCCGTGGCCACCCCCGCCGTCGGCGCCGGCCCGGCCCGGCCCGGATTCGCTCCGGCCCCGGTCGTCGGAGGCCGCCTGATTTTCGGCCCGGGCCAAAGTTTTAGCCTTGGGCCTGGCTACTGCGGGTGATTTGGATTTGGCCGTAGAGGGCGGCTGCACTGACGGCGCGGCCTCCTCCGGCAGAGATGTCTCGGCTCGGCTCTGGATGGTTTCCGGAACCGTTAACGGCTCTAGGGGCGGCGTCGGCTCCGGCTCGGAATCCGCCGGGGTGGGCTCAGATCCGCCGGCCCCGGCCTGGCCTCCGCCTTCATCATAAACGAAATCCATCACGGCCAGAGTCTGCCGGATCTCGGTCTCCCGCCCCACCCCGGCCAGGATCACCCCGGCCGCCACCACCAGATGCAGCAGCATGGCCGCTGCTGCCGCATAGCCGAAAACCACTTGATCGCGGTGCAGACGCATGGGGATGCCTGATCAATATTACTGGTGAACCGGCTCGTCTGGACGAGGGCTGGTCACCAGAGTAACCCTGGCGAAGCCGGCCTGGCCCAATTCGCCCATGAGTTCCATCATTCGAGCATACTTGACCTCTCCATCTCCCCGGACATAAACCTCGCCGGTGGCCGATTCCCGGGCCAACCGCTTGAAAAATTCCAGCCGGGCGGGTGCGGTCACTTCTTTTTTCTCTACGAAAATGCGGCTGGCGGCGTCCAGGCTGACCACCAGGGGCTCCTCGGGCCGCAACAGGGCCGGGCCGAGGCTTTTGGGCAGATTGATCGGCACGCCACCCAGCATCAACGGGGCCGTGACCATGAAGATGATCAGGAGCACCAGCATGATGTCGATAAAGGGCGTGACATTGATGTCGGCCATCGGGCCCAGGTCGTCGGAGCCGGCCAGAAATTCTTTTTCCATATTTGATTCCTCCCTTTAAGACGCGTTTTCCAGGCTGGCAAAATGACGGCCGGCCAGGCGGTTGCCCAAATCACTGATGCCGGCCGCAGTTTGTTGGCCGATTTTTTTAATTGAGCCGGCTATTTTGTTGTAGGCCACCACAGCCGGGATGGCCGCCACCAGGCCCATGGCCGTGGCGAAGAGGGCCTCGGCGATGCCCGGGGCCACCACGGCCAGAGAGGTTTCTCCGGTGGCGGCGATGCCCGCGAAACTGTGCATTATGCCCCAGACAGTGCCGAAAAGGCCGACGAAGGGAGAGATGGCCCCCACCGTGGCCAGAAACAGCACCCGGTTGTTCAACTGATCCAGGCGTCCGGCCAGGGCGGCCCGCATGCTTCTCTCCACCCGCTCGCGGAAGTCGGCCCTGGTTTCCCGGCCGGCCTGATCACGGCTTTCCTGAAAACCGGATTCGGCCAGGCCACGGCTAAAATCGGCCAACTGATCCAGACCCTGGCTCTCGGCCAGGCCGGCCGCGACCTTTTTAAAGTGCCGCACTTCGCGGCCGGTGCGTCTTAAAATGACGATTTTTTCAAAGATAACACACCAGGAACTGACGGAAGCCAGCAGTAAAAGCGTCATGACTGTCTGCACCACAGGGTCGGCGTGTTGGAACATGTCGGCAATATTCATTTCCCCACCGTTCTATCATCCACCGCCTGGCAAAATAATATTGGGCGTGGATATATGCGAATTAGACTCAATTACAATATCACCGGCCAGGATTTTTGTCAATAGTGCAGGCGCGGGAACTCAAAGGTTCCCGAGAAAGGAATGGCATTAAAGGCTTAAAAAGAGCGATTTAGCTGAGTGATAGGTGCCTGGTTTTTTCCAGGATGGCGGCTATGATCTGCTCCAGATCGGCGGTGGCCTCAATTTGGTGGTGGGCTGTGGGCTGGTGGGGGGTCGGCAGCCAGCCGGGCGGCCAGCGCCTCGGCCGGGGGCGGCCAGATAGAAGACCAACCCCTGCCCCGCTCATCAACCGGCGCAACCGGGCCAGCCGGCCGGCCTCCGGGTAGGATAGGGCGCTCATCTTGGCAATCCTCCAGGTTTAATATGTTTTCGGCGCCAGAGATGCAGCCGGTATTTAGCCTGAACCAGGGCGGAGACGAATTTCAGCGGCCAGGAGCAGGTTGGAACTTCCAGGTTAAGCTTCCTTTTCATGTCCAGCAGGTCGTGGGCCTGAGTTATGATGATCGGCCCCTTGGAGGAGACGTCAATCATTTTCCAGCCCTCATCGGCTTCCACCAGATTGCCGGCGTGGGGGGCGCCGGAGGCCAGCCCCCAAGTGTGCAGTTTGGCTACAGTCGCAGCCAGGCCGGCCAACCAGCGGGTATCCGCCGCCCCAACCGTGCAAGTGCGGCCTTCAATAAACTGTAAAATTAGGTAACTGTCAGCGCAGAGCCGGTAGCCGGCTATTTTTTCGGCCACCAGGTAAATTTCAGGAACGATCCGGCAGCCTCGGCCAATGGCCCGCCAGGTTTCCCGCATCTGCCGGGTAAAAGGCGTGCCGGCCAGGAGATCCCAAAAGCGGCGTTTTTTGACCGGCGGCTTAAAGGCGAAATCGCGCTTGATGACGTATGCGCGGCCGCCATATTTCACCAGGTAGGTTTCCTGGCAGGGGCGGGCGTTCAGGAGGGTGAATTCAATTCGTCCCTGGCGAAAATCGGCCAGCAGGGCCGGATAATCAACCCCGTCCGACAGGTAGCGGAGCTGGAAGCCGTCCTGTTCCGCTTTCCTGAAAGCCGGCCGGGGGGCCGGCCGACCAGAAGAATTAATAGTCATGGATGATGGTCTTTCCGGCTTATTCGTTGAGGTTGCCCTTAAGGTTATGTTGGGCTTCCGGTTTGATTTTCTCTACTATGGCGGCTATGACCTGCTCCAGATCGGTGGTAGCCTCAATCTGATGGTGGGCTACGGCCTGGTAGAGCGGTTCCCGCTCCTTGAGTATCTGGGCCACTTCCTCTATCAGCGATTGACCGGTCAGGTTCGGCCGCTGGGCGGCCTGGGGGTCGGCGGCCAGCCGGGCGGCCAGCGCCTCGGCCGGGGCGGCCAGATAGAAGACCAGCCCCCGCTCCCGCATCAGGGCCCGGTTGGTCTCGGCCAGCACCATCCCGCCGCCGGTGGCCACCACCTGAGGCCGGGTGCCTACACTGACGGCCCGCAGGGCCTCGCTCTCCCACCGGCGAAAGCCGGCCCAGCCTTCCCGCTCCACAATATCGGCCACGGTCAGCCCCAGAGCCTCTTTCATATACAGGTCAGTATCCACGAAAGGCCGGCCCAGTTCCTCAGCCAAGCGGCGGCCGACCGTGGTTTTGCCGCTGGCCCTGGCTCCGACCAGAAAGATGGCGGTCATAAATATCTCCTGTGGCGTAACTGCCTTTTTAACGTATAACATTTTGGCCGGGGAAGTCAAATCAGAAATGTGGTATAATCAGTCAGCCTGACCTAAGGTAATGAGAATGAGGTGACAAGGTATGGAAGTGCTTTGGGCGCCCTGGCGCATGGCCTATATCAAGCGGGCCGGTCTCCGCGACAACGACTGTTTCCTGTGTCTGCCCCCGGATCATATCGGCCCCGATCGCGACCGGCTGGTGCTCTATTCCGACCCGATCGTGCTGGTCATGATGAATCTCTTCCCCTACAACAACGGCCACCTGCTGGTGGCCCCCCGCCGCCACATCCCCAGCCTGTCGGCGGCCAATCAGGCCGAGCGCCTGGCCCTGATGGATCAGGCGGCCCGATCCACCGAGCTGCTGGCCCGGGTCATGTCTCCCCAGGGTTTCAATCTTGGGGTCAACCAGGGCCGGGTCGCCGGCGGCAGCGTCGAGGATCACCTCCACCTCCATGTCACCCCCCGCTACCAGGGCGACAGCAACTACATGACCGTCTTTGGCCAGACCCGGGTCATTTCCGAGCATATTCTGGCCGCCTTTGACCATCTGGCGCCCCTCTTCAATGAGTAGCGCCGCCCCGGCCGCCACCCTCAGCCCGGCCATGCAGCAGTATGTGGAGATGAAAAAACTCCACCCCGGGGCTATTGTCTTCTTTCAAATGGGCGATTTCTACGAAATGTTTTTCGAGGACGCTGAGACGGCCGCGCCTCTCCTCGACATTGCCCTGACCAGCCGCTCCAAGCAGGGCGGCCAGCCTATCCCCATGTGCGGGGTGCCCCTGTCGGCCGGTCTGGGCTACGCCAACCGCTTAAACGAGCTTGGCTGCAGCGTGGTGGTGGTCAACCAGGTCGGGGATACCGGCAAGGCCAGGGGCCTGGCCGAGCGGGTGGTCTGGCAGGTGGGCACGCCAGGCCTACCCCTGACCGATGAGAGCCGGGCCCCGGGCGAGCCCCACTATCTGGCGGCCATCTGGCCCGCCCCTGGCCGCTACGGCCTGGCCTGGCTGGAGGTCAGCACCGGCGAATTGCTCCTGGCCACTTTTGATGAGCTGGAAGGTCTGCGGGCTGAGCTCCGGGCTCTGGCCCCCCGCGAGTGTCTGCTCCCGGAAAACCCGGCTCCGGAGCTGACGGCCCTGCTCCAGGAGGGCCAGATTCACGCCACCCCGCGCCGGGCCGAAACCATGAACCCGGCTGCGGCCCTGATTCGTTTTAATCAGCTTTTCGGCCCGGCCGCTGTGGCCGCCCTGGAGCTGGAGCGGTGGCCGGAAACCCTGGCCGCAGCCGAGGCCGCGTTGGCCTACGCCGAAGAGTGCTGTCTGGGCGACTTCCGCCACCTCTCCCCGCCCCGCCTCCTCTGGCGGGAAAGCCATCTGCTCCTGGACGAGGCGGCCACGGCCAATCTGGAGATTCTGAAAACCCTGCGCCACGGCCAGTTGGAGGGCTCGCTCCTGGGTCTGATGGATCTGACGGCCACGCCCATGGGCGGCCGGCTGTTGCGCCAGTGGCTGACCCTGCCCCTGGCCGAGGCCCAGGCCGTGGCCGCCCGCCATGGCGCGGTGGAGGATTTGCTGCGCGACGGCCTGACCCGGGACGGCCTGACCGGGCTGCTGAAAAAATCCAGCGACCTGGAGCGGGCCCTCAGCCGGGTGGTGCTGGCCCGGGGCGGCCCCCGGGATCTGGCCAACCTGCGCGACACCCTGGCCCTGATGCCCGCCTATCGGGCCCGGCTGACCAGCCCCGGCTCCTCAGCCCTGCTGATGGCTCTGGGGAACGCGCTGCCCGAGTTTGACGAGCTGACGGCGACTCTGGAGGCCACCCTGGTGGAGTCGCCGCCCTATAGCGCCAAAGATGGCGGGCTCATCCGCCGGGGAGTCTCGGCCGAGCTGGACGAGCTGCTGGATCTGGAGAAGGGCGGCAAAAACGCCATTGCCGCCCTTGAGGCCCGGGAGCGCCAGCGCACGGGCATTAGCTCCCTTAAAGTCGGCTATACCCGGGTCTTTGGCTATTATCTGGAGGCGACCAAAGCCAACCTCCACCTGGTGCCCCCTGACTGGATCCGCAAGCAGACCATCGCCGGCGGCGAGCGCTATCTGACCCCGGAGCTGAAGGAGTATGAGGAAAAGATACTCCACGCCGGGGAACGCCGCCTGGCCCTCGAGGAACAGATACTGGAGGATTTGAAAGCTCTGGTGGCCCGGAACGCCCGAACCATCAAAACCGCCGCCCTGATTCTGGCCGAGGCCGATGTGCTCTGCGCCCTGGCCGCCTGCGCTGAAAAGTATGGCTGGGTTCGCCCGGAGCTGGTGGAGGAAGACCTGATCGACATCCGGGGCGGCCGCCACCCGGTGGTGGAGGCCTTGATGCCGGCGGGCGAGGCCTTCGTCGCCAATGACGTGCGCCTGACCACCCGCGAGAGGCTCCTGATAATCACCGGGCCCAATATGGCCGGCAAATCCACCATCCTGCGCCAGACCGCCCTGATTGTGCTGATGTGCCAGGCTGGGAGCTTTGTGCCGGCCGAGTCGGCCCGCCTCTCCATCCGCGACCGCATCTTCACCCGGGTCGGGGCCTCGGACGACCTGGCCCGGGGCCGCTCCACTTTCATGGTCGAGATGAATGAGACGGCCCGCATTCTCAGCCAGGCCACCCCCCGCAGCCTGGTGGTGCTGGACGAGGTCGGCCGGGGCACCTCGACCTACGATGGGCTGTCACTGGCCTGGGCCATTGCCGAATACCTTCACGATCTGGCCGGCGACGGCGTGCCCACCCTCTTTGCCACCCACTACCATGAGCTTATTAAACTGGCTGACAGCAAACCCCGGGTGCGCAACTACAACGTGGCCGCCAGCGACCAGGGGGGCCGGGGCCTGATTTTCACCCGCCAGCTCAAGCCGGGCGGGGTCAGCCGCAGCTACGGCCTGGCCGTGGCCGGGCTGGCCGGGCTGCCGAAAAAAGTGCTGAGCCGGGCCCGGGAGGTCATGGCTGACTTCACCCGGGCCGGCGATCGGGCCATTCGTCCGTCCGTACGCCAACTGAGCCTTTTTGACGATTTGGAAGATCAGCCGGTGGCCCCGGCCGCCCCGCCCGAAGTGATTCGCCGTCTGGCCGAGATTAAGGCGGAAGAGCTGACCCCCCTGGCCGCCCTGAATCTCCTGACCGCCCTGACCGAAGAGGCCCGCTCTTTTTTGAGCGAAAATGAATGACCCCGGCTGATCAGGCATGATTGTCAGCGCCAGCCGCCGGACGGATATTCCGGCTTTTTTTGCCGACTGGCTGGTGCGGCGGCTGCGGGAGGGCCTGGTGCTGACGCCTCACCCCCGGAACCCCAGTCGCCTGGGCCAGGTCAGCCTGTCGCCTGAGGTGGTGGACTGTATAGTCTTCTGGACTAAAAACCCGGCTCCCATGCTGGAGCGCCTCAAGACCATTGATGACCTGGGTTACCGCTATTACTTTTCCTTCACCCTCACCCCCTATGGCCCGGAGCTGGAGCCTCATTTACCGCCCAAAAAAGATATTGTGGAGACTTTCCGGCGGCTGGCCGGCGCTCTAGGCCCGGGCCGGGTGGACTGGCGCTATGACCCCATTGTGGCGGCCGGCCCCTACACCCCCCAGTGGCACTGGGATCAGTTTGGCCGGCTGGCCCGCCAGTTGAGCGGGGCCACCGGGCGTTGCCTCATCAATTTTGTCAAACCCTATCGCCACCTGGCCGGCCGCTTCCCGGCCCCGGAGGACAGCGCCGTGCGGGATCTGGCCCGGGGCCTGGCCGCCATCGCCGCCGGGGAAAGGCTGAAACTGGTCAACTGCACAGAACAATGGGATTTGCGGGATCTGGGTTTAAAACCGGAAGCCTGTCTCGACCGCAGCCGGATTGAGGCCCTCGTTGGCGGGCCGATCAAGGCTAAAAAAGACCCGGGCCAGCCGGCCCTCTGCCGTTGCCTGGAGAGCTTTGACCTGGGCATGTATGACACCTGCGGCCACGGCTGCGCCTATTGCTACGCCGTCACCAGCCTGGAACGGTCGCACCGCCGCCGGGCCGGCCACGACCCGGCCTCGCCCCAGCTGTCGGGCTGGCCCACCGGGCTGGAAATCATCACCGACCGCACCAGGCCATCGTGCAGAAAAAGGGATTGGCCTTCCAACTCCTATTGACTTTAAACTAAGTCTGGGCTAAGTTTAAACAAAAAGGGGTAGTGAATATGTCAACGCTGATCGTTCCGATACACCAAGCAAAGAGTTCTTTGTCGCAACTGGTCAAACGCGCCGTCAACGGTGAAACTATTTTCATCGGCAGTTATGGAAGACCAGAGGTGATTCTAATATCCGCCGCAAACTCTAGGCCCAAAAAACGCCTCGGACTCCTGGATGGCAAATTGACCATTCCAGATGATTTTGATGATCCGTTGCCTCCTGAAATACTGGCCGCTTTTGAGGGAAGCCTGGAATGAGGTTGTTGCTTGATACTAACGCGTTCCTCTGGGCGTTGACAAACATGCCACGCATTGAGCCAGTGAGGGAAATGTTGCTTGCCGATGAGAATGAAATTTTTGTCAGCACTGTATCCTGGTGGGAAATTGCCATCAAAACCCGTATAGGTAAACTGGACGCTAAATTAAAGAGTCTTCGTGATACGGCGCAAGAGAGCGGGTTCATAGAATTGCCGCTCCTAGGTTCTCATGCGGAAATACTGGAATCACTTCCCCTACACCACAATGATCCTTTTGATCATATGCTGGTGGCTCAGGCCATAGCCGAGCCTATGCGGCTTATTACAGGCGACAGTGTTCTGTCTAAATACACGTCTTTAGTAATCCATATTTAAAAGAACTACCAGAAAGAAGAAACACCATGCCCAAAACAATTTTAAAGAATGCTTTCCCACCAGCGTGAAAACCGCTGGCGGGGGTCATCCAGATTGACGGGCTCGCCTATCTTTGGGGTGAGAAAGCGATAGGGCTTTCCCTGAGCCGCCGCGCTGAAACGCTGGAACGGCTCATCCCAGGAATGATAGGCGATGGAGAACCTGCCCACATGGGCAGGTATGACCGCGCCGGCTTTTAAATCTTCCGCAGCTTTGGCCGACTCTTCCGGGGTCATGTGGACAAGGGGCCATTGGTCGTTATATTGTCCGCTATCCAGGAACACATAGTCAAAGCCGCCCCATTTCAGGCCCATTTCAGCAAAATGTCGGCCGTAGCCGCTATCCCCACTAAAGAACAGCCTGTGTTTGGGCGAGACCAGGGCAAAGGAGGCCCACAGACTCTGGTTCCTGGTCAAGAGACGGCCCGAAAAGTGGCGCGCCGGCAAAACATGGATGGACATGTCGTCTCCAATCCGGAGACCAGTGTTCCAGTCTTTCTCGTCTATCGCGCTGGCGGCCCAGCCCCATCTCTCAAAGTGGGCACCCACGCCCAAAGGGCAGATGACCTTCCTGATCCTGGGCTTAAGCGCTTTAACTGTCGGGTAGTCCAGATGATCCCAATGGTCGTGGGATATCAGCAGGTAGTCTATTTCCGGAAAGTCTTCGGCGGTATGGATATTAGTTCCGGCAAAGGCCTCATTGACCAGCGGGACTGGCGCGGCGTTGGGGCTGAAGACCGGATCAAGGAGGAACCGCTGGCCACCAAGCTGGATATAATATGAGGAATGGCCGAGCCAAACCACCAGATCCTCTGTTTTATCCAGGTTCAGAAAATTTGTTTTTACGGTTGGAATGGGAGAAGGCGGCGCCGGGCGCTCTTTCCTGGTAAAAAGATATTTAAAGGCGGCGGCGAGGGCATTGCCTTTTTCGGTGAACAGCGGGCTTGGGTCTAAATTATTAAACTCGCCCTCAGCGTAATGCGGGGAAAGCTTTATTTTTCCCAGCCGCTCGCCTTTCGGCAACTGGCCGAATTTCGGGTGCTGAAGATAGACGCCAACGCCAATGACCAGACCGGCCAGGATCGCCACCAAGACCAGAAACATTTTGCCTAACCGCCTTTTCATTAGCCCAGCCTACTGCACTTTTCTTGCGGCATTGAACAAAAATTGAACAAAAGAGGCGCAGCGCCATACGGTGGCGTAGCGCCGCCTGGCGGCTGTTTTTTGAGTAACCGGCCTACTTCAACACACCGCCTTCAATGACCACGGTTTCCGGGTCAATGGTGTCGCCGTAAACGGGGCGCAGGGTGGCTTCATAGTCTTTGTGAAAAAAATTCTCCTGGCCGAGGGTGACGATCTCGTTATTAACCCATTCCAAAAGCTCGTTATTGCCCTTTTTCACCGCCGGGGCAATGGAATCCAGATCGCCCAGGAAGTCGATGCCGGCCACAAAGCCCGGGTTTTCGTTAATCCAGGCAAAGACCAGGGTGTTGTCGTGGGCCAGGGCCACCCCGCGGCCATCGCGCAGGGCGTTGAAGGCCTCGGTGTTCTGGTCATATTTGCTCAAAGTCACTTCCGGGTGGTTCTTGGCGAAATAGATCTCAGCCGTGGTGCCCTTGTTGACGATGAGGGTCTGGCCTTTTAGCTGGGCTACATCGGTGATGGGCGCTTTAGCTGGGGAAACCACGCCCAGGGCCACTTTCATGTAAGGTTTGCAGAAATCCACCTGTTTGGCCCGGTCGGCGGTGACGGTGAAATTGGCCAGCACCAGATCAACCTTGTTGGATTCCAGCACTTCCATGCGGTTGGCCGCTTCCACCAGCACAAACTCGACCTTGCTTTCATCGCCCAGGAGGTCTTTGGCCAGGCGCTTGGCGAGATAAACATCATAGCCCTGGTTGACGCCATTGGCATCCACATAGCCAAAGGGCGGTTTGTCGCTGTAAACGCCGATGCGGATTTTTCCGGCGGCCTTGATCTTGTCCAGCTCGCCTGCGGCCAGGGCGGCCGGGGCGGCCCAGGCCAGGCCGAGGGCCAGGCCGAGGGCCAGAGCCAGGGTGATCACGGCCATCTGCTTCATTGATTTAATCATTGTGTCGCTCCTCTTTCTTGACTCCCTCAAATTGGAAGATGTTGAGAAATTTCCGGGCCCGGTCGCTGACCGGGTTTTGGAAAAAAATGTCCGGGGGCGCGCTCTCCACGATGCTCCCCTGGTCCATAAAGACTATTTTGTCGGCCACGGCCCGGGCAAAGGCCATTTCATGGGTGACAATGAGCATGGTCATGCCCTGCTCGGCCAGCCCCAGGATGACGTCCAACACCTCGCGAACCATTTCCGGATCCAGGGAGGCGGTGACCTCGTCAAAGAGCATGATTTCCGGATTCATGCACAGGGCCCGGACAATGGCCACCCGCTGTTTCTGGCCGCCGGAGAGCTGGCGGGGAAAGGAATCCTTGCGATCCAGCAACCCCACCCGATCCAGAAAAGCCTCGGCTTCTTTGGTCGCCTCCGCCCGCTCGCGCCCCTGGGCCTTCATCGGGCCCAGGAGGATATTCTCCAAAACCGTCATGTGCGGGAAAAGGTCATAGCTCTGAAAAACCATGCCGATCTGCTGACGAACCAGGTTCCAGCGGGTGTGGCCGACAATGATGGATTGGCCGTTAAGCTCAATGTCGCCGCCCTGGATGGTTTCCAGACCGTTGATGCAACGCAGCAGGGTGCTCTTGCCGCAGCCCGAGGGGCCGATAACCACCAGCACCTCGCCCTTGCGGACTTCCAGAGACAGATTCCCAATGACCTCCAGCTGGTCATAGCGTTTGTGGAGGCCGGTTATTTTCAAGACCGGGCGGGCAACGGCCATGATGCTCAATACTCCCTAACTATCAGTCAGTTATTAGTTTTGCCACTTTTTTTCCAGATAGGCCGAAAAACAGGAAATGGGGTAGCACATGAGGAAATAGAGAAAAAAGATAAAGCCATAGACCCAGAAACTGGCCATATTGTTTTTCATGCCGGATATTTCCACGATCTGCTGGCCGACTTTCAAAAGTTCCGGGACGCTGATGAAATAGATGAAGGGCGTGGTCTTGATCATGCGGGTGGTCAGGTTGATGACCCCGGGGATCAGCCGGCGCACCGCCTGGGGGATGATGATATAGCGGTTGACCTGGCCCTCGGTCAGCCCGATGGCCCGGCCGCTCTCGCGCTGGTGAGCGGGCATGGAGGTCAGAGCCCCGCGCACCAGGTCAGCCATTTCGGCTGTGCCCCAGAGGGTAAAGACCCCAATGGCCACGGTCTGGGCCTCGAAATGAAGGCCCCAGTTTTTATCGGGCAGGTAATAAAACATATATAGCAGCACCAGGATGGGCATGACCCGGATGGCTTCCAGATAAAACCGGGTGGCCGCCTGGAGGGCCGGTTTCCGGCTGATCATCAACAGGCCGACCAACAGGCCGAAAACCACGGACAGGAGGACGGAGGCCGCCGAAATTTTCAGGGTGATCCAGACTCCCTCCATCAGGCGGGCCAGGTTGCGCCCTTCCAGGAAGATGCTAATGGCCGATTCCATCACGGCGTAGCCTCCTTTCCCAGCGGTTGAACAAGATGGAGACGGGCAGGATGATGACCAGGTAAAAAATCGTGAGCAGAAACAAATTTTCGTTGGAGTGGCCCTCTTTGATCAGATCCCGGAAGACATAGACCAGGTCGGCCACGGCCACGATGCTGAAAACCGAGGTTTCCTTCATCAGAAAGATGGTGTTGGCGGCCACGGCCGGGACGGCCACGGCCAGGGCCTGGGGCAGGATGACATAGCGAACCATCTGCCGGCGGCTGAGGCCTAGGCTCAGGCCGCTCTCAATCTGGGCCCGGCTGACGGCCTCCAGGCCGGCCCGGAAAGCCTCGGCCATATAGCCGCCGCCCAGGAAAGCCAAGCCGATGACGCCGCAGGTGATTCCATCCAGCGTCAGGCCGACCCGGGGCAGGCCATAGTAGAGGAAAAAAAGGTGGATCATCAAGGGGGTGTTGCGGGCCAGCTCAATATAGGCCGCCGCCAGGCTTTTCAAGCCCGGAATCCGGTAATAGCGGGCCAGGGAGCAAAACAGCCCGATGATCAGAGACAGGGCCACGCCGCAGGCCGCCACCCACACCGTCCGCCAGGCAGCCTGGCCATAGAGGGGCAGGGCCTTGGCTATAAATTCGGTTTCAATGCCCAAAAACAAAATCCTCGCCTCCCGCCTAAACCCCTGTCGCTGATTCTCCCCATCGTGATAACTTTACTTATTTATTATGCTATTTAATCGCTTCCCTGTCAATATGCTCCAGATCCAGCAGGGCCTGCTTTTTGTTCAGGCCGCCGGCGTATCCGGTCAGGTGGCCGGTGGAGCCCACCACCCGGTGGCAGGGAATGAGAATAGAGATCGGGTTATGCCCCACAGCCCCGCCCACCGCCTGGGCGGACACTACCTCCCGGCCCTGCTCAGCCGCCATTTGCCTAGCTATCGCGCCATAAGTCGTGGTGGCGCCATAGGGTATATCGCGCAAAATCCGCCACACCTTTTGGCGGAATTCGGAGCCGGCCGGGGCCAGGGCCAGGGAAATCGCGGGCTTGGCCCCTTTAAAATAACCCTCAAGCCAATCTCCAAGGTCAGCTAACACCGGGTAGTCCGGGGCGGCCTCCCATTCATCGATCCCGGCCGGGAAATACTTTTGCCGGTCAAACCATAGCCCGGTCAAAGCGCCATCCTGCGCCGCGGCGGTGATGGGCCCCAGAGGCGATTGATAATGGCTGGTGAAAGTGGTCATTTGGGATCCTTATTTTAATGGTTGAGTGAGTTCCAGAGATTGATGGCGGCATAGCTGCGCCAGGGTCGCCATTGCTCGCTGAGGGCCGCCACCTCTCTGGCCGGGCGCGGCGCCAGCGCTTTTTTAAGGCCGTAGTCGGTGTGCGGGAAAGCATCGGGGTAGCTCAGGGCGCGCATGGCCACATACTGGGCCGTCCAGGGCCCAAAGCCCGGCAATTCGAGCAGACGCTCCATCATCTGTTCGGGGTCGGCGGTCATATCCAGGTGGATATGTTCGAGCTCAATCGCCGAAGCTAAGGCCAGAATACTGCGGCAGCGAGCGCCGGTGATGCCCAAGGGGCCGAGATGATCCGCAATAGGTTTACCCAAAGACAGAAGGTCACGCGGTTGGGGAAAGGCGTGGGTTAGCTCGGCAAAAGGCGTGGTCACCGGTGTGCCCAAAGTTCGGGTCAGACGACCGGCCAGGGTTCGCGCCGCTTTGACGGTAATCTGCTGGCCCAGAATGGCGCGCACCGCCATCTCAAAAGGGTCAAAGGCTCCGGGCAGGCGAGTGCCGGGCAGGCAGGCTCCTGGTTTGACGAACTCGTTCATGACCCGCAGTTTGTCATAAATACGGCAGGGGTCGCAGTCGGTGTCAAACAGAGTGCGCACACGCGCGAGCACCCTGGGCAATACCGGCAGCAAACCGGGCGCCACCGTTACCGCCAGTGCTTTTTTTTCAGGCCGGTCGGACACTTTTATCCATCCGTAATAAGTGGCGCTGTCCTGAATGCGCACAACGCGGCGGTAGCTGTTATCCGCCACCTCTTCAACCCCGGCCATCGCCCGCCCGGCCAAAAATTCCAGAATACTTGGCCACTGATATGGCGGACGGTAGGCTAGGAGCAAGGTAGCGCCATCCAATGTCTTTTTCAAGCTCGTGTTATCTTTTTTAAAGCTGGAAGGAGCCAGGCGGTAGCGTTGCTTAAACAGATCGTTAAAACGCCGCAGGCTGGAAAAGCCGGCCGCAAAGGCTATCTGAGTTATGGGCAGATTAGTGTCGGTGAGCAGATTTTTGGCCAGCAGGAGTTTGCGTGTTTGCAGGTACTGCACGGGCGATACCCCGAATTCAGCGTCAAATACGCGGCGCAGATGGCGGCTGGTAAGGCCAAGTGACCGCGCGAGATCCGCGAGACTGCTCTCAAAAAGAAAATCCCGCTCAATTAAAAGAGCCGCCCGGCGAGCTAGCCGGGGGCCGGCCTCGGCGGGCGACAGTCCGGGCGCGATTTCCGGGCGGCATTTAAGGCAGGGGCGATAGCCTTTCGCCTCCGCCGCCGCCGCGCTCAAGTGAAAGTCAAAGTTATCGGGCCTGGAAAAATGTGCGCGGCAGATTGGGCGACAATAAATACCGGTCAGCTTGTTGCTCACAAAGAAGCGCCCGTCAAAGCGCGGGTCATGCGCCAAAAAAGCTTCAAAGCAGGCCTCCCGGTCAAGTTCGCGCGGTGGCTGTGGGACGTTTGGGGTCATAATGTCAGCCTCTTGTGACCATCCTATCACAGCGCCCCCGGAATGTTAGCCATTTTCGGACATGGCGTTGATAAACTTTCAGGTCAAGCGGTTCAGGCCCAGAGGCTCAGCTTCCAGAAGGCCCCAGGGGTTGCGGGCGGCCGAGAGGCGGACGGGCAGGAGGGCTCCGGCCGGGAGACGGCTCAAGCCCTCGGGCAGGAGGGCCGCCAGGTAGTTGCCGGTCAGCGCCTTGAGCCGCCCGCTGGGGCGGTGGGGGGTGTTTTCCACCAGGCCGGTCTGGGTCTGGCCGAGGTTGGCTTCGGCAAAAGCCCGGCGCTTGAGCTGGCTCAGCTGCTTTAGTTCCCGGGCGCGGCTCTGCTTGAGGGGCTCAGGCACCTGGCCGGGAAAAGTGGCCGCCCGGGTGCCGGGCCGGGGCGAGTAGGGGAAGACGTGGAAATAACTGAGGGGCAAAGCGCTCAGGAGGTCATAGGTGGCCTGGAAATCAGCCTCGTTTTCCCCGGGAAAGCCGGCCATGATATCCACCCCCACCCCGGCCAGGGGCCAGGCGCTGTGGAGCCGCTCCACCAGGCCCTGGAAATGGCCGGTCGTGTAGGGCCGGCCCATCAGCTCCAGCAGGCGGTCGCTGCCGCTCTGGAGGGGCAGGTGGAAATGGGGAGCCAGCCAGTCATACATCTCGTAGGCGGCCAGCACTTCCTCGTCCAGCTCCAGCGGCTCGATGGAACTGAGGCGAAGGCGGAAAGCTTCCGGATCCGGGGTCAGCTCAGCTTCAATGGTGTGCAAAAGGTCGGCCAGGGTCAGAGGCGGGTTTAAATCCCAGCCCCAGCGGCCCAGGTGGATGCCGCAGAGTACCACTTCGGTCAGGCCTAGCCCCAGGTAGTGGCGCAGGCCCTCCAGGGCCTGATCCAGATTCAGGCTGCGGGACGGCCCTCGGGACAGGGGGACGGCGCAGTAGGCGCAAAAGGCGGCGCAGCCATCCTGAATTTTGTAAAAAGCCCGGGTGCGGGCCGGGGTCGGAGCGCCAAAGTCAGCCGCTGCTCCACCCGCCAGCTCCGCCAGCGGGGCCACCCGGATCAGTCCGCCCGGCTGACCCGGGCGGGCCAAGTGGCCAACGAGGTCTGTTTTTTCAGCCTGGCCCAGCACCAGATGCACCAGGCCGGTCTCGGCCAGTAAATCAGGGTTGGCCTGGGCCAGGCAGCCGGTGGCCACAATTTTGGCTCCGGGCGACAGGCGGGCCAGCCGCCGCAAAAGGGCCAGAGATTCTTGATCAGCCCTGGTGGTCACGGTGCAGGTATTCAGCACCACCAGATCCACGCCCAGGGGTTGATCCACCACCTGATAGCCGGCAGCCGTCAGACTCTCGGCCAGGGCTGTGGATTCAAACTGGTTGACCTTGCAGCCCAGGGTCAGCACGGCCGCCCGGGGCAGCCGCAGATCGCTCACTTGGCCACCAGGGTGACTTTGCCGGCCAGTTCCTCCCCGTTAAAAACGGCCAGGTTGGCGTTAAAATTGGGCATGGTCAGGGTCTGGGGCAAATCCGGATCAAAGGGCTTCCCCCCCAGAGTGAAGCGGGGGTTGCTCAGGGGCCGGCCGCCGGCCAGCTCCACAGCCGTGATGGTGACCGGGCCGCCGGTAGGGACGCCCAGCCGGCCCCAGGGCTTGAGCCGGTGGCTCTGGCCGTTCAGCTCCACGGTGATGGCGGCCAAGGCCGGCTTGACGATTTTGAGGCTGGCCGAGGCCAGCACTTTCTGGCCGAACTCGGCGTTGAGCGGATAGACCTGACCCTTCTGGCCCAGCGAAAAAGCGTCCATCATATCCCGTCCGGTGTCGGCGGTGAAGCCCCGGTCATCGCCATTGTTTTTATCCCGCTTGTCCCTGGGGACAAAGCCGCGCAGATTAATGGCCGTTTTAGCCGGCAGGGGCCCCTCGCTCTTCAGGTCAACCATTTTGACCAGGGAGCCGGTCAGAACCTCCAACTGGGCCCCGGGGGCCAGCTCCACCGGCCGGCCGTCCACTTCCAGGATAAATCCGGTCACCTGGCCAACGGCGGCCACCTCCGCCGCTTCCGGCTCGGGCTTGGCCATGGCGGGCGGGATCGGCAGAGTTATGGGCCGGCTCACCGAAACATCGGTCTCAGGCGGCGATGAGGCGGCGGCTTGGCTGGGGGTGGCCACCGGCCACCCGGCCCGGGGGGGGAGGATTTTAGCCTGGCCGCTTAAGCGGGGGGAGAGGCCGGCCTCCTCCGGCGGCAGCAGACTGACGGTGAAGCGGCCCAAGGTAGCGCTGTCTTTTCGCGCCACTAACACCGCAGGCTGGTCAATGACCAGGGGCCGGCCGAGGTCGTTGAAACTGCCGGAGCCCTGGCGGGCCACGGACAGGCCCCGGTCATAGTTGGCCGCGATGTGGAGGACTTCCAGCCTCTGGCCCCGGGCCACCTGAAGGGTCTGGCCATCGGCCACGGCCAGGGGCGGCCCGCCCTCCACCGAGACCAGGAGGTAGCTCAGGAGCGGGGGCTCCAAGAGCAGACCGGGCTGTTCCGGCTCCACCTCGAAAATTTTCAGAAAGGCGTTGACCGCCAGATTGTGCTGGTAAACTTTCATCTCCACCGAGGGCAGGCTCTTGGAAGTTTCAATCCCGAAGGCGGGGATGCCCAACTGGGTCAGGGCGTAATAGGTGACGCTGCCGCGCTGTTCTTTGTGCAGGCTGTCGGTGGCCGAGGTGTTGTGGTTGGCGAAGTGGAATTTATAGGCGGGGTTGTCAATATCCTGATTGACCCGGCGCACCGCGTCTTCGGCGTAATCCTTGAGGGGGATGATGCGGCCGGAGGCCGGGTGGGTGAAGACCTCGGCGTCGGCGATGATGCACTGGCCATAGCGGTGAGGATTGGCCGTTTCACTTTCATGGGTGGGGCGGTAAAAGCCGGAGCCGTCGTGGAGGTTGAGCACCAGATCGCTCTCGGCCATCAGACCTTTCAGGGTTTCCACAATATTCCTGTCCGGATCCCGGGCCAGGTCGATGTTGAATTTGCGGTTCATGTCGCCGTCCGGCCCCCGGTCGGACAGGACAATGGATTTGAAATTGGCCCGGGGCACCACAATGAGATTGCCCCGTTTCAGCTCCAGATCCACATAGCGGTCGGCGCTCAGATAGCCGCCCGGCTCATCGCCCTGAATGCCGCCGATGATCAGCACCGTGGGGCCGGGCTCGCGCCCGCGTATTTTGAAAACCTCTATTTCCTGGGGCGTCCCGGCCCAGTAGGTCAGGTGCTGGCGATCCTGGGCCTCGGCCGGGGCCGGGGCCAGAAAGAGCAGGGCTGAGGCCAGCCAAGCGGCCAAAAGCCTGGAATATATGGTATGAACGGTCATTAAGGCGCCAGAACCTCTCTGTCTGGGGATCATAGGGGGGCTATTTTCTTTTTCAGGACGACCTGGCCGCCACGGGTGAAGGCCACGGCGGTCATGGCCACAATCTGCCCATCGGCTGGCAGGTTGAGGCGGCCTTTGATAATTTTTGAGGAACGGATATTGTAGCCCAGACCCTGGCTAAAGTCGGGCGTGGGCGACTGGTCGTCAAAGTCGGGGTAGGGCGCCAAAAGGCCCTGGCCCCCGGTCTGGACGGCGAAGAGCAGGAGGAGGCGGCCCTGAGCCTGCTGGCCCAGGCCGGTGTTGGTCAATTGAAAGCTGAAATCCGGGCCGGCGGCGTGTAACTGCTCAATGTCAAGCTCCTGCTCCGGCGGCGAGGCCGGGTTGGGCAAAAGGTCGCTCCAGCTCTCCAGAGTGCGGCCGGAGGGGTCAGCGATAGGCGGGGCTGGATCCAGCGGAGTGGGCCAGGCGGCCTGGGGGATAAAATCCTGGGCGGGAGCGGTGGTCTCCCCGCCCTCGGCCGGATCCGGCCGGGCCACGGCCCCCAGGAGCCGGGCGTAATCATCGGCCACGGCGTATTGATAATCGTAGAGATTGCGGAGGCTGGTCAACTCCCGGACTGTCTCCTGGTGGGCGGCGACCAGCTCCTGATGGCGGGGATAGAGCTCCAGGTAAAGGCCGGCGGCCAGGGCGGCGGCCAGGGTCAGGCCACCCAATAACAGGGCCAAAAACAGGGTCAGGGGCCGGACAGCCAAACTGAGGGCCGGCCCCTTAGGGCGAATCACCAGGATATTCAGCCACCCCCGGGATGCTTTGTGTTTTATGGCCATGGGCCCGCTAAACCGCCTTCCAGGTTTCGGCCACAATTTTCCAGCCGGATTCGGTTTTTTTCAGGGTCAGGGTTTTGCGGCCCAGGTCATGGGTATTGTCCGAGCGGTAATCCTGGCGGAAAATGACCCGGGCCGTGTCCGCGCTCATCAGGCGCACTTCAATGGCCGACAGGCGCACCTCAATCTCGTCCGCCTCCTCAATCAGCTGTTGCCGGTATTTGATGAAGCCGCCCAGGTTCAGCTTTTTGGCCTGGTAATAAAAATCAGGGTGGTAAAACTGGAAATAGGCGGCCGAGTCCCGGCGGCTCCAGGCTTCGGCCCACTGGTTGACCAGGCCCAGGATTTCCGGCTTGATTTCGGCCTCCAGGGCCGCCCGAGCCGCCCGGCCCTCGGCGGCGGCTTTGGCTTTGGCCGCCGCCTGGGCTTCAGCGGCCGCCGGGTCATCTTTTTCAGCGGCTGGCGGCTCGGGGGTGGCCTCTGGAACGGGGGGCGGAGCCGGTGCGGCCGGGCTTTCCGGCGCTTTGGCCGCCATAAGAGGCGGCGTTGCTTTAATAGCCGGTGTTTCTATAGCCCGTCGCTTTTCCTCGGCGGTCAGCCACTTGCGGGTTTCGGTTTCGGGCATGTCCCGATAATCCTCCCCCACTATTTTGTAGGTCTGGCCGCTTTTTTTCAGATAGAGCCGCTTGAGGCCGATGGAAGCGAAGCGCTTGTCGCCGCTGTAATCCTGTTCAAAGAGCACGGCGATGACCTCGCGGTGGCGGTAGATGCGCAGGTCTTTGAGCTCCACGCCGATGGAGCGGTAGCCCTGGCCCACTTTGACTTTATGAGCCATCCAGGCGGCGAATGAGCGGTCATCGGAGTTGACGAAGGTCGGGTCGTAGAGCGACTGGTAGGTCTGGTGGTCTTTGGCCGCCCAGGCCCGGCGCCAGGTCTCGACAAAGGACTTGATGGCCTCGGCTTCGGCCTTCTGATCCTCCAGGGAGGCCAGGGTTAGACTTTCATAGATGACCATAGGGGTGTCATAGAGGCGGATCAGCTCTTCCATCCGGGCGATTTCAGCGTTTTCCAGCTCCACGCAGCCATTGGAGTCATAATTGACCATGGGCTTGTTGATGCCGTGAATCCAGATGCCGTGGCCGCCGTGGCCCTGCTTTTTATCCCAGAAATTGGGGTAGTCGGTGGGGTAGGCCAGTATGCCGTAGATGGGGGCCAGCTCGGCGGGCAGGAGCTTTTGATTGAAAATATAAAAGCCGTTGGGCGTTTTTTTGTCGCCCTCGGTCATCTTGTCGCCCTTGTTCTCTCCAGTGGAACAGGGCATGACCCGATCAAGGCCGATGTTCCCGGCACCATCGTGGCGGTAGAGATAGAGCATCTGCTCCGCCTTGTCCACCACCAGAATATAGCCCGGTTTGGAACCGGGGTAGAGCAGGGCATCGGGCAGCATCCCCTCGTCCGCCGCCCAGGCCCGGCTGACGGCCGGCGCCAGCAGCAGCGCCATTATCGTAAAAAAATACCGGAGCATGTTTGAAGGGCGGTCAGTCGCCGCTCAAAACGAGGGTCTGAACCCCCCCCGGCCACTCCAGCTTAAAGTCGAGCGGCCCGGCCCCGCCGCCTCCGGCCGGGGCCGGGAAGCGCACCAGGAAGACTTCCTCCCAGGGGTTAAAAACCGGGAAATGGTCGCGGACAAAAACCGCATCGCGGCCGAAACGCTTGATTTCCAGCGGCTCCAGCCGCTGGCCGGACGGGGTGTGCAGCCGGGGCCGAAAGCGGCCCAGCTTGGTGATGTCTTTCTCGGCCAGATCCGGGGCGAAGACGCCCATCAGGATGACCACCGGCCGGCCGGAAGATCGGCTGGGCCGCCGCTCCCAGCCCCCGGCTTCAGTATTAAATGTGGGGTCGCCGGCGAAGCGGCTTTGGGCTTCCCGGCTGATGCGGGGGGAATAGGGCAGAGCCCGGACAATGAGGGCCGAGGCCAGGGTTTGCCACTCAAAGGTCTTATCCTCGACCAGGGCCGACTGCAAGACCTGGGTGTAATGTTCCAGCTCGGCCGACTGGCGGAGAGCCTCGGGGGCGAAGGGCCCCCGGCCGCAGGCCGAGAGCCCCAAGCCGAGGACAATCAGGGCCGGAAGAAAATAAGCCGGATGTTTACGGGGGCCGGGTGTCATATTAAACCTCTTTTCGGGGTAATATATCACAAAGCCCCGGGCAGGGCAACTTGACGCGGCCCCGGCGCCGGAGTATAATTTAAAGGATATATTCAATCATTCGCTTGATAGGATTGCTATTTTAATGTTAATGTTAAAGTCAGAGATTTAAAATGCTTGCTAAGTCAAATTTTAAAAATACACTTTACATTAATGATAATTTGGATATTTTATTGGGGCTTAATAGTGAACTCGTAGATTTGATCTACCTTGACCCGCCCTTTAATTCTAAAAGGATGTATTCCGCGCCGGTAGGCAGTAGGGCGGCAGGGGCCAGTTTTAAAGATATGTGGACATGGAAGGATGTTGATGAATATAGATTGGATTCACTGGCCGTTAAATGCCCAGAGTTGACCAAGTATATTTCAAGCGTAGCTGTTAGTCATAGCAAGTCAATGATGGCTTATTTAACCTATATGGCGCAACGGATAATTGAAATGCACAGAGTTTTAAAAAATACAGGAACTTTTTATTTGCATTGCAACCCTACGGCCGGTCACTATTTAAAAATCATCCTTGATTTTATATTTGACAAAAATAATTTTCGAAATGAAATAGTTTGGTGTTATCGCGGTGGAGGGGTTCCGCGTAATGATTTTGCCAAAAAACACGATATAATTTTGCGTTATTCAAAGAGCAACAAATATACATTTAATCTTGATGAGGTCAGAATTCCTTATTCGTCTGACGTTCTGGACAGCAATCCTAGCCGATACGACAAATCATATAGAAGTTCAGGCGTCTATGACGGATATAGACCAAACCCATCAGGAAAGCATCCTGAAGACTGGTGGCCAGTTCAACCATTAATGCCATCGGATAAAAAAGAACGGACAGGTTATCCCACCCAGAAACCGCTTGTTTTACTTAAACGCATAATAAAGGCGTCATCTAATGAAGGCGACCTGGTAATGGATCCATTTTGCGGATGCGCGACTACTTGCGTTGGCGCTGAAAGACTAGGCCGTAAATGGATTGGCATTGATATTGAAAGCAAAACAAATGATATTTTAATTCAACGGTTAAATTTGGCTAAAGGAATTCTTTTTGACGCTTTCATATCCACTGACAAAGCTCCGGTAAGAACTGATTTAAAAGAAGTCCGGCCCTCGGAGCCAGTAAAAACAAAACTATATAAAGAACAAAGGGGGTTGTGCAACGCCTGCGGCAACCAATTTGAAGCCCGAAACCTTGAAATTGACCACATAGTTCCAAAGTCAAAGGGTGGCGGTGATTATTACGAAAATTACCAGTTGCTCTGTGGCTCTTGTAATAGAATAAAGGGGGACAGGCCAATGGAATACTTGCGCTTGAAAATAGCCACAAGGGAGAAGCAAAAGGGCAAGATTTTCTTCGGTGATTAAGAGATAGTTATAATTTGTTGGAAGTCAAGTGCATAATTACTAATTTTTAAGGTAGGGATGTCCAATTATGACTGATCTGGCGCAGACTCCGGAAGATATCCAGAGAGATGAAAATGAGGCGGGCCCGGTTATCCAGGCCCGTTTTGACAAGGCCAGGGAACTGGCTGAAAGCGGGGTGAACCTCTACCCCAACACCTTCCGCCCGGAGCACAGGACAGCGGCCCTGCGGGAGCGCTTCGGCCACCTGGAGCACGATGATTTTGAAACCCTGGCCGATGTTTTCACCGTGGCCGGCCGGATCATGGCCCGCCGGGATTACGGCAAATCGGCTTTTTTTGATCTGGCCGACTCCAGCGGCCGGATGCAGGCCTACCTGCGGAAGCAGGGTGTGGACGAGGAAACTTTCAACCTCTTTAAAAAGCTGGATCTGGGCGATATTGTGGGCCTTTCCGGCCGGCTCTTCAAAACCAAAACCGGCGAGCTGACCCTTTTGGTCTCCCGCCTGGAGCTGGTGACCAAAGGGCTCTGGCCCCTGCCGGAGAAATACCACGAGATCAACACCGAGATGCGCTACCGCCAGCGCTATGTAGATCTGATCATGAATGAAGACAGCCGCCGGGTCTTTCTCCTGCGCTCCAAAATTGTGGCGGCGGTGCGCGAGTTTATGACCGCCAAAGGTTTTGTGGA
The DNA here is from genome assembly GCA_031261565.1 of Candidatus Adiutrix sp. Classification (GTDB taxonomy): domain Bacteria; phylum Desulfobacterota; class Desulfarculia; order Adiutricales; family Adiutricaceae; genus Adiutrix. The sequence continues at coordinate 2,775 of JAISJK010000084.1, read as the reverse complement.
GGTGGAAACGCCCATGATGCACGTCATCCCGGGCGGGGCTGCGGCCAGGCCTTTCGAGACTTTTCACCAGGCCCTCGACCGCAAGCTGTATCTGCGCATCGCCCCCGAGCTTTACCTCAAAAGGTTGCTGGTGGGCGGCTTTGACCGGGTTTTTGAAATCAACCGCAGTTTCCGCAACGAGGGCATCAGCATTCAGCACAACCCCGAATTCACCATGATGGAGTTTTACCAGAGCTACGCCGACGTCAGCGACATGATGGATCTGACTGAGGAAATGTTTGTGGCCGTGGCTGAAAAGGCCATCGGGGCCACTGACTTCACCTATCAGGGCACGCCGGTCAGTCTGGCCCGGCCCTGGCATCGTCTGCGCTTCGGCCAGGCCATTGTGGAACTGGGCGGCGCCCCGGCCGAGGTTTTGACCAGCCGTGAAGCGGCTCTGGCCTTTTTGAAATCGCTGGGCGGCGAGAAGTCAGACGACGATGTGGCCGGCAAGGTGCTGGCCAAGATATTTGATCTGGCCGTGGAGCCCAGGCTGATCAACCCCACCTTCATCACCCACTATCCGGCCGATATCAGCCCCCTGGCCCGGCGCAACGAGGCCGAGCCCGACCTGACCGACCGTTTTGAGCTCTTCATCACCGGCCGGGAACTGGCCAACGCCTTTTCCGAGTTAAACGACCCCCTGGATCAGCGCGGCCGCTTTCAGGCCCAGGTGGCTGAGCGGGCCGCCGGGGACGAGGAAAGCATGTATATGGACGATGACTATATCCGGGCTTTGATGTATGGCATGCCCCCGGCCGGGGGCGAGGGCGTGGGCATTGACCGCCTGGTCATGCTGCTGGCCGATGCCCCGACCATCAAAGACGTCATTCTCTTTCCCCATTTGCGCAGCCTGGCCAAATAGTGTCCATTGAATGCGCCATCGCTTTTCGCTACATGCGGGCCAAGCGCAAAGAGCGCTTTATTTCCCTGATTACGGTCATCTCCATTGGCGGAGTGGGCCTGGGGGTGGCCTCGCTGATTGTGGTTCTGGCGGTTATGTCCGGCTTTGAAACCAATCTGAAGGATAAATTTCTGGGGGTCACTTCCCATATAATTATCAAGCCCCTGAACTCGGGCATCAGCGACTGGCCGGAAGTGCTGGCCAAAATCAGGGCCGTGCCCGGAGTCAGGACGGCCGAGCCCTTTGTCTATGGCCAGATGCTGGCCACCGGCCCGGAAGGCCCCAGCGGAGTGATGATTAAAGGTATTGACCCGGAGCTGGCCGCCGGCGAGGGCCAGCTGGCCAAAATAGGCGTCTCCCGGGCAGCCCTGGATTATTTAAAAGATTCCCGGGAGCTGGAGCAGCCGCCCATTATTCTGGGCCGGGAGCTCTCCTATCAGCTGCGGACCTACCACTTTGACCGGCTGCGGGTCATCTCCCCCTTCGGCCGGGTCACGCCTCTGGGGGCCAGAGCGCCCCTGACCCGCACTTATCAGGTGGTCGGGACTTTTCACAGCGGTTTATATGATTACGACTCCAGCTTCGCCTACGTCTCTCTGGCCGAGGCCCAGAAGCTCCTGGGCATGGATGACGAAGCCACCATTATCGAAGTCATGGTCGAGGACGGCGATCAGGCCGCCGCTGTCCGCGATGCCATTATCAACGCCCTGGACTCGGAAGAATACTGGGGCCAGACCTGGATGGAGCGCAATGTCAACCTGTTCGCCGCCCTGGAAATGGAGCAGGCGGCCATGTTTGTGGTGCTGACCCTGACCATCCTGGTGGCCGCTTTTAACATCGTCTCCACCCTGATTATGATGGTTAAGGAAAAGACCAGGGATATCGCTATCTTAAAATCCATGGGGGCCACCAGTCGGCAGATTCGCCGCATCTTCACCCTCCAGGGCCTGACCGTGGGCCTGATCGGTGCCTCGGGCGGCCTGGCCATCGGGATAACTCTCTGCCTGCTCCTGAGCCGGTATAAATTCATTGAGCTGCCGGCCGATATTTACATGATGGACAGCCTGCCGGTGGAAATGCGGGCCGTCCATATCCTGGCCACGGTGGCCGTGACCATGCTCATCAGCTTTCTGGCCACCATCTACCCGGCGGCCCAGGCCGCCCGGCTGGAGCCGGTGGAGGCTCTGCGCTATGAGTGAGCGCCGTGGGCCGGCCGGCCCGGTCATCATGGCGGCCCGATCCCTGACCAGGGTCTTTCCCAGCGGCCGGGAAGAGCTCCGCATTCTGGACGGGCTGGATCTGGAGGTGCGGAGCGGCCGCTCTCTGGCCATCGTCGGGGCCTCGGGCTCGGGCAAGTCAACCCTGCTGTATATTCTGGGCGGTCTGGAGCGCCCCACCAGCGGCCAGGTGCTGTTTGAGGGGCGGGAAGTTTTCCGCCGAAGCGAGGAGGCGCTGGCCGCCTGGCGCAACCGCTCCATCGGCTTTGTCTTCCAGTTTCACCACCTCCTGAGCGATTTCACCGCTCTGGAAAACGCGGCCATGCCGGCCCGCCTGGCCGGCCTCTCCCGGGAGGAGGCCGCTGAAATGGCCCGTCCCCTCCTGACCCGGGTGGGCCTGGGGGATCGGCTGGATCACCGGCCCGGCGAATTGTCCGGGGGGGAGCAGCAGCGGGTGGCCCTGGCCCGGGCCCTGGTGATGAGCCCCAGGGTGCTTTTGGCTGATGAGCCCACCGGCAATCTGGACGCCCGCAGCGCCGGAGCCGTCAATGTCCTGATTATGGAGCTGGTGGCCGAAAAAAACCTGGCCGCCCTGGTGGTGACCCACAACAGCCA
>JAISJK010000044.1 GCA_031261565.1 Candidatus Adiutrix sp. | reverse complement strand
TTTAAAAGATATTATAACATGATTGCTCAAGCGATGTCAAGATTATTTTTTACACTAAACACAATAATTTCATCATTTTATCAGATAAACTAGGCAAATTGACTTTTTGCGAGACCATCCAAAATGACCATGTCCGGCCGGGAGAGGCTGCGGCCATAGGACAGCATATAGCCCACCCCGGTCACCGCCGCGATCATCTCGGCCGCCACCACGCACACCCAGGCGTTGCCCAAACCCACCCGGATACCGGTCATGATTTGGGGCAGCGCACCGGGCAGCACCACCTTGAAGATAAGGCGGGATTTGGATATTTCATAAATTTTGGCCAGCTCGAAATATCGTTGATCAATGTTTTTGATGCCGCTGATGACATTCAGCAGAATCGGGAAAAACGCGCCCACGAAAATTATATAAATCTTGGAGTTGGCCCCTATGCCAAACCACAGGATAGCCAGGGGGATCCAGGCTATGGGCGGAATGGGTTTGAATATCTGCACCGCCAGCTCGAAAAAGGCCTCGGCTTTGGGGGAAAGCCCCATGAGTATGCCAATGACGAAGGCTGCCCCCAGGGCCAGGAAAAAGCCCTCCAGCACCAGAATGACGCTGGCCAGGACATGCTTTTGCAATTTGCCTTCCCCGGCCAGCTCCACAGCGGTGGTGATGACCTTTTCCGGCGGGGGCATGGTGAACGGCTTGAGCATACCCATAAAATCCGCGCCTTTCCAGACCCCCAGGAGGATGAGAGGCAGAATCAGCGAAGTGAGCCAGAAGCGCACCCGTTCGTTTTTGAGAAAATCCATGTTCCAGGCCCCGCCGGCTAAAGATTATTTTCCAAAGGCGGCTTTATAATACGAGGTATTGATAAATTCGCCCATGTCAATATCGTTCTGGATGACCTTTTCTTTGAGCAGATAATCCTTGACTTTGGTTATTTCCGCAATATCTGCGGCTGTCAGTTCCGGGTTGAAATTGAATTTCTCCAGAATTTTCCCCATCAGTTCCGGGGTCACGCCAAAATTTTCGGCGATGGCCTTGGCCGCTTCCTTCGGCTTGGCGGCGATAAAATCGGAGGCCCGCCGCCCGGCTTTGATGTAGGCTTCGATCACCAGCGGATGTTTTTGGGCGTATTCCTCAACGGCGTAGGTCACCATATTGCCCTTTTTGAGCCCGGTGCCATCGGCCACGACTCTGGCCAGGCCGCTTGATTCCAGTTGGGAGATATACTGTTCCCAGACGACAATGGCGTCCACCTGGCCCCCGGTCAGGGCGCCGGGCTGATCGCTGGAGGGCAGATTGACCAGCTCAATATCGTCCACGGTCAAGCCGGCCTTTTCCAGAAGCAGAATCAACAGGTGCTGGGCGTAGGAGCCAACGACCAGAGCGATTTTTTTGCCCTTGAGCTGGGCCACCGCCGTGATGGGCGAATCTTTGGGCACCAGTAGCGCCAGGGCTTTTTCGCCGTAAGCCACATTGGAAATTATCTGGATCTTCTGCCCGGAGGCCTTGGCCACGATGGCCGGCTGATCGGCCATAAAGCCAATGTCCTGGGTGCCGGCGGCCACAGCCTCATTCACCAGCGGGCCGGAATTGAATTCCGTCCAGACGTATTTAGCGCCGATAGCCGCCAGTTCCTCATCCAGAAAGCCAAGATTTTTGGCCACATAGATGGAGGAATACAGGGGAAAGGGCTGGGCCCCGATGCGCAGCACCGCCCCCTCGTCCCGGGCCGGGGCCGCGCTGGCCGCCGGGGACAGAAGGGCGCCCAGGGTCAGCAGGGCGGCCAGGCTGAAGTTGATGAACCGGCCAAGATGGTTTTTCATTGAGTTCTCCTTTGGTTTAGTTGTTTCCACAGCCGTTGGGGCCTAAAACCGCCCGCAGGGATTCCCGCAGGGTTTTTAAAATAATATCCAGGTCGTCTTGGGTGACGATATAAGCCGGGGCGAAATTGACGATATTGTTGTGGCCGGGCAGACTGCGGTTGGTGCGGCCGATCAGCACGCCCCGGGCGGCCATTTCGCCGCAGACGGCCATGACTTTTTCTTCCGGCAGAGGCGTTTTGGTGGCCTTGTCCGCCACCAGTTCCAGCCCGGCCAAGAGGCCCCGACCGCGCACATCGCCCACGTTGGGGTGATCCAGATTTTCCCGCAGGCCGGCCAGCAGATAATCGCCCATCTGGCGCACATTGTCCAGCAGTTTTTCATTTTCGATTATTTTCAGGTTTTCCAGAGCGGCGGTGGCCCCGGCGGCGCAGCCGCCAAAAGTGCTGATATCCCGGAAATACGACAACCGTTCATCGCCCTGAAGGGACTCGAACAGGGCCTCGGTGGTCACCGTCAGGGAAACCGGCATATAGGCGCTGGCCACCCCTTTGGCCAGGGTGACGATATCCGGTTTCAGGCCGTAATCCTGGTAGGCGAACATGCTCCCGGTGCGGCCCAGGCCGCAGACTACTTCATCCATGATCAGGGTCAGCCCGTGGCGCACGCATATTTCCTGGATTATGACGTAATACTCGGGCACGGGCACAATGATGCCGCCGCCGGCGGTGATGGTCTCCAGAACGATCCCGGCCACGGTCTCCGATCCCTCCCGCTTGATTATTTCCTCCACCGCCCTGGCGCATTCCAGCTCGCAGCCGGGATAGTTCCGGCCAAAAGCGCAGCGGTAACAGCAGGCGTGGGGTGCCTCAACAAAGCCCGGGGCCAGGGGGCCGAAGCCATCGCGGCGCTCGGCCTGGCCGGATGAGCTTAAAGCGGCGATAGTGGTGCCGTGGTAGTCGCGGTGGCGGTAGAGAATGGTCGTCCTCTCCGGCCGCCCTTCAGCCCAGCCTTTCAGACGGACCATTTTGTAGGCCTTTTCATTGGCCTCCGAGCCGCTGTTGGAAAAATATAGACGGCTTAAGCCCGGCATATACTTCAATAATTTTTCTGAAAACTCAATGGTCGGCAGGTTGCCGCCCGTGGCCGCGTAATAGGGCATTCGTTTCATCTGGGCGCAGACCGCCTCGGCTATCTCCGCCCGACCATAGCCCACGTTGACGCACCAGACCCCGCCCGAGGCGGCGTCGAGATACTCCCGGCCGTTGATGTCGGTCAGGCGCAACCCCTGACCGGCGGCCATGATGGGCGGCCGGGGGCTGCCCTGGCGGCTTAAGTGGCGCCAGATATTTCTGAGATCAGTCTCTTCATAATTCATAATCAGGCCCTGCCGCCTATCAGGCTCAGTATTTCCCGCCTCTTGGAATAAAAATCATCGCTGAACCAAATCCGATCATCGCCCGACTGGATGAAATCATTGCTGAAGTTTAAGCCTATTTCCCTGGCGATGGTTCCCGGATGTCTGGACATGACCAGAACCCGGGAGCCCAGTTTTAAAGCCTCGTCCACATCATGGGTGATGAATAAAATCGTCTTGCGGGTGTTCCACCAGATTTTGCGCACCAGATCCTGCATCTGTTCCCTGGTCAGGGCATCGAGGGCGCTGAAGGGCTCGTCCATCAGCAGGATTTTCGGGTTATTGATCAGCGAGCGGGCGATGGCCACCCTTTGCCGCATTCCGCCCGAGAGTTCGAACACTTTTTGGTCGGCGAATTCGGTGAGCCCGACTCTTTCCAGGTAGTCGTCCACCATCTCGTCGATCCGGGCCTGGGGGACTTTCCTGACTTTGGGGCCAAAGGCGATGTTTTTTCGGACGGAAAACCACTCGAATAGCGGCGGCTGCTGAAAAACGACCCCCCGGTGCCAGTCAATGCCGGATATTTCCACCTGGCTCAGCTTGACTTTCCCCTCGGTTGGCCTGATGAAGCCCGCGATTATTTTCAGGAGGGTGCTCTTGCCGCAACCGCTTGGCCCCATCAGGCAAACCAGCTCCCGGGGAAAAATGTTGAAATTGACATGCTCAATGGCCGCCCGGTCATGGGGCGCCTTGCCGTAGCGATAGCCCACATCCTCCATCGCGATTAATTCATCGGTGACGACAAAAGGGTAGTTGATGTGGGCCTCGCGCTCTTCCATGGGCTATTTCTTGAGCTTTAACGCGTCTTGAGCGAAGCGGGAGTTGACCGCCGCCTGATAAATGTCCAGATTCCCGGCCTTGTCCAGATTTTTTTGGGCCACATGGAAATCGGCCGTGCTTTTCAAGGTGGCGGCCAGGGCTCCGGGCTTATCCGGCGTGCCGAGATATTTAGCCGTGGCCTGATCCTCCGGCGAGACATAATTGTTGCTCTCCAACTGCTGTTTGGCCGCCTGGAGGTCTATGCCCAGATTTTTGGCCACCAGCGCGGCGGCCCGCTCCGGCTCATTCTTTAATATGGCGTAGCTCTTGGTAAAGGCCTCCACATATTTGGCGGTCAGAGTCGGGTATTTTTTGGCGAAATCGCGGCTGACGGCCGACAAATCGGCCGTGATGGCCCCCTGCTCGGCCAGCCGGCCGCTGTCGGTCAGGGGCAGCCCGTCATTTTTCAGGAGCTCGGCCAGAACCGGATCCCAGACATAAGCTCCGTCAATATCGCCCCGCACCCAGGCGGCCAGAATATCCTGGGGCTGCAAGTCCAAAAGCTTGACCTCCTCTGGTTTGACCCCGCCCAGCAGGAGGGCGTTCAGTAAACTGTAGTGGGCGGTCGAGGCGAAAGGAGCCGCGATTTTTTTGCCCTTGAGGTCGGCCAGGGTTTTAATGCCGGATGATTTTTTCACAGCCAGGGTTTCAGAGGAGGCGATGATGTCGTTGACAAAAACGACTTCATAATTCAAATGGTTGGAGATGCCCAGGGATATGGGCGAAGAGCCGAAACTGCCGGCCTGGATGCTGTTGGAGGCGAAAGCCGTATTGACATCACGGCCGGAATCAAAAAACAGGATTTTGGCCGGCGTCCCCAAATCATCGAAATAACCTTCCTCAATGGCGATGGCGGTCTGGGGCGCGCCATTCAATGTGCCGATATTGAAGACTTTGGGGTAAGATTCGCCGGTCAGCGGGTCGGTCTGGGCCGCCAGCCGGGCCGGGCCGGCCGACAGTTGCAGAAACAACGCCAAAACAAAAGCGATAATCGAGCTTTTCTTTAGTAATTTCATAATGTTTACTCCTTTAAGTTAATTGTGGCCTTTCCAAAAGACAATTTTCCTTTCCGCCAGATTCAGCCCCGCGTCCAGAATAATGCCGGTAAGGCCCATGATAATAATGCCCACGAAAATAACATCGCTTTGCAAATATTTGCTGGCGTCCAGCACCATCCAGCCGATGCCGGATACGGCCGCCACCATTTCGGCCGCCACCAGGGTGCTGTACATGCTGCCCAAAGCCGTGCGGAGACCGACGAAGATATCAGGTAGGGTGACCGGGAAGACCACATAAAAGAAAATCTGGAGGCGGTTGGCCCCGAGAGTTTTAGCCCCGTTCACATAATCCGCCCTCATTCGGGCCACCCCTGACACGCAGGAAATATAAATCGGGGCCAGGCCGGCCAGAAATAAAAGAGTTATTTTGGAATCGTCCTCTATGCCCATCCAGAGCACCAGAATGGTGTAATAGGCCAGAGGCGGGAGAGGCCGGTAAAAAGAAATGATGGGATCCAGGGCCGCCCGTATATTGGGGCTGTAGCCGCTGATCAGGCCGGCCGGAATGGCCGTAACTATGGCCAGAAGATAGGCCAGGCCCAGGCGTCTTAAACTGGCCAGAAGATGCTCCCAGAGGGTATGACCCTTGTAGCCCGTGTCTAAAATCTTTAAAAAGCGTTCAAAGACGGCCTGGGGCGAGGGAAACATCAATTCCGGCAGGTAGCCCAGCCTGGTAATCAAATACCACCCGGCCAAAATGACCATTATGGGGATGGCGCCAATAATCATGTGGCTCGATTTTTTCATTTTAGGCAACAGGGTTCCGTTTATTAAAGTCTTTACTGAAACGCCCAACCTGGCGGGCGGGCCCTCCGGGCGCAAAAAAAATAAAAGCCGTGGAAGAAATAATTTCCACGGCCTTCATTTTTATTGATCAGCCAGGTGTTTTATTAAATTGATGGCGGCCGGGCGATTAGATA
>JAISJK010000037.1 GCA_031261565.1 Candidatus Adiutrix sp. | reverse complement strand
TTTTGACCATCACCTGGGTTTCCGGCGGGCTGACGGTGCGCTCGTATTCAGGCCGCAAAGTGACGGATGGCTGGAAAGACCTTGAACCCATTATCAAACCTCATCGCAGACTAAATTACATACTCAGGCATATCTTTAAACAATATATGGGAAATGCGCTGATGTAAGGCCGCCGTCTCAGCCGCCGAGGAAAAATCAGCATTGAGTTCGGCCACGACCTGGCCGGGGTGGGCCGAAAATATGACAATGCGCGAACCTAAAACAATGGCTTCATCAATAGAGTGGGTCACAAAAATTATGGTGCACCGGCTATCCTGCCACAGGCTGAGCAGTTCCTGCTGCATCCGGCCCCGGCTCTGGGCGTCAAGGGAAGCGAAGGGCTCATCCATTAAAATAATGGCCGATTTGATGGCCAGGCAACGGGCAATGGCTATCCGCTGTTTCATGCCGCCTGATAGCTCATGGGGATAGGAGTTGGCGAAGGCGGTGAGGCCCACCTTCTGCAAAAGATCCCGGGCCTCCGCCTCCGCCGGGCGCCGGGGCAATTTCCTGGTGGCTCTGATGGCGAAGATAATGTTCTCCAGGGCCGTTTTCCAGGGTAAGAGCTGATCGAATTCCTGAAAGACCATGCCCCGGTCAGCGCCAGGTTTGGCAATGTTTTTTCCTTTAAGGGCAATAGTGCCGTGAGCCGGCTGGATGTACCCGCCGATGGCTTTTAAAATGGTCGATTTTCCGCAACCCGACGGCCCCAGAAGAATCAGACGATCCGCTTCGTAAACCTGGAAACTGACGTCATAGGCGGCAGTGACCAGGTGGTCTGAAGTTTTGTATTGCAAAGTCAGTTCGCGGACTTCCAAAAAAGGGTCAGCCAGCCCTGGCTGGTCAATCATTGCTGATAGGCCTTTCTCAGATGAAATCATGGCCGCCGGGCCGGTATCTCGTGTTCGCAGGGAACGGCCACTTGGCATTTGCCGCAACCAAAACGGGGATAGCAATCCCGCCTGGTTTTATCAATCAAGGCCCCGCAGGGGACATGATCTTTCCCGCCTTCGGAGATGGCTGAAACAGGACAGCGGGCTATGCAGGCCCCGCACTGAGTGCAGTATTCATCACGACGGCTGTAGGGCCTGGAGGTGGGCTCAAGTTTTAAAGTGGTGACCACGCTGCCGATACGTCCGGCCATACCTCTGGCCGTTATCAGACCGGCTGAAAGACCAAAGGTGCCGAGCCCGGCCACATAACCCACATGGCGCTCTGACCAGTTGGTAGTGAACCCCAAAAATTTTTCGCCGTCTTCCTGAATATGTTCGGGGCTGCTGTGGCGCCAGAAACGCTGGTCACTTACGGGCACCACGCTGGGATAGCCCGCCTGAATCAGCAGATCCATTAGATAGCCGGCCGTTTCCGCCACCATGGCCTGACCTTCTATCCGGGCATGGAGCCACTGCGGCGAAGGCCAACCCGGGTCTGCCCGGTTGGAGAGGATGATTTGCTCAGTGAAGGGCAGGAAAAATGAAATCACAGATCTGGCTCCGGGTTGCCAGAGAGCCGGCTCCATAAAGTGGCTGCCGATGACCCCAGGTTGTTTCAACTCTTGAAACAGGGGGTCATCGGCGGAAGCCACCGCCACAATCGGCGCTTCGCAAAGGCGCATCCCGGCTGATTCCGGATTCAGGGCGGAGTCGCGGGCTACCCGGTTGGAAGCGCTTTTTTCCAGATAAGCCGCACCTAGAGCCTGAAGTGTCGCCGCGTCAAAACTCGCCCGGAGCATTACTGTTCAGCCTTTAGTTCCCGTCCGGGCTGTCGGGATAGTCGCTGAAGAACAGATCCCGCCAGCTTTCCGGACGATTTTTCAAAGTCCCAACCTTGTTTTGAAACTGGGCGAATTTCAAAACATTACGCGGGGCGATGGAATATTCGTTGGCGGGGCTGGCGATGATTTTAGCCAGGCGGTCATCCGGCAGCGGTGATTTTTCAATCTCATTAGATATGGCGGCCGCTTTATCCGGATTGGCCTTGATGAATTCCATGGCCTCAACTACCGCAGCCACGATGGCTTTATCGGCGATGGGGTACTGGGCATAGGTTTCGCTTTTGGCGAACAAAATCGTCGCCACCCCGCCTCCGCCAAGGATATCCGAGGCCGACCAGACTTTGTGTATCCTGGGATCATCCAGTTCCATATCCTGAAAAGGCGGCGTAGTCAAGTGAGCCGTAATCTCCGTTGAACCGGAGGTCAAGGCGGTGTAGGCGGTGGGGTGCGGCATGGAAACCGTCAATTTGTCCAGACTGTCCCATTTGTCTTCGCCAAAAGCATCGGACGCGGCAATTTGCAACAAAATGGCATGGACGGAAAGCTTGACCCCGCTGACGGCGATGCGGTCGCTTTCGGTGAAATCTTTAACCGACTTGATGCTCGGCCGGGCCGCGTTCAATTGATAATCGAAATTGCCGAGATTGACGACCCCTTTGACATCCTTATTGGTTTTGTCCCAAAGAATGTTCAGCACCGGGCTGGCCCCGGCCACATAGTTCACCTGGCCGGAGAGCACGGCATCAGTCAGGGCGACGGCCGAGGCCAGAGAGACCCACTGAACCTTCAGATCAGCCAGCCCCAAATTTTTGGCCTGTTTTTCAATCAGGCTCTGCTTTTCGGCGATAATCAATGGCAGGTAGGACAGCCCTTTTTGCTTTCCGATGCTGATGGTCTGACTTTCGCCTTCGGCCGCGCTCGCTTTTCCCAAAGATGGCCCGGCCATCATCATGCCCAACACCAAAAATGTAGCAATTACCTTAATCATGATTTGCTCCTGATAATCAACTGTATTTAAAACAGCGAAAAGCCAAAGAAATTAAATTCTTTGGCCTTCAGGTTTTTACCGATCAGCAAAGCTTGCTTGCATATCAGGCTTATCCAAACAGAATAAGCTCAATTTATTGACATTTTATAATACCCATTAGGGCAAGTCAAGCCCTAAATGGGCCCGGCCTCCAGCTTTTCCTAAAAAAAGAATCAAGTTTTGGTTTTGATCCGCCGACAAGATACCTAAGGAAAGGAGACTAATTATGGCTATTGAAAGCGTCGGGGGCAGTTCATACCAGTTTTCCGCTCTCCGGGTTGACCCCCATCCGGGGCTGGAATCAAAGTTTCAGAAATACCGCCGGGAACACGACCTGGCGGCCAAGCAGGAGGAACAGGGCAAATTTCAGTATCAGACCTCAAAAGCTCTGGAAGAGGCTCAGAGCGTGGCCCAGGAGGTGGCCGAAAGCGGCGATAAGTACACGGCGCATGTCAACGGCCCTGACCTTTGAAATCGCCCGGACTACCCAGGAACATGTTGACGACCTGCACACTCAGCTACAGCAAAACGCCAACGCCGGGCCGGCCGGCGGCCCTGGCCGCATAAACCGGATTGTGTAAGCTTGAGCCGGGAAAGAACTGGGGGGCGATGAGGCCCCCCAAATTATTTTCAACCCGCTGATTTTTTAATGAACTTCGATAGGGAAAAGCTCCACACATCGCCCTCGCCTGAGTAACCGCACTCGCCGCAGCGGGGTGAGTTGGTAATCGGCAACAATCCATCTTCGTCGCCACTGTCGGCACATTCCTCGCAGAGCAGTCGGCACTCGAAGGTGTCGACCTCCGTTGCTGGTTTGCCGCATTGAGAGCAGGGCAACTCCGGCGGTTCATTGCGGGCCAGTAA
>JAISJK010000135.1 GCA_031261565.1 Candidatus Adiutrix sp. | reverse complement strand
CTCGCCCTGAAGGCTAAATTTGAGAGCGGCCTTTGGGACGAGGATGTACGCCAACTATTGCACGCGAAGTACAATATGCCAAATCATTAACATTTTACCTATAAAAAAAATCTACACCCATATTGGAATTTGACAGGCCGGGGCCATTGGTGTAGAGTATTAAACATCGACCACGAAGGCCGCCTCCTGCCCCCGGGCAGGGTGCGGCTATTTTTATTCCCAATTACGGAGACGCCCTGATGAAAACTTTAATCGCCTACGCCCTGACTTTGATTCTGCTGGCGGCCCTGGCCGGCCCGGCCCAGGCCCATTTCGGCCTGGTTATCCCTTCTGCTCCCGTGGTGACGGAAACCAAAGACGCGGAAATTAAGCTGGATGTCAAATTTTGGCACCCCTTTGAAAATTCGGGCATGGATCTGGCCAAGCCCAAATCCTTTCAGGTCTATGTCGGCGGCCAGGCCATTGACCTCCGGCCAACCCTTAAAGAAAGTAAAGAGCGCTCTTTCACCACCTGGCAGACGGCCTACAAGCTGGCCCGCCCCGGCCTCTACACCTTTGTCATGGAGCCCGCCCCCTACTGGGAGCCGGAAGAAGACTGCTTCATCATCCATTACACCAAAGTCTATGTGGAGGCTTTTGGCGTTGATGAGGGCTGGGATCAGCCCACCCCCGGCCTGAAAACCGAAATAGTCCCCTTGAGCAAGCCCACCGCTCTCTACGCCGGCAATGTTTTCACCGGCCAGGTGCTGCTGGACAGCCGCCCGGTTCCCGGGGCCCAGGTGGAGATAGAGTGGTACCCGGGGCCGGATCTTAAAGGTCAGGCCCCCTATGAAAACCTGGTCACCCAGGTGGTCAAGGCTGATCAGGCCGGCATTTTCAGCTATGCCGCCCCGTCCAGCGGCTGGTGGGGGTTCGCCGGCCTGAACACCGCTGACTACAAGCTGAAAGAAAACGGCCAGGATAAAGAGGTGGAGCTAGGGGCCGTCCTCTGGGTCTTTTTCCAGGAAAAACCCACGGCCGAGCCGTTGAAGTAACCGGCCATGACCGCGCGCTTTCTATTCCTGGCGGCTTTGCTGACTTTGGCCCCGGCCCCAACGGCCCTGGCCCACGGGGTCTATATTTTCGCCTGGCCCGAGGGTGAGAGATTGTGTTCAGACAGCTATTTCAGCGGCCATAGCAAGGTACGCGGCGGCCGGGTCAGCCTGCTGGACGCAGCCGGCCAAACGCTGGAAAGCGGCCTGACCGCTGATGATGGCTCTTTTTGTTTTATCCGGCCCGACCGCAGCCAGGATCTGACTTTTGTGGTCGAAGCCGGCCAGGGCCACCGGGCGGAATTCAAACTGCGGGCCGAAGACTGGCCGTTGCCGGCCTCCACCTCCCCGGCTGACCCGCCCCTGGCCAAGACGGCTCCGGCCAAAAATAAGGCCCCTACTGAGCCTGGCGCCAGGGAAATCATCGGCGGGCTGGGCTGGCTGGCCGGCATCTTTGGCCTGGCGGCCTGGCTGGCCGCCCGCCGCCGTGGTTGTTCTTAACCCTCGGGCTGTGCTATAATTAATTAAAGCTACCATCCGAGGCAGATTATGAATTCGACTGAAAACAGAAGCATACCTATCCCCCAAGCCCTGACCAGCCTGGAATGGATCTGGGTGCTGACCAACCCCCTCACCAGCCAGCGCGATGCCATCTTTGTCATTGAGATGAATGAGAAAGACGGCGGCCAGCGGCGGGTCGTGCCGATTTTTGAAAGCCGGGAGGATGCCCTCCAGATCAAGGCCCGCCTCTGTCAAGACGCCGCCGGAAAATACTCCGAGCAGGCCATGCAGTTGGGCGAGCTGGGCAATTTCGCGGCCAGAAACAAACTGGAAATAATGCTGCTGGATCAAATGGGAACTATCGTGGCCCACCTGGAAGCCAAGCTGGAACAGGTTTCGGTGCATTAAAAGCATGCTGATTCTGGGGCTGGAAAGTTCCTGCGATGAAACCGCTGCGGCGGTGGTGGCCGAGGGGGTGGTGCGTTCCAGTCTGGTGCGTAGCCAGGTGGATCTTCACCGCCAATATGGCGGCGTGGTGCCCGAAATTGCCAGCCGAGCCCACCTGGAAGCAGTCGATGTCGTCAGCCGGGAAGCCCTGAAAGAAGCCGGTTGCCACCTGGCCAACCTGGACGGCTTGGCCGTGACCCAGGGGCCGGGCCTGGTGGGCGCTCTGCTGGTGGCTCTAAATTTCGCCAAGGGGCTGTCCCTGGCCATGGGGATTCCTCTGACCGGGGTCAATCACGTCAAAGCCCACGCCCTGGCCCCCTTTCTCAGCCCGGTCGGCGGCCCGGCGGCCCCGGCGCCTGACTTTCCCCTGGCCGCCCTGGTGGTTTCCGGGGGTCACACCCATCTCTATCAGATGGATGACTACCTGACTTTCCGCCCTTTAGGCCGCACCCGTGACGATGCCGCCGGGGAAGCCTTTGACAAAACGGCCAAACTGATGGGCCTGGGCTACCCCGGAGGCCAGGTTATTGAAGAAATGGCCCGGCTGGGCGACGCCAAAAAATTTCATCTGGCCCGGCCCATGCTGCACGAGGGCCTGGATTTTTCCTTCAGCGGGCTCAAAACTCAGGTTCTGACCATCTATCGCCAGGCCAAGCTGGCCGACCGCCCCCCGGAAGATCAGTCTCTGGCCGACCTGGCCGCCGGCTTTCAGGCGGCAGTGGTGGAGGTGCTGGTGACCAAACTCCTGGCCGCCAGTCAGGCCATCGGCGCCAGGGGGGCGGTGCTGGCCGGCGGCGTGGCCGCCAACGGAGCTTTGCGGCGGGGGGCCGAGGCGGCCCTGGCCGAGCGGGGTCTGCCCCTTTATACGCCACCGTTGCCCTGGTGCGCCGACAATGCGGCCATGATCGCCGGGCTGGGCGAACGCCAGTTGGCCCGCTCGGAAAACATTCTGGAGCTGACGGCCGAGGCCTATCCCCGCTGGCCGGTGGCCTGACCGCCCATGAATCAGCCCCTGATCCGCGACACCCTGAAGGAATTGGGCCTGGCCCCCGCCAAAAGCCGGGGCCAAAATTTTCTAAAAGACGAAACGCAGATTGCCCGGCTGGCCGGGTCTATTCTAACCGCAGCCGGGGCGAAGGCGGCCCTGGTCGAGATTGGCCCCGGCCTGGGCGCTCTGACCAGACCTTTTCTGGAAGCCGGAGCCAGGGTCACTGCCGTGGAAATAGACCGGGGCCTGGCCGAAAATCTGACGGCGGGCCTGGCCGCTGACTACCCCGGCCGCCTGACGGTGCTCCACCGGGATATTCTCCGCCTGGGGGCTGACGACCTCCCCAGGGCCACCCCCCTCTACCTCTGCGGCAATCTGCCCTACAATATTTCCAGCCCGGTTCTTTTCTGGTTTCTGAGCCGTCGCCGTTTCTTCAGCGGGGCCATGTTTATGCTGCAAAAGGAAATGGCCCGGAGGCTGACCGCCGAACCGGGCACGAAAGAATATGGCCGCCTGACGGTGGCCCTCAGCCTGTGGAGCCGGGTGGCTGAAATTATGGTCGTGCCGCCCTCGGCCTTTCACCCCCGGCCCCGGGTGGAAAGCGTGGTGGTGGCCCTCACCCCGGTCAGCCCGGCAGAGGAGCCCACCGTCAGCCCGGCCGCTCTGGGCCGGCTCACCGCCGCCGCCTTTGCCGCCCGCCGCAAGACTATCTTAAACAACCTGGGCGAGGTTTACGGCCGGGAAAGAAGCGCTCTGGCTCTGGAATCTCTGGGCCTGAATCCGGCCTGGCGGGCTGAGGTTCTGGCCCCGGCTACCCTGGCCCAATTGGCCGCCCGGCTGGAGAGCTAACTTTTTTGTAACTATTCAGCCATGCCTTTGAAAAATAATTTCAAAAAATCAAAAAAAGTTCTTGACAAGATTTTTTGAAAAATGGCTTAACGAAATGGTGATCGTTCCAGAATGCCCTCAGATA
>JAISJK010000134.1 GCA_031261565.1 Candidatus Adiutrix sp. | reverse complement strand
CCCGACTCCCATCATTGAAAAATCCGAGGTCTCGGTGGCCTCCTTCAGAACGGTTTCCTGGCCCGATGCCGCATCATACACGGCCAGCGACATCCATTCGTCGGGATAATCAGCGGGTTTGCCATGGGAGGTTCCCGGCTCGAATCTCGAATAGACGAAACGAACCGCGTCCGCCCAATGCGGCGGCATGGCCGCTTTCTGGGTTTTGAAATGCGAAACCAGGTCAGCCAGGCTGAACAGTTCAAGCGTGATGTTGTTCGTCTCGCCCTCTCCGACGCTCTCCACGATGAACATTGTCCCGTCAGGGCTGAAATGAACGCCGTTGACATTGACGGCACCAAACGGCAGATAAGAGTATTTCTTCGTCTTTTCGGCGTAAAAATACAGGCCGCCTTCCGCCCCTTTGGCCTCGTCCGAGGCCTCAGGATCAGCGAACAGCCAGAAAATTCGCCCCGCTGCCGTCTCCTGATTCCCATTTGGAACCGGCGGATCCGTCAGTTGGCCGCCACTCTGGCGAAACCACTCGCCATCTTTGACGACGAATAACTCCGGGGCCGCCAAAGCGACGGACGAGACAAGCCAGAACGCCAAGGCCGCAAAGCCGCTTAAAAATAAATTTCTCCTCACGATCAACCTCCTGAGATAGTTTTTCGGCAATATAACCAAGCAGATTTGGGCTTAGCCGGCCGCCGGCATGGGCACCGTTATCTTCCGATCCTTGACTTTTTCCTCGTCGGCCCAGTCTTTGGGGTTTTTGACATAATATTCTGAAATAACGATACTTTCACCGTCTTTCGAAATTCCGTTGAAGCGATAATTTTGGGTATCGGTCGATTCTTTCAGGACGGTCGCTTCATTGATGGCCGAGTCGTAAAGCACGGCGGAGAGCCTTAGCAGCGAGGGCGAGTAAACTCCGTCCCCCGAATCGCGCACATCATCAATCCGGGTGAAGCCGATGCGCCCGGAATCTATCCACTGGATTTCCCCGCGCATCCCGGAAAATTCAGCCTGCTTTTCCATTCCCTCTCCATACACATCAAAGAACATGTCAGGCCTCACCCCGCTTCCCCGGACGAGAACCAGGCGGTCGCCCGCCGGACTCCAGACAATATCCTGATACTCATTCTCGCTCTCCAGCGCGATGAAGGTCATGAAATCTCCTTCGCCGCCGAAGAACCAGACGCCGGCTTCCCTCTGCGTAATGGTGTCGGAAGTTTCCGTCCCGATGACGGCCCAGGTTTTAATCCCGTTGTCGATGCCCCGGGGCATTTCGTAGATTTCGCAATCAAGCTCTTTCCCGTCCTTGCGGACGCGGCCGTTTTTGAGTGAGAAAGCCGCCTTGTTCAGTTCACCCTGGCCGATTTCTCCACTAGCCGCCAGAGCGAGAGACGTTTCCAGGCGCGGAATGATGGCTGCGAAGCGTTTTTCTTCCTTTCGGGGATAGGCGAAAATAAAGGACGCCCAGCTTTCATGGTCAACAATCCCATATTCGTGGAACAGGTGCTCGTTTCCGTCTTTTCCCCCGTCATCGCTGTAAACTATTCTGTACCAGCCGTTGCCAAAGGTTTCTGAGCCCTCGATGACATGAGCGACTTCCTGCAATCTGCTTTTTAACTTGCTTTCCCCATCCTCCGCGAGAGCGTTGTAACCTCCCGAGAGAGTGAGGCGGTATTTTTGGCCCACCGACTCCAGCCAGACGCCATCGCCATTGTCTGGCTCCCCTGTTTTTGAGAAAATATCGGGATATTCCGCCGAATAGCCGAAGCGCCCGTTGGCGTAAGACCTCCAACTGTCGTCCGCGAGCGAATTCGGCGCCCATGCCGCGCAGATCAAAACAGCCGCCCAGAAAATGCCAAATGTCCTCATCGTCGTTACTCCTTATTTAGCCGCCCAGGTTGGCGGACAGGAACAGGAAATGAATCAGCAACAGAAGACCGCTGACCGTGATGGCCTTGAGCCACGAGCGCCGGCCCAGCAGCGGCAGCATGAAGACCGTCAGCACGGCGATATAAACGAACGGTGAGGCGCTGATCGCCGTTTCACTATTTATGTCCGTGCTCAGCACGATGCCGTCGGGGAGTTTAACGAGCGTGTAAACCGCGCTCACAGCGTAAACGGCGAATAGAAGCCGCCCAAAGTTGACCAAGAAGAAAGAAGTTACCCTTTTCCCCTGGCGGGTCAAATTGGCCACTAAAGATGGCGCGGCCATAGGCATATTCCGCCGCCGCCGGAGCGGTTCATCGCCCTCTTGTCTTTTGAAATACATCGTCTCCAAAAAATCGGTTACGATTTTGATGTCGCCCGACAACTGCCGGCGAGCCTCCAGCAATGTCTTTTGGGCGGTGGCCTCGAAGGCGTCGTGGTCAAGCGACAGGAAGGCATACATTGAATTTCCCCGGAAATAAAAGGCCACCGGTACGTTGACCGCTCTTTCGAGGTAATAAATACCCTCAATCATCTGGGGAGTCAGGGCGGCCATGGCATCGAGCTGGTCGCGGGCCAAAACCCGGAAACGTTCGCCTAATTCCGCCAGTTCCGTCTCCACGCTCTGCCATTCCGCGCTCGCGCCTGAGACCCGCGCCCCGTCGAAATCCCTGCTTATCACCTGAACATCGCCCCTGAACGCGTCAGCGAAATCAAATTTCATTACCCGGCCGCTGAACACGCGCCGCGTCTTGACCTCCTCGCGCGTGTGGCCGTCGTCATCAGTTTCCGTTTCCGTCCAGACCTCATTGACGGTCAGGTCGCTCTGCCTGAAACGGACGCCCTGGTAATCCGCCTCAATCAAATCGCTGCCGGTGATGGCATCGATATGCGAGAAAAAATCAAGAGCCGTTATCTCATCGCCGGGAAACCAGCCGCCGGGCCTATATTGAAGGTTATCGAAAACCTTAGACAGCTCAATGGCGACAAAGTTTTCCTTGAAGCTGTCGTTGTAGCGTCTTTTCAAAACCAGCGACCTGATCCAGAGGGGCAAGAAACAAACTGCGGCGGCTATGGCCGATCCAGTCGGGCTTTCTGTGTAAATTGCGGCCACAACAAACGCGGCGATCCCGAGAATGACGGACAGTATTCCCAAGAGACGCCCCTTGAGGCGGAGCCTCTCCAATTCCATGGCCGCCGCATCGCCGCGAGACGCCTTGAGGCTCTTAATTTCGCGGGACATCCGGCGCAGGGTTAAAAATCCCCCGACAGCGCCTATCACGAGAACAACCGGCGCTATAAAGTGCAAGGCAAACAAAAGTAAAACCCAGATAACCTCGCCCATCCGCCTCAACTACCTATTGAGTCCTGACATTACTCTATCTTAACATCCTGTTTTTTATGCTCATCAGCCTCAAAGAACTCCTTCGGCGTATGCCCCTTTGAGCGGCCGACGAGGCTGGCGGGCCATATCGCCAACAACTGATTGAAGGCCGACACATTCATATTGTAAATTCTCCGCGCCGCTTGCAGGTGTTCCTCCACCTCAGTCACCGAGATCTGAAGCTGTTTATAGTTTTCGCTGGCCTTCAGATCCGGGTAGCTTTCGGCCAGAATGTGGAGCTTTCCGGCGAGGTCGTCCATCTGCCGGTTGGCCGCCCCGCGCTCCGCCATGTTCATTCCGGTGCGGAGTTTGACCATGTTGGCCAGAACTTCCGCCTCGTGTTTGGCGTATCCCCTGGTTACATCAAGCATCTTGGTGAGCGTGTCGTAACGCTTGGTCAGGGCCACATCAATACCGGAATCCGACTCGGTGATCTTAACCACCAGGCGGGCGAAGCGGTTCATCATCGAAATGAACCAAACAATCATCCCGGCGATGACGATGCCCGCCACCAAAAAAGCTATTATCAGACTGTCCATTATTCACACCTGCTTTCTGATGATATAATATTGTCAGCGCCAGTCGCCCATCAGCACAAAGGGCGCCCAGTAAAAGGGCTGACTGAAGTTTTGGCCCTTGATTTTGTCGTCAATCATCTGTAATTGGGCCTCACGTAGCGCCCCTGCTATGCCGGGTTTGTTCTGGCCCTCGTGCAGACGGTAAAAATTGGACATCAAAAGCCCGGTTGATTCATCAAACACCGGCCAGAGGGTGGCCAGCACCGCCTTGGCCCCGCGCTTCTGGGCCAGGGCGCCGAAGCCCTCAATCTCCTTGCCGTCAGCGTCCACGCCGCCCCGCGCTGTCTGGCAGGCGGAAAGGGCCAGCAGATCCACGTTCTTGAACTTGAAATCCTCGGATTCTATTTCCGTCAGGGGGAGGCCGTTGCCATCGCCGAGCAGCAGGAAGGATTGCTCCGGGTTTTTCTTGTCAAAATGGAAATGGCTGGCCAGGTGGATGACCGGATAACCCGTCTCCAGCACTTCCTGCAACTTGTCGGCGGTGAAGCCTTCGTCCAGAGTCATGACGCCATTCAGCGCGCCGCTTTGACTTGAGCTGGTGCGAACAATGGAGGTCAGTTCATCCTTGACCGAGGGCAGAGCGGTGAAGGTGCCGCGCCCGTATTTGTGCTCTTTGGTCACCCCCAGGCCGGCTACCTTCCAGTCGCCCCCGCCCGGCACGGCCAGACCGGCCTTGGTGGCGTCATTGAACAGGGATACATTGTATTTCTGGATCAGCCACTGTTGGCCATCGTGCAGGGCCGACATGGGGATATAGCGCAACTGCCCGTCCAGGGAAAACATGATCATCTTGGTGCCGGCCTGCTCCAGGGCCGGGGCCAGGGGGACGATGAGGCCGTCGTAAAATTCCTTGGCCAGGGGCCGGGAGTCCTGATCGGGGTCTTGCAGCACATCGCGGAAGGCTGTTATTTTTCCCGGCAGTTTCTTGACCTCAATGGGGCTTTGTTTGGCCACCTGGCTGTTCTGGGTGGTCAGTATCAGCCATATATGGTTGTCGGTAACAATGGTTTGTAGCAGCACCACCCCCTCGCCCAGAGAGGCCAGCAGGCGCTGGTAGGTCTCAAGGTTGCCGAGATCTGCCGCGCGTTTGTCGCCCTGGCCCAACTCGGTGGAGAGATTTTTCATGAAAGCGGTAAAGGCCTTGCGGGCGGCCGTCATGTCCTGGCGCAGGGCTTTCAGGCGCTCCTCTTCCTGCGGGCTGAGCTCTTCACCCTGGGAGCGTTTGTCCAGCAGAATCCGCTGTTCCCTGCCCAGGGCCTCAATCTGATCGCCGATTTCCTGATAGCGGCCGGCGACCTGGGGATCCAGGCCCGCCAGGAGATCGGTCTGTCGGCCGCCGGCCGCCGCCGGAGCAGCTTTGGCGGCCGCCTGGGGCGCTTCGGCGCCGATAGCCATATCCGCCAGCTCACTTTCCTTGAGCAAGCCCATGACTTTTTGGGCTTCGGCTGTCTTGCCCTGGGCCATGAGAACATCGGCC
The DNA here is from genome assembly GCA_031261565.1 of Candidatus Adiutrix sp. Taxonomy (GTDB): domain Bacteria; phylum Desulfobacterota; class Desulfarculia; order Adiutricales; family Adiutricaceae; genus Adiutrix. The sequence goes on along the minus strand of JAISJK010000134.1, from coordinate 25,741 downwards.
AAAGTCTGGTAGGACTCGGTCAGCTTATTGGCAAATGATTTCTGCGTGTCCGGGAGGGCGTCCTTGAGTCCGCGCCGGATGTTCTGCCCGGTATTGACGGCTTGCCAGCCGAAAAAGGCGGCCGCCTCCAAGTCTCCGTGGGCCTGAAAGGCCTTGCTCAGCTCTTCGGCGGCATTGAGGGACTGCTCCTGATTACTGAAAGCTTGGGTTATGGGCAAAACATCCTGCATCAGGGCGACGGCCCCGGCCGGGTCGCCGGTTTCCCGGCGCAATCGAGCCAGCAGACGAGCCGCTGTGGCATAGGCCGAGGTCTCCTCTCCAAAGGCTTTGATGATTTTGGGCAACAGGTCTTCCATCTGTTGCCTGCTTTCGGCCAGATTATCCTTCATTTCGGTCCTGGCGGCGATATAATTCAATTCCGCCACCAAGTTATTGGGATGCTCCGGCCCTTGTTCCTTCAAAATTATCTGTCGAACCTGACTTAAAATCTTCGCCGCTTGGGCATGATCCTTTTGGGGGCCGCCGGAGACGATCATGGCCAGCCGCTCAAGATACGACCTATGCCAGCCCTGAGCCGGGTCGCTCTTCCCCATTTTATCCAGGGCCGCCAGACCGTTCCGAATTTCCTTTTCCGCCGCCTCATAATCGCCGACTTTCCTAAGGATATCGGCCCGAGTGAGACGCAACTGAAAGACGCGCCTGAGCTCCCCCCGGGGCGGCTTTTGGCGGGCCGCTTCCAAAAGGGCGTCGCACAGACTGAGGGCGTCATCGTAGCTGTTGAACTCCGCCAGTATCTTGGCGAGATTATCGCCGGCCACAAGTGTGCCGGCATCGGCCGGGCCGAATTTTTCCAGCCGGGTGTTGAATGCCGCCATCTGCAACTCCAGGGCTTCCTGGTTGCGGTTGAGATTTTTCAGGGTGTGTGACAGGTTATCCAGGGAATCCAGCACTTCGGAGCTATCCGGCGCATAGGCCATTCGCGCCAGCCGGAGCGTTTTCTCGGCTGTTTTTACCGCTTCCTGCTCACGTCCAAGGGAAGATTGAGCGTGAAACAGGGTGTCGTAAATCAGGAAATTTGTCTTTGGCCCAAGAGGCTGCGGGAATTCGGCGCTGGCTTCCAAAAGCTGCGAGACCAGCGCCAGAGCCTGGGCCCTCTGCCCCTTCGACCTCAAGTCTTCGGCCTGCCTCAGGGTGTCATTGATGATTTTGGCCTGTTTCTGGTTCAACGGATAATACGGCCCCGGCTCCAGATCCCGATCCGGGGCTTCTTTCCGGGCGGTCTGCACTTCGTCTTCTTCATACACCAGGTCGCGCGTGCCCGGCTTATTCTTATCTTGAGCGGCCAAGCCGGAGGAGGCCAGGCCAGTCAGGCCCAGAGCCAAAACTACATTCAGAAATAAACGCCAAAGTATGGCCGCTCTCATGTGAACCTCCTCTATTAGGCCTTAATTGTGCACCAGGTCGTAGGTGGCCACAAAGGGCTCGCCATCGGCGGTTTCCTGGGTTTTGGTGTTGACGTCACCCTGGTCTTCCTCTTCAAAGACCAGATCGCGGGTGGTGCGCTTGTTCTCATGGCCGTCAATGAGGCTGGCCACGATTTTGGAGGCTTCCTCTTTCTTGCCCTCGTTGGCCAGCTTGACCGCCTCCTCGGCCTTGTCTAGGCGCTTGGGGGAGAACACGGCCACCACGGTTTCGCTGCCCTTCTGGTCGTCAAAGCGCCAGGAACCGGTGGTGGGCACGGTGTATTCCTTATTTTTGACCACGGTGTTGTCCGGGCCGGTCTTGTTGGTGGGGAACAGCAGTTGATACTGGCCGCTACTGCCCTTGGCCAGCCAGTAGATGTAGCCGTCGCGGTTGACCGAGAAAATCAGCTTAGCCCTGTCGCCGCTGCGGAATTCATCGGAGGGCAGCACGGTCAGAGTCTGGTTGTCGCGGGTTCTTTCCACGGTGGCCTTCATGGCCAGCACTTCGCCGGTGACCCCTTCGGAGGTGTCGCCTTCCACGGCCGGCGGAACCTCGGGCTGGGCTTTGGCGTCATCTTCAAAGACCAGGTCACGGGTGCGGCGTTTCGGGCGTCCGGTATCACCGGCATCGGACCAGGCCATATTGCCGTTGGCCAGAACCGTGTTGGGCCCGGCTTTGCGAACCCTTTTTTTCTTGCTGACGGCCACTCGGCGCTGCGGCCCCACATCGACCCGCACCTGCGGATTGCCGCCGCCGTAAGTGAAGGCCGGGGACGGATAGCTGGCCAGATTGCGCTCATAGCCCTGACGCATACCGACCCCGTAGCTGTTGACGTAAACCGTATAGGAGTTGTAACGCGTCAGGCGGCAGCTGGTGAAGGTCACCTTGTGCCCGTTTTCCCAGCCGATGGTTATATTCCAATAGGCCTGGCTGCCGTAATAGTTGGGGCCAATGTAAATGCGGGAATTGGCCTCGAGACTGGCCTGCTGCAAAAGGTTTTCGGTGCGGTAATCCGGGTAATAGGTCGGGGCGATGAAGACTTCGTTGATGCCCAGGCCGGTGAGGTTGGTCAGGTAGAAATTGAGGCGCTGGGCCAGGGCCGCGCCCGGAAAAGCCAGCGCCAGAAAAAGCGCGGAGCAGAAAATCATGGATCTACGTTGCATAACAAAACCCCTCCTATTTTTGTATTATTAACTGAAATAACTAACGACCATTTTATTTTTTCTCGCGCAGGTAATCTCCGTCTATGAGCACATTCGCTCCAAACCAGCCGCTTTTTTTGAAAGCCTCGGAGGTCGCCACCTGGGCTGTCTCGCCATCGAAGGTCAGGTCAATGGTGGCGGAAGGGTCATCGTTCCCGTAATTGAGCCGTATCTTACTGACATCCAGCTTGCCTTCGGCCCTCAATTCACCGTTGTTCTCCGCTCCTCCCTCCTTCTGGGCGGCGAAGATGTAAACGGCGTAAACGCCCTTGTCCTCCCCCTCCTGCACCGTCAAATACCCGTCAAAGGCCCCGCTTTTCAGCCGGTAGAAGCCCTGAACCCCCACCGCGTTTTGGCGTAGCCAGTCCCAGGTCAGCGCCTGATTGACGTAGGCGTTCCGCATCCCAAACGCGGTGGCGTAAGCGTCCACCTCGGCGGCGTCAGAGGCCATGTCCTCGCGGACGCTTTCCGCTATGGCCGTTTCGTTCTCACCTTCGAGGGCGTTGTAGTCCTCGGCTGAGAGCCGCTCTTTGGCCTCTTGCATTACCTTGGTGAACTGCTCGAAAGCGCTTTGGTAGTCTTCGCTGGTTTTCAGGTATGCTGCGTGGTCTTTCGGCAAGGCCGCGAAACCGGGGTCGGCCGCCACACCAACACTGGCCGGCCCAGAAATTACTACGGCCCAAAATATGGCTGAAAGCCAAAAATGTTTCATGACAGGGCTCCTAGGTCAAAAATTCCATCGGCCTAAAATAAAAATAGAACACGCCGTAAAAATGGTTATGTGAGGTAACTGTAACATACCGAACAAAAAAGAAAACAAGAAAAAGGTCACGCTATTTGGTAACGTTTTTCTTGTTTTTATGATTTAATATACTTAATTTATTGATTAAAGATTGCAAGCCCCTTCCGTCAGCCGCTTCAGCAGTTCGCTGCGGCTGTGAACGCCGAAGCGTTTATAAAGGTCGGAAAATTTGTTTTTGACCCGTCCGTAGCTGAGATTCTGGCGGTAGGCTATTTCCTTGAAGGATTCGCCGTTGGTCAGCAGGCGGATCAATTCCTGTTCCGCTGCGGTCACTGCGGGGGACGGCGCCGAAATGGCGGTAATCTTTTTGACGGCCTGAATATGCGTGTTCCAGGCTTCGGCCAAGGTCAGTATGCGCTGGATGCCCTGCTGGTGGCGGCCACGTTTAAGGGCGCGCAGAATCGGCAGAATATAGTCGCTGTTTTCCACAAAGGGCATATACAGATCATCCGGCCGGGCCTCGTCCAGCGCCATGCGCAGGGCTTTGGCCGCGCTGCATTTGTCGCCCAGGCCCTGATGGGCGGCGGCCAGGTAGATGTGTGCGTAAAGGAACAGCAGCCGGTGCTGGTCGCAGACTTCATCTTTCAGCAGGGCGTTGAACTCGCCGATGACGGTGGGGAATTCCCCGGACTGCAAAAGGGCGCGCCCCTGGACAAGGGGCAGCCAGCCTTTGGCAAAGGCGTAAACCCGGCTGGCCCTGCTCACGCCCTCCAGCAGCCAGCCCGCCATGCGCGAATAAGCCCCCAGGATGGAATAAAGCCAGCCTTCGCACATATCCGCCGTGTACAATAAATAGTATTCCTGACTCCGGCTGATCAGAGCGCGGACAGCCCCGGCCAGTTCCAGGGTTTCCCGCCCCCGGCCGCAGGCCAGGGCCAGCCGCAGGCGTAAAAACAGGGCGCAGATCAGGTTGCCGGTCTGCCTGGTTCGCTCGGCCATGGCCTCGGCTTCGCGGCAAACCACGCCCGCCCGGCTGAAATCACCGGCATGGTAGAGGGCCTCGGCTTCCGTCAGATATTCGCCGCCGGCTCCGTGCATATTGGTCAGTTGATAGTAGGGCGGCATACATTCGTGCATCAGCCCTGTTTCCTCTTTAAGTTTGCCCCTGGCTCGGTGGAACATGAACAGCACCGAGGGGCAGCCCAAAGTCCAGGGCGAATCCGGGCCATACAACTGAGTGGGGCGGCCAAGCAGGGCATAGGCTTTACGGTGGAGCGCCGACATGGCCGCGATGTCGTTATATTTGGTCATGGCCATCAAGGTGGCCAGTTCGCCCTTCCACGAGTCAGCCTCAGGGCCTTCGGGCAGGGCCGCGCATTTGGCCGTCAGCCATGCGCAGCGGGCGCCGAAGCCCTGCTTGTCTCCCACGCTCAACAAAGCCAGGGCGTGTTTGAAAACAGCGCCGATGTGGCGATCCAGAATTTCGGGCGGGCAGGCTTGAAACATGGCTGTGAAAAAGGCGGCGTTTTCAGTGACCAGATAGCGGTGCATGTCCTTTTCCAACAGACTGAACGCTTTCTCAAAAGCCTCCGCTTCATGATACTGTTCCATGGCCGCGACAAATTCTCCCGTGCGGGCAAACCAGTCTCCGCAGCGGATGTGTATTTCCTGGCGGCGTTCAAGGGGAAGCTCATGGAACAGCCGTAGGAGCGGATACCGGAAAATAGCGTGCGGAGAATAAACGCCACTCCCCTTGTCCAGACTCACAAAGGAATTGGTGTGCACCAGCTCGCCCAGAAGTTCCCGGGTGTCGCCGTCGTATAAAAAATCCGCCTGATGCACGGTAAAATGTTGCAGGGGACAGAGCAGAAAGAGCAGTTTTTTACTTTCCGGCGGCAGAGGCGCGTAGAGTTGTTCTTCCAACAGGATGACCAGTTCCGCCGGGAGATCGCTGGTGGCCAGGGCGGCCGCCAGACCGCCCCCGGAACGTATCGGGTCGTTTTCAGGCGCGGGCAATGAAAAAGCGCCGTGGGCCTCGTAATGGCGCAGGTGCAGATAGACGCCGCTAATCCAGCCGCCCATAGCTGTATGCAGTGCGAGGGCCTGGTTCTGGCTGACAGGCAGTTGGCATAGAGCGCAGTATTCCTGAATTTCCCCAGCTTCAAAAGCCAGAATTTCCGGCCCGATATGGGCGAGAAAACCTTTCATAATCAGCGATACTTTATCGCCCTCATACAAATGCCGGGTTATGCCGACGATATGCAGATCAGGGATACCCCTCCTGGCCAGCGTTTCGCAAAGGCCGGCGAAATCCGCCGACTTGGAAATCAGATGCAGATCGTCAACAACCAGAACAGTCGGCTCGGCCAGGGGCGAACGCAACAAAAGATTCCGGGCCTCATCGCGGCTCACATCGTCATAGGGATAGCGGAGGCGCAACAGGGCTTTGGCGCTTTCCGCCGTTTCCGGCAGCCGCGCCAGCTCCAGGCAGAAATTCTGCCAGAAGATGTGCTCCGAGGCCCCGTTAACGGAAACCCATACTGCCCGCGTCTGGCTTTCACGCAGAAATTCCCTCACGGCCACAGTTTTGCCGTAGCCAAGAGGGGCCTCCACAATGGTCAGAGGGCTCTCCAGAATAACCGACAAGCTTCGCTTGAGGCGATCTGAAAAATATATGGTTCTTGCGTGTGCGGCTAGGCTCATGGCGAAATTATTCCGGCCGGACGATCACGGTGTAGGTAAATCCCCTCAACGGCCGGCAGGGGCGGGGACAGCCGGTCTTCCAGATCCGTCATGGCGTTAATCAGATAGACGGCGCGGAAGCCCGGCAAATCAGCGGGGCTTATTTCAGCTTCCCGGATGAGGCCCCGGCGCAGAAGCGTTTCGCGTTTGACCCCGGCCAGAAGGGGCTGCCGGGGCGTGGTCAGGCGGCCCTGGCCGTCATCAAAGACGACGTTGGAAAATGAAGTGTCGGTGATTAAACCATTTTTGACAATGAGCACTTCATCGGCCCCGGCCGCAGCGACGAGGTCGGCCAAAGCCCGGCGGTCGGTTGATTTGTGGGCGTAGTCCAGCTCATCCCCGTTGGCCAGGGCCAGATTGTTGATCTTGCGGAAGCTATAGCGGCTAAACTCCACCGATTCAATGTCCCGCCCATAAACCAGGCGGCACTTGACCAAGCCGCAGCCTAAATTGTCTGGTATCCGGGGCAGATCCAGCGGCGGGGCGGGATAGCCAAAGCAGCTGGCTGTCCTGGCCATGCGGGAGGCGTGGAGCGGCAGGTTGAAAAAAACTCCGTCCAAAACTTTGATGACTTCGGAAAAGCGCGGCTCAGCCATGGTTCCCAACGGGCAGGTAGATTTTTTCCAGAACTTCCCGATATTCGTCCTCCCAGCGGCTATAGGCGGTTATCCCTCCTCCGCTACGGAAAAACTTGCGGCCCACCGCGTCCTCTTCAATAAAGCGGATCATGACCGCGCTGTCGAGGGTGCGCCCGTCAAAAAGGCCGAAGACTCCTGTATAATAGCCCCGCTCTTCGCCTTCCGCCTGTTTAATGATCTTTACTGTCGCGCCTTTCGGGGCGCCGGTGCAGGAGCCGGCCGGCAGCAGACTGAAAATAATGTCGCCCAAAGATGACAGATAATCGGGCGGCAGAGTCCCGACTATTTCCGAGCTGACTTGCAGTATGGCCCTCTCCCGGGCCCCGATGCGGTCGATGTAGCGGAATCTGGCCACCCGAACGCCATCGGCCCACTGGCTCAGGTCGTTTCGAAGCAAATCCACGATGGTGTTGTGCTCGGCGGTTTCCTTGAAATCAGCCAGAATCCTGGCCTCCGCCTCGGGTAGGGAGGCATCGATGGTGCCCTTCATAGGGTTGGTCGAGATGCGCCCCTCTTTTATTTGGACGAATCTCTCCGGCGAAAAACAGACAAACCGGCCAGGCAGGTGCAACTGGTAGGGCGAATCGCTTAAAAGGAAAATATCTCTAAGGGTCAGGGGGCAGTCAACCGGCGTTTTCAGGGTCAGGTTGGTGAGGTAGGAGTCGCCGCGCCGCAGCCCCTGCTGGACAATCTGGAATTTGGTCAAATATTCCTCAGGATAAAGGGGCCGGGCGGTCAGCGGGCCAGGACAGGTGGGCGAAAGGCCTCGCGGTTTATTGCCGATATTCCCGACATGGTAGAAGACCTCGCTGGTCTTGGGCCCGGTTTTCAGGAACAGGCCTTCGCTCATTTCAAAATTGACCGCGAACAGAAACGGCACGGCTTTCTGGCCGCATTGGTTCATTTCATGACGGATTAGAGCCATATCGTCAGTCTGAGTCAGGTGCGCCGGGCTTTTATTCAGCATGATGTCCGCCCGATAAAATTGGCCATGATGTCTTTACCCATTGGAGTCATAATGGATTCGGGGTGAAACTGCACACCGTGAAGGTCATATGTTTTGTGCGAAGCGGCCATGATGAGCCCATCTTGATCCACAGCCGTTATGTCCATTTCAGCGGGGAAGGCCTGGTGATCCACATACCAGGAATGATAGCGGCCGGCTTTGATGGTGGGGGGCAGGCCGGTAAAAATGTAGGTCGCCTTTAATATTGATATTTCTGAGCAGACCCCGTGAAAAACCCGGGGCGCGTTGGCCAAAGAGGCCCCAAAACTCTCGCAGATGGCCTGGTGCCCCAGGCAGACGCCCAAAATGGGCATCGACCGGCCAAAGCGTTGGATGACCTCTAAAAGGCCCCCGGCCTCGCTGGGCAGCCCCGGGCCGGGGGAGAGTATTATTTTATCATAGTCGCCGGCCAGAGACAGAGCCGGGTCGTCATTTTTGAGCACCCGCAGAGAATCGCCCGTTTGAAGCAACTGTTTGAGTATGTGCACCAGATTATAGGTGAAAGAATCATAATTGTCGATCAGCAGGATTTTCATTGGTGGATTCTATCCAGAAGGCCGATTTCTGTCAAGTTTGTCCCTTTAGGGTTTTACGGGCCGGCTATTTACTTGCCTGTATCATTATGTTTATAATGCGGTCAATCAAATAACTCTCTATTGAGGCGGATATGGAAAAAATTTTATTAAGCGGCGATGAAGCCGTAGCCCGGGGCGCCTGGGAAGCCGGCTGTCTGGTGGCTGCGGCCTACCCGGGCACCCCCTCCACGGAAATACTGGAAACTCTGGCCGGTTACCCGGAGATTAACTCCCGCTGGTCGGCCAATGAGAAAGTAGCCCTTGAAGTGGCCGGCGGCGCGGCCCTGGGCGGGGTGCGAGCCCTGGCGGCCATGAAGCATGTGGGCCTGAACGTGGCCGCCGACCCTCTCCTGACTCTGGCCTACACCGGGGTTCGCGGCGGGCTGGTGGTGGTGTCGGCCGATGACCCCGGTTGCCACAGCTCCCAGAACGAGCAGGACAACCGCCATTACGCCGAGCTGGCCAAGCTCCCGATGCTGGAGCCGGCCGACAGCCAGGAATGCCTTGATTTCACCCGGGCCGCTTTTGACCTGAGCGAGCGCTTTGACGCGCCGGTGCTATTGCGCCTAACCACCCGGGTCTGCCACTCTAAAAGTCTGGTCGCGCCAGGGGCCAGACCGAAGCCGCCCATTCAGGCTTATCTGCGCGATATTAAAAAATACGCCATGATCCCGGCTTTTGCCCGGCCCCGCCACGCGGCGGTGGAGGCCAAGCTGAGACAGCTGGCTGATTTCAATAATGACAGCGAATTTAACCGCATAGAGTGGGACGAGCCTAAAAAAATAGGGGTGATTACCAGCGGCGCAGCCTACCAGCAGGCTCGGGAAGCTTTTGGCGACACGGTTTCCTACCTCAAGCTGGGCCTGACTTACCCTCTGCCGGGCCGGCTCCTGGCTACTTTTGCCCGGGCTGTGGATCGCCTCTACATTATCGAGGAGGGCGACCCCTATCTGGAAAAGGCTGTCCGGGCCCTGGGGTTCGATTGTCTGGGCAAAGAGCTGATCCCCCTTTTGGGAGAACTGGACGCCGCTCTGCTACGGCGGGCCTTTCGGCCGCCCTCTCCGGCCCGGCCCCTGACCAGCCTGATTCAGCCGCCGCCGCGTCCGCCGGTGCTCTGCGCCGGCTGCCCCCACCGGGGTATCCTGCACATTTTGGGGCAGAAGAAAAAAGACCTGGCCGTCTTCGGCGACATTGGCTGTTACAGCCTGGGCGTCCAGCCGCCGCTGGAAGCCCTGGACGCCCTGATCTGCATGGGGGCCGGGTTTTCCGGGGCCATTGGGCTGGCCCTGGCCCTGAAAGCGGCGGGCGATCAGCGCAAAGTAGTTGGTTTGCTGGGTGATTCCACCTTTTACCACTCCGGCCTGACCGGGCTGGTGGAGGCGGTGCACAGCCAGGCTGACCTCTGCCTGTGCATTCTGGATAATTCCACCACGGCCATGACCGGACATCAGGCCAACCCCGGCACCGCGCTCGACCTGATGGGCCGCCCGGCCCCGGCTCTAGATATGGCGGCGGTGGTTAGGGGCCTGGGGGTGCCGGCCGACCGCCTCAGCCTCGTTGACCCCCTGGATCGGGCGGCGGTGACCGAGGCCTTGGAGCGGAGCCTGGCCGCCGGCGGTCTGTCGGTTATTATCGCCCGCCGCCCCTGTGTCTTATTGAAAGAAATGCGGGGCGCTTTTAAGTATCGGGGCCGGGTTGCCCCGGACAAATGCCAAAAGTGCCGCCTGTGCCTCAAAGTGGGTTGCCTGGCCCTCTCTTTTCGGGACGGCCGGGCCAGCATCGACCCCACCGCCTGTCTGGGTTGCGGCTATTGCCGCTCGGTCTGCGGCTTTGAGGCCATTGAAATGGAGGAGGCCCAATGACAACCAGCATACTATTGGTGGGCGTGGGCGGCCAGGGGGCTATCCTGACCTCGAAAATTCTGGCCGCCGGCCTGATCAGCCTGGGCTATGATTTAAAAATGTCTGAAATTCACGGCATGTCCCAGCGCGGCGGCAGCGTCAGCACTCAGATAAAATTTGGCCGGCGCGTTTACGCGCCCAATATCGGGCTGATGGAGGCCGATTATCTGGTTTCTTTTGAAAAGGTTGAGGCCCTGCGCTTTCTGCCCTTTCTCAAGCCGGAGGGCCGGTTAATCACCGATGATCACGAAATTTACTCTCTGCCGGTGGCCGCCGGCCTGACCGGCTACCCTGAGGGCGTGATCGAGGAGCTCCAGCGCCTGGCCCCAGGGATTCTGGTCGTGCCCGCCGGCCGCCTGGCCCGGGAGCTGGGCAATGCCAAAGTGCAAAATATCATTATTCTGGGCGCTCTGATCAGGGCTCTGGAGCTGGGGCCGGTGGACTGGCCGTCTCTGGTGGCCGACTATGTGCCGGCCAAGGTTCGCGACCTCAACCTCCTGGCCCTGGACACTGGTTTAAGGAGATAACTCATGGCCATCTTACCCATTTTAAAATATCCCGACCCCGGGCTCCGGGAGATTTCCGAGGTCGTGACCGTCTTTGACGAGGAGCTGAAAATTTTGGCCGCTGATATGGGGCAAACCATGGTCGGAGCGCCCGGGGCCGGGCTGGCCGCTCCCCAGGTGGGCTGTCTGAAAAGATTGATAGTTATCGCCGGGGCGGAGAATGATGAGGACTTTGACGAGCGGGTGCTGACTTTGGTCAATCCCCGCATCATCTGGTTCGGGGGCGAGCAGGTCTCAGACGAAGGCTGTCTGTCGGTCACTGACTTGCACGAGAAAGTTATCCGGGCCAAAGAAGTGGAGGTGGCCGCCCAGGATATCTCCGGGGCCCCCCTCAGCCTCCAGGCTGACGGCCGCCGGGCGGTTATTCTGCAACACGAGATTGACCATCTGGACGGCGTCCTCTTTCTTGATCGCTTAAGCCAGCTCAAGCGGGATATTTATAAGCGCAAACTTAAAAAAATGCTGAAAGAGGATAGCGGTGACTGAGGCGGGCCCCTGGCGGATTGTCTTTTTCGGCAGCACCTCTTTTTCCCGGCCGGCTTTAGAGGCCCTGGCCGCCGGCCCGGATCAGGTGGTTCTGGTGGTCAGCCCCCCGCCGGCCCCGGCCGGACGGGGCCGGCAACTACGCCCCTCAACTGTGGCCGCCCTGGCCGATCAATTAAAACTGCCCAGCCTCGCGGCCAGGTCGGTGCGCTCACTGGAAGTCATCGGCCAGATCCGGGCTGTGGCCCCGGATCTGCTGGTGGTGGCCGCCTTCGGCGGCTTTTTGCCCCCGGCCCTGCTGGGCTTGGGCCGTTTTCCGCCGGTCAATATCCACCCCTCGCTGTTGCCGCGTCACCGGGGCCCGGCTCCGGTCAACTGGAGTCTCATCCGGGGCGACCGGGAGGTGGGGGTTTCCCTAATTTTTCTGGAAGAGGAGATGGACGCCGGCCCCATCCTGAGCCAGCGGTCTTTCCCTGTCAAAGGCGAAAGCGCCGGGGTCTGGGAAGAGCGCCTGACCCTGGCCGGGGCTGAAGACCTCCTGGCCGTGATCGCCGGGCTCAAGGCCGGCACCGTCTGTCCCCGGCCTCAGGCGGCCCCGGCCACGGTCAATCCCCTTTTGCGCAAAGAGGATGGCCGGGTGGATTTCCAGCGGCCGGCGGCCGAGCTGGCGGGTTTGATCAACGGGGTGGATCCCTGGCCCGGAGCCCAGGCCCGGTTCAAAGGCCGATCTCTGAAACTCTTTGGGGCCGCCCCGGCCGATCTCCCGCGCCCGGCCCAACCCGGGGAGGTGCTGGGGCTGGAGGGAGGCCGCCTGCTGGTGGCCGCCGGCCAGGGGGCGCTGGCCCTGGCCGAGTTGCAGCCCGAGGGCAAAAAACGGTTGCCCGCCGCCGAGTTTCAGCGCGGCTACCGGCCAGAGAGGCTGGAGTCATGCGGGAACTGACAGCCGAGCCCCGGCTGGCCGCCTTTCGGGCGCTGAAAGAGGTGGCCGGCGGCCGGCGGCCGGAGGAAAGTTTAGTGGCTCAAGGTTTGCTGCTCAGCCCCAGGGATTTAGGGCTGGCCACGGCCCTGGTTTATGAGACGCTGCGGCATCGCGGCTACCTGGACGGGCTGATGAAGAGCCGGCTGGCGGCTGGCCGGGCCGGGCCCGACCTGGCCCTGGTGCTGGAGCTGGGTCTGGCCCAGCTTTTGTTTTTTGATCGCCTGGGCGACCACGCGGTGGTGTCGGAAACAGTGGCCCTGGCCAAGGCGGTGACCCCCGGCCGGCAGGGCTTGGTCAACGCCATTCTGCGCGGGCTTTTGCGGGAAAGGGAGGCCGGCGCGGCCTGGCCCCCGGCCCTGCCGCTGACCGGCGACCCGGCCCGGGATCTGGCCCGGCGCCACAGCTATCAGGAGTGGTATGTTCGCAGGCTGATGCAACGCCTGGGGCCGGAGGAGACGGAAGAGCTGCTCCTGGCCGGCAACAAGGCTACACCGCCCACCCTCAGGGTCAACCCCCGGCGGGGCAGCCGGGAGGAACTCCAGGCCCGGCTGCCCTTTGAAACCAGGCCCACCGCCCTCTCCCCCTGGGGCCTGGCCCCGGCCAGTTTTGACCGCCGCCCGGAAGACTGGCCCGGCTTTGAAGAGGGGCGTTTCGCTGTGCAGGATGAGGCCTCGCAACTGGTGGGCCTGCTGGCCGGGCCTCTGCCGCCGGGGAGCCGGGTGCTGGACGGTTGCTCCGGCCTGGGGGGCAAATCCCTGCATCTGGCCGCTCTGAACCCGGGCTCGCTCATCACCGCCCAGGATAAAAACGCGGCCCGGCTGGAGCTTTTGACCCGGGAGGCCGCCCGCCTGGGCTGCGACAATATCCAGACCCGGGCCAGTGATCTGCTGGCCGCGCCGCCCCCGCCGGGTGCCTTTGATTTAGTGCTGGTGGACGCCCCCTGCTCCGGCCTGGGGGTTATTCGCCGCCGCCCGGATTTAAAGTGGAACAAGACCGAGGACGACCTCCGGCGCCTGGCCGAATTGCAGGGGAAGCTCCTGTCGGCCGCCGCCGGGGCGGTCAAACCGGGCGGCCGTCTGATCTACGGCGTCTGCTCTTTCAGCCGGGCCGAGGGGCCGGCCACGGCCGCCCGGTTTTTGGCCGAGCAGCCCGGATTTCAAGCCGAGCCCCCTTCCGCCTGGCCGGTCTCGCTGGGCGGCCTGCTCAGTGAGGGCGGTCTGACCCTCTGGCCGCACCGCCAGGGCACCGACGGCTTTTTCTGGGCCCTGTTCAAGCGCTCTGAGTGACGCCGGCCAGCCACCTGTCCAAAGACTGCCGGAGAATGGTCAGCCCTTCCGGGGGCAGGGGCACCACGGACAGGATAGCCTGATCGGGCGAGGCGGCCAGATTCTCCAGCGAGCCGAAATGGTTGAGCAGTTTCTTGCGCCGGGCCGGCCCCAGGCCGGGCGCGGCCAGGATGGGGCTCTCCAGAAAAGTGGCGGCCTGGAGCCGGTGGTGATAAGCTCCCACATAGCGGTGGGCCTCGTCCCGCAGACGTGAGAGCAGGAGGAGACCCGGTGAGCCGGCCTTCAGATCCACCGGGTTTTTACGCCCGGGCCGGAAAACGCGGTCAATATCACCCTCTTGCCTGATCTTGGCGATGGCCGCCAAAGGGGGCGGCTGGAGCCCCAAATCCTCAAAAGCCGCTTCGGCCGCGTGAAGCTGGCCCTTGCCGCCGTCCAGCAATAACAAATCCGGCCAGGGCCAGTCTTCATGTTGGAAGCGGCGGGCCACCACCTCCCGCATCCCGCCGTAGTCGTCGCCGCCCTGGGCTGACTTAATTTTAAAGCGGCGGTAGTGGTCTTTTTTCCATTCATTGTCCTCCATAACCACCAGCCCGGCGGCGGCGTTCTGGCCCTGGAGGTGGGCCAGGTCAAAGCACTCCAGCCGGCGGGGAATTTTTTCCAAATTGAGCCGGACCTTCAGCTCCACCATGACCTGCCGGTTGCGGCTGAGGCGGCCGAGGCGATCCTCCAGGGCGGCCCGGGCGTTTTCCCGGGCCATCTCAAGAAGGCGGGTCTTGTCGCCCCGCTGAGGCACATGAATTTTGACGCTCTGGCCCTTGAGGGACGACAGCCAGTCCTCCAGCGTAGCCAAGTCTTCGTCCTGAATCAAGTCGCCGGGGCAGAGCAGCTCGTCGGGCACAAAGTTGTCGCCGCTGTAATACTGGGTCAGCAGGCTTAAGGCCGCCTCGCCGGCCTCGGCCTCGCCCCCGCCCGTTGACTCCAGCGGCTGGCAGCCGGAGACCGCGCCGGAGCGAACCATCAGCAGGGCGCCCTGGAGCAGGCCCTCTTTCTGGTCAAAGCCGAAGACATCCAGGTCGCGGCGCTCGGCCTGATCCACCACCTGACGCTCCAGGGTTTTTTTGATATTGCTGAGCCGGTCGCGCAGCCGGGCGGCTTCCTCATAGTCATAGCGGTCGGCCGCGGCCTTCATCTCTCCGGTCAGCCTGGCCGCCAGCTCCGTGTCCCGGCCCTGGAAAAAAAGCCTGACCTGGTCAGTCAGCCGGCGGTATTCCTCCAGGGTCATTTCCGGCCGGCAGGGGCCGACGCAACGGCCCATCTGATAGTTGAGACAGGGGCGGGAGGCTTTTTTGACCTCCGGCCGCCGGCACTGGCGCAGAGGGAAAAGGCGCAGAGCGGTGCGCACCGTGTCTTTCATGGCCCCGGAGGAGGGGAAGGGGCCGAAGATGATGGAGCCGTCTTTGACCGGGCGGCGGACAATCTCCAGCCGGGGGAAGTCCTCAGTCAGGCTGAGCCGGAGGGACGGGTAGGTTTTGTCGTCCCGCAGGATGACGTTAAACCGGGGCCGATATTTCTTGATCAGGCTGTTTTCGAGAATCAGGGCTTCTTTTTCCGTGGCCGTGACCACGAAATCGAATTTGTCTATCCGGGAGACCATCAGGGCGATGCGGGCGCTGGGGGGCGTTTTTTGAAAATAGCTGGAGACCCGCCGGGGCAAAATCCGGGCCTTGCCCACATAAATAACCTGGCCCTGGCCATCGCGCATCAGATAGACCCCGGGGGAGTTGGGGAGCGACAGGGCCTGCTGTCTCAACGGCTCAAGGCGGGCGTCAGTATCCATAGGCTAGGACTGATAATGGCTGAGGACCTCGGCCCAGCGGCCCTGGCCCTTGAGAATAAACTCCACCATCTGGCGAACCGCGCCCTGGCCGGCCCGGGCCGAACTGACGAAATGGGCGGCGGCCAGCACTTCGGGACAGGCGTCGGCCGGGGCCAGGGCCAGCCCCACCCGGCGGAGAATGGGCAAATCAATCAGGTCATCGCCGGCAAAGGCGGCCTGGCCGGGCTCCAGCCCCCGTTGCTTCAGGATAGTCTCAAAGACCGGCCATTTATCCTTGACTTGCTGATGCACTTCGGTGATTCCCAGGTCGCGGGCCCGGATCTCCACCACCCGGCTCTGGCGGCCGGTGATGATGACCGTCTCCAGGCCGCTGCGGGCCAGAATACTGAGGCCCAGGCCGTCGCGGCTGTAAAAGCGCTTGCTCTCCTGGCCGTCGTCCTGAATGGTGATGCCGCCGTTGGTCAGCACGCCGTCCACATCAAAGCCGACCAGTTTAATGGCGGAAAGGTCGGGGGTCTTCATCAGGCGCCCTCCCCGGCCGGCCGCAGGCGATGGATAGCCAGCAGATCGGCCAAAAGTTTTTCCAGTTGATTCAGGGGCCACTGATTGGCCGCGTCACACCGGGCCCGATCCGGGTCGGGGTGGGTTTCCAGAAAGAGGCCGTCAAGGCCAACGGCCACCGCCGCCCGCGCCAGGGTGGGGATAAAGCGGCGATCGCCGCCGGAGCAGCGGTGGCCGGCGGTCGGCAACTGCACCGAGTGGGTGGCGTCAAAAATGACCGGCCAGCCCAAAGAGGCCATGAGGGGCAGAGACCGCATATCCACCACCAGATTGTGGTAGCCGAAGCTGGTGCCGCGCTCGCAGAGGCACAGGCCGGCGAAATTGGGCTGAACCTCCATCTTGGCCACGGCCTGGCCCATGTCCTCCGGGGCCATGAACTGGCCTTTCTTGACATTGACCGGCCGGCCGCTCCGGGCCGCAGCCACCAAAAGATCGGTCTGGCGGGCCAGAAAGGCCGGAATCTGCAGGGCGTCCAGGGCTTCGGCGGCTGCGGGAACCTGGCTGGGCTCGTGAATGTCGCTGATGACCGGCAGGCCATATTTCTCTCTGATGCCGGCCAGGATTTTCAGGCCCTGAACCAGCCCCGGCCCCCGGAAGGAGGACAGGCTGGAGCGGTTGGCCTTGTCAAAGCTGGCCTTAAAGATCAGGCCAATCTCCAGCCGGGCGGCCAGAGCTTTTAGTCCGGCGGCGATTTCCTCCGCCTGGGCGTCTGACTCAATGACGCAGGGGCCGGCGATGACG
The DNA here is from genome assembly GCA_031261565.1 of Candidatus Adiutrix sp. GTDB lineage: Bacteria > Desulfobacterota > Desulfarculia > Adiutricales > Adiutricaceae > Adiutrix. Next base: position 9,018 of record JAISJK010000134.1, on the reverse strand, counting down.
GCCAGGGGGGCTTGGCCCCCAACAGTCACCGGGCCGATTTTGATGGGTTTGGACACTGACTATCACTCCGTTTTATTAAAAAAATGTTTAAGGCTGGCCAGAATCGGCCCGGTCTCGGCCGGGTGAAACCAGAGGGCCCCGATCATTTGGCTGCGGCACCAGGTTCTCTGGCGCTTGGCGTAGCGGCGGGTGGCCACAAAAGTTTTTTCCACCGCTTCCTCATAGGAGAGCAGCCCGCCCAGATACTGGCCGGCCTCCCGGTAGCCGATGGCCCCCAGGGGCTTCAGATCCGGCGGCCAGCCGGCGGCCAGGAGCCCTGCCACTTCAGCGATCAGCCCCTGCTCAAACATGGCCCGGGTGCGCCGCCGCAATCGCTCGTCCAGCTCCGCCGCCGGCCGGTCGAGAACCAGGGTCAGGGTCTGAAAGGGCTTTTCCCCCAGGCCATGTTCTCGTTGCCAGTGGCTGATGGCGCGGCCGGTGAGGTGATGCACCTCCAGGGCCCGCTCAATCCGCACCCGGTCGGCCGGGGCCAGCCGGGCGGCGGTTTCCGGGTCAAGGGCGGCCAGGCGGGCGTGGAGATCCACTCCGGCGGCGGCCTCGGCCGTCAGGGCGGCCCGGAATTGGGCATCGCGGCCGGGGCCGTCAAAGAGGCCAGCCGTCAGGCTGCGCAAATAGAAGCCGGCGCCGCCCACGGCCAGGGCCGGCCGGCCGGCTCGCCCCAGCCTGTCCACCAGAGGCCGGGCCGCCCGCAGGTAGGCGGCGGCATCGAAAGACTCGTCCGGCTCCAGCACGTCAATGAGGTGATGAGCCACCCGGGCCCGGTCAGCCGGGCTGGGTTTGGCCGTGCCCAGATCAAACCCTCGGTAGAGGGCCAGGCTGTCGGCGTTGATGATTTCGCCATCCAGCTCCAGGGCGGCCCTCAGGGCCAGCTCGCTCTTGCCCACGCCGGTGGGCCCGGTGATGACCGCCAGCCTGGCCGCCTCAGCCACGCGGGGCCGCCCGACTTTTAAGGCCCCCGCTGATGAGGGCCAGCCCCAGGCCGAGGAAGAAGGACATGAGCCCCAGGAGAAAGGCCAGGGGGTGACCCCAGGTTTGGCGGATGACCAGAAAGCAGACCAGAGCCGTGGCCCCGAAGGCCAGATAAAAACGGAACAAAAAGGGCTTCAGGGCCCGGCCCGGCCAGTGGGGCGCCCGCCGCAAAGCCAGGAGGAGGAGGCCCAGATTGAGCTCCACCACCAGCCAGCCCAGAGCCGCCCCCAACAGACCCGGCCACCCGCCGAGGATGGTTCCGGCCCCGGCCGCCGCCAGCCCGCTCAGCCGGGCCCCCCAGCGCGCCCGCCGGATCAGGGCCAGGGTCTCATCCAGGCCTGGGTCAGTAAGAGTCGTCATGATTCCGGGTTCTTTTTTTCAGCCGGCGGCCGATCCAGGCGGGCCGACAGGGTAAACAGATTCTTAAACCCGGCGGCCACGCCCACCAGGAGGCCGGTCAGGAGCAGCCAGGGGGCGGTGCCTAATTTTTGATCCAGCCACCAGCCGGCGTAAAGGCCGATGAGAATGGCCACCACAAAAGTCAGGCCCACGGCCGCCGCCTGGCCGTGCAGGTTGGCCCCCTGCCCGCCCAGAGCTTTTTGCAGCCCCTTGAATTTGGGCACCTCTTTCAGGGGCGGTGGATAGTCAGGGGCGCTCATGGCTTTACCGATCTCTCAATCCACCGGCAGACGGTGGGTCTTGTATAAATCCAGCACCAGGGGCAGGCCGGGCAGACTGACCGGGCGCAAAAGGCGAAAAGTGTCGCGGTGGACTATTTCCTCTTCCGTGGCCCGGGCCTGGTCATCGAGGTCGAAAATCTCCAGGAAGCGGGTGAAGCGGGCCACGTGAACAAATTCGTGAGTCAGCACATAAGTCAGGAGCGGGGCCAGCTCCAGGCCGGGCTCCTGCCGCACGGCGGCCAGGATGGTGGGGTCGTAGAGACAGATTCGGTAATAATCCGGCCGGCCGCCCACCACTACCGGGCCCGGCCGGAGGTAGCGCAGCAACTGGGCGAAGACGCCGGGGGCTTTTTCCTCGGGGGCCAGCTCGGCAAAAGGCTTGACGTCCACCGGCCAGGAGCGGAAATCATCGAAATTGAGCCGGAAATCATCAGCCACCAGCGACCCGGCCAGGTGCCAGGCCTGATCCAGCATTAAAAGCTCAGCCCGGCTGAAAATATTTTCCTTGACAGCCATAATAAGCCAAGTTTAGGCAAAAAAAGGCTTAAAGTCAAAGCAGAGCTTTAGCTAAAATATAGTCTATTTCCCAAATAGTTAGCCTATTAAGCGATGAGCCGGCCGGTCTTAAAGTATTTATTGTGAGTAATCAATAATTTATATAGTCGGCTCGTTTCTTGCTTTATAATCTCGTTTCTTGCTTTATAATTAAGACCGATTAAACCCCAGACCCTCAAGGAGCCTCCCATGCCCTCTATTTTTTCAAGATTCGCCGACATTGTCAGTTCCAACCTCAACGCCATGCTCGACAAAGCCGAAAATCCGGCTAAAATGGTTAAGCTCATCATCGCCGAGATGGAAGACACCCTGGTGGAGATCAAGGCCGCCTGCGCTCAGGCCATGGCCGACCAGAGCCGGGGGGCGCACCGCCTGGCCGAGGCTGAGGCCCGGCGGGATCTGTGGCTGACCCGGGCGGAAACCGCCGCCGCCAAAGACCGTGACGACCTGGCCCGGGAAGCGCTCCTGGAAAAGCGGGCCGCCGAGCAGACCCTGGCCGAGCTGCGGGATCAGGCCGCAACTTTGGCGGCGGTCATCGGCAAATACCGCGAGGAAATCGACCAGTTGGAGGCCAAACTGGCTCAGGCCCGGGAAAAGGAGCAGGTCATGGCCCACCGGGAGGGCCGGGCCCAGAAGAGCCTGAAGGTTTCCGGCCAGATGAAGCGCTACGACCTGACCGAGGCCCGGCTGAAGCTGGATCGCCTCGACAGCCGCCTGGAGAGGCTGGAGGCCGAGGCCGAGCTGGAATATGGCGGGCGCCGCCGCCCGGCCGGAGCCGGGGAAGACCGGGAGAAAGTCTTTGCCGCGCTGGATGACAGCCTGGATCAGGAGCTGCGGGACATCAAGGCCGGTCTGCCCACCAGGTAACAGAAGCATAACGGGAGGAATATCATGTCTCTGGCCGCCGCCCTCACCATCGTCATTGGAGCGCCGCTGATCCTCATCGCCCTCAGTCTGGTCATTCTGGCCGTCAAAATCTTCCGGGACGGAGACCACCGCCAGGAGCGGGCCCAGACCGCAGAGACCGCCCGACGTCTGGAGCGGGCTCTGAGCGGCCTGGAAAACCGGCTCACCGCTCTGGAGGACATTATCCTGGCCGCCAGCCACCGGAAAGGAGCTGATCATGACTAGCCCGGACGCCCGGGGCTTCACCGCCCAGCTCAGAACCTACGGGCCCTTCCGGGCCAAAGACGGGCTCATCTTCGGGGTGGCCCGGGGCTTGGCCGACCACTTTCAGTGGCCGGTGGGCCTGGTGCGCCTGGCCTTCATCCTCTCGGCCGTCTGCCTGTTTCTGTGGCCCACCGTCCTGGCCTATCTGGCTGCGGCCTGGCTCCTGAGCCCGTCCCCGGAGGGCCGGCTGGACACCCAGGAGGAGCGGGATATCTGGCTCCAGGCTCAACTGGATCCCGAGGCGGCCCTGGAGCAGCTGGCCCGCCGGTCAGCCGCCGTGGAAAAGCGGCTCCGCCGCCTGGAGGATTTCGTCACTTCCCGGGATTTCGCCTGGGAGCAGGCCCTGCGCCGCTGATTCAGGCGATATCCAGCCCGGCCTGCTCCAGTTTGGTCAGGAGGCGGATAAACAGGGATTTGAAATTGCTGGCCGTTTCCGCGCTCATTTTTGCGCTCAGGAGCTGATTGAGGTCGCGCAATTCCGGGGCGGTGCTGGAGCGAACCCGCTTTTTGAGCAGAGTGACTTCGTGCTGGGTATCCGTGTTGGCCCGGTCGGTCAGCCGCTTGATTTCCTCGGAATATCTGATGACCGTCTCTTCCAGTTTGCGCTCGGCCAGAGCGATTTTGTCGTGACTTTCCGAGAGGATCAGATTCAGACGGCGGGATTCCTTTTCGTGCATGGTGGCCGCCTCGCGCTCCACGGCCAGTTTGCGCTCCAGATCCTCCACCCGGGTGTTGGCCGACTGGAGGCTGGCGGCCAGGGCATCGCCGTCCTGGACGCTGCGGGCCAGTTCCTGGCGGTAGAAATTGGCGTCATTTTCTTTCTGAGTCAGCTTGTTGGCCATTTCGCTGTTGTCGCGGTGCAATTTCTTGAACTGTTTTTCGTAATTAAGGACTTTCTGGTTAGCCGTGGCCAGCTGGCTTTCCTGATCCTCCAGGGTATTGGTCAGCTCAATCAGGTCATTGGTCAGCCTCTCCACTTCCTGTTTGAGGTCGTCCCTGATCTTGCCGATGCTGCGGCACTCGCTCACCAGCTGCCGCTGCTCGGTGGATGAGGTTTTTTTGAAATCCTCAAAGGCGGTTTCCAGGTTGCGCAGATAGCCGGCCAGCACCCGCATGGTCTGATGGGGGTCGAAACCGGCCGGCAGGAGCTCGTTGACCTGCCGCAAGCGCTCTTCGCTGTTCATTCTGTGTTTGATCTCTGACAATGCTGTTTTCCCTGTTATTCCGGGGTCAGCCGGGAGCGCCGGCCTGGCCGGCCGCCCCCGCCCCTTGATGTTTATCTTATTCTACCACATTATCTATGGTTTGAAAAAATAGTAAATACGTGCTATATTGACAGCTCTTCAAGGTTTGGCGCATGAGGTGGAGTGGCCTGGAATGTTAAACAAAAAAATATGCATGCTGGGGGCCTTGGCTGTGGGCAAAACCGCCCTGGTTCAGCAGTATGTGCGGTCTATATTTTCAGACAGTTATCTATCCTCGGTCGGGGTCAAAGTCAGCAAAAAAGCGGTGACCGTCAAAAAGAAGGATCCCTTAAAGAAGGATGTCGATGAGCAGGAGGTCAATCTCCTCCTGTGGGATCTGGAAGGCCAGGATAACTACAGCGCCGTCAATATTTCCTATATTAAAGGCGCCGGCGGTCTTTTCTTTGTCGTTGACGGCACCAGGGGCGAGACCCTCTCGGTGGCCCTGATGTTGCGCAATACCGCCCTCGACATTCTGGGCCATGATACGCCCCACCTCATCCTGGTTAATAAGAATGATTTGAAAGACACCTGGGAAATAACCGACAAGGTTCTGGCCTCTTTGAGCCACAGTGGGCTAAAAATCATGTTGACCAGCGCCAGGGAGGGTTTTAATGTTGATCTGGCCTTCAACACTCTGGCGGAGATGATGGTGACCAAGCAAAATGAACAGCAATAACAGCGCCCAGTCATCGCACGCCGCCAGTTTGGCTTTTGATGTTCTGATGACCATGGAAGTGGCCGTCCTGCGCCGCGTCACGCCCAAGGTCTATAATTTTTGCGGCGTGGCCCCCTATTTTTATACCCAGTTATTTCCCCAGCAGGAGGATGGCAGCCACTGCCCCAACCCCTGGCAATACTCGGCCATGCTTGAATTTTTCATGGAAGAGGCCGAAGATTTTTTTGAAAACAATTCCGAGCCGGGCGTCAGTCTGCCCTCCGGCATCTGGGTGGAGGAGATCGACAGCGGCGAGGAAATCCCCCTGGCGGCGACGGCCCGGATTCTGAAAGACGACAAAGTCCTCCTGATTCAGGCGGTGCGCGAGGAATACGCCGAGAGGGTGCGCATTTTGCGCAAGGCCCGGGTGGAGATCCTGGAGCGGCGCAAAATTACCACCGCCCTCAATGATTTTAAAAAAAGGGCCCTCTACGATGCCCTGACCAAACTTTATAACCGCAGCGCCTTCATGGATATTTTGCAAAATCAGATTGCCAATCTCCGCACCTACGCCCCCAATCTGGCCCTCCTGATGATTGATATTGACGATTTCAAGCGCATTAACGATGATTACGGGCACCTGACCGGCGACTCAGTGCTGACCCAGATCGGCGATGTCCTGCGGAACTCGCTGCGCAAAAATGACGCGGCCGTGCGCTACGGCGGCGAAGAGTTTGTCGTCATTGCCCCCAACACCAGCCTGCCCCAGTCGCTGCAGGTGGCCGAGAAATTGCGCCGCTTTGTGGCCGGGCGCGATTTTGGCATTGACCGCCAGGTCACGATCAGTATCGGTTGCACCATTTATCGGCCGGGGGAGGATTCCCGCGAGTTCATCGCCCGGTCTGACGCGGCCCTCTATGACGCCAAGCACTCCGGTAAAAACGCCGTCTGCCAGCGCAACCCCTGGATGTCAACTGAATCGGCATAACAGTATCTTAATAATTATAAATTCTTTAGGGCGGTGGTCTTATGTTTGAGGGCGGGCTTGATATTTCTCTGATGGTGGTTCTTGGCTATTTCCTGCTCCGGGGGCTTTTCCGGGGAGTAGTCAAAGAGGTGGTGGCCGTGCTGGGCATTTTTATCGCCTTCTGGGGGGCCGGTCTCTACTATCCCCTGGCCGAAGAGCATTTAAAGGTCATCTTCAACATTGACGGCCAGCGGAAAATCATCAGCTTTATTCTGGTCTTCATGGTGGTTTACTTCCTCATCAGCATAATTTCCGTATTCTTTGATAAAATCGTCAAGCTGGCCATCAGCCCGGTCATCAGCTCTCTTCTGGGCGGAGTGATCGGGGTGCTCAAAGGCGGCTTAATTTGCGGGATATTGCTGTCCGGGGCGGAAACCTTTTTAAAGCCGGATGACAAATTTTTCACTGATTCCCAGATCCGGCCCTGGATCCAACCGGTGACCGAGCAGGCCAAAGCCTGGATGAGCCAGGAGTTGCGGGCGGCCATCACCGCCCGACGCAGCCCGGCCCTGCCCAAATACCAGAGCGAGAGCGCCGGCCAGCCTCCGGCCGCGCCTCTGTCCACGGCCACGGTGGACTGGCCGGCTATTCAGAAGGTTTTGGCCGCCCGGCCCGAGGAAATCAGCCCGGCCTGGCGGGAAAAGCTCAAAAATATCGGCAACGCCGCCGCCTTTACCGAGGAAGACAAAAAGCGCTTTATCTCCGAACACCCCAATCTGTTTTCCAGTGCGCCCAGCGCCCCGCCCCGCCAGGGCGCGGCCGCCCCGTCCTGGCCCCAGCCGGCCACTGAATAAAGCCATGAGCGATCTCCCCAAGGCCGGCCAGGCCCTGGCCGAGCTGGATGAAGTGGTGGCCCGTCTGCTGGATCCTGTTACCGGTTGCCCCTGGGATATCAAGCAGACTTTCGGCTCCATCACCGGCAATGTGCTGGAGGAGACTTACGAGCTGCTGGAGGCCCTGAAAGAGGAAAACGCCGACGACATCCGGGAGGAAGCCGGCGATGTCCTTTTTCAGGTGGTTTTCATCGGCCGATTGGCCCAGCGGGCCGGCTGGGATTTCAGCCTGGCCGAGATCATCAATCAGGTTAGGGCCAAAATGGTGGCCCGCCATCCCCATATTTTCGGTGACGGCCGGCCCCTGGCCGATGCCCAGGCCGTGCTGGATCAGTGGCAGGCCATCAAGCGCCAGGATCCCAAACACGCCCGGTTGCTGGCCTCCGTCCCCCAGGCCCTGCCCGCCCTCCAGCGGGCCCACCGCTTAAGCGACCGGGCGGGCCGGGCCGGCTTTGACTGGCCCGATGCCGGGGCTGTGCGGCTCAAAGTCAATGAAGAGCTGGCCGAGCTGGATGAAATCTTTCCCGGCTCGGGCAGCGGCTATGCTGAATACGACAAAAAAACGGCGGCCCCGGAAATCAAACAACGGGCCAAAGAAGAAATGGGCGATGTGTTGCTGGCCCTGGCCAATCTGGCCCGCCACCTGGGTTTTTCGGCTGAAGAGGCTCTGAGAGAGGCCAACGACCGCTTTGTCCGCCGGTTTAATCACCTAGAAGACCGTCTGGCCGCAGACGGCCTCAAACCGGAAAATGTGTCGGCTGACCGCCTGGAAGAGCTGTGGCAGGAGGCCAAAAAAAGTTAGCTCTCCAGCCGGGCGGCCACCTCTTAAATCCCCCTCCTCAGGAGGGGTGGTTTTCCCTCTCCCTCAGTCGCCATGGGCGGCGACAGCTCCCTCTGGGAGGGAGCCTGAAAATATCTTGACATATCCTCGCTATCGTGATTTACTTGAATCGGTGCTTCAAATACCACAAAGCGGTTGCACGCCCGATGCCGTGCTTTTTTCGTTCCAAAGAAACTGGCACGGCCGGGTGTGGACTGAATAAAAAACCGTCCGGGAATATGTCCGCAGAACTTTGTACTGTTTGAAGCGCCCGGCCTCTATATATTGAGGCCATCAAAGCATTTGGGGTGCTCAATGGCCATCTTCACCCGCCCGGCGTTGCTGCCGCATTTCAAAAATCCAATCTCGAAACATGGAAGCCCCCCCAGGCGTTCCCACGCCTGGGAATTTTTTTATCAAGCCGCTGAGGCCTCATCTGGACACCTCGCATCGCAAGGTCGGGAGCATAGGTTATATTATGGAAATGCAAGGCATCACATTGTCACGCGATTTCACTAATGCGGCAGTACTAATATTGAATAAAGAGTATTACGAAAAGGAGCCTGTTTTTGCCGCCGCAAATAAATTCACAAACAAATATTGTGTTGGTATCAAGCCTTTTGACGAATACAGCATAGAGGTTTCAATTTCGCCAAAAGAGATTGATGACAAAAATTATGTCTTTGATAAAACAGAAATTATCAATAAGTTCAGTAATGAAGTTATTGAACAACAGGCTCGCTACTATCTTCAAAAACAATTTGGGAAAATACGCGAGATGATTGTCGAACAGGCTTTTTATCCACTTGAAAAATAGGCCATTATTATAATGTTCGAACTGTTACCATTTCAATTTGAGTAACCGTTCACGGCATTATTTAAATTGTAACTATTCAGCCATGCCTTTGAAAAATAATTTCAAAAAATCAAAAAAAGTTCTTGACAAGATTTTTTGAAAAATGGCTTAACGAAATGGTGATCGTTCCAGAATGCCCTCAGATA